>JAAUQD010000193.1 GCA_012032815.1 Flammeovirgaceae bacterium
CCTTTGGCGATGGGACAGTATTTATAGAAAAATATGTTGAAGACCCCAAGCACCTGGAAGTTCAAATCGTTGCCGATAAGCACGGCAATTCTGTCCACTTGTTTGAACGCGATTGCTCCGTACAGCGCAGGTTTCAAAAAGTAGTGGAAGTTGCTCCTTCGTATGGGCTTAAAAAAGAAGTATGCGAAAAGCTATACGACTACGCGCTTAAGATTACGCGGGCTGTCAAGTATGACAATGTGGGTACGGTGGAGTTTCTGGTAGATAAAAAGAACGCCATTTACTTTATCGAAGTAAATCCACGCATACAGGTGGAACATACCGTGACCGAAATGGTTACGGGTATCGACATCATCAAAGCACAAATCTTTATTGCCGGAGGGTACAAACTTTCAGATGAGCAGATAAAAATTCCTTCGCAAGAGTCATTGCACATCAACGGGTTTGCCATGCAATGCCGCATCACCACTGAAGATCCTGAAAATGACTTCAAGCCTGACTATGGTACGATCCTCACCTACCGGAGTGCCGGAGGATTCGGCATCCGCCTCGATGCGGGAAGTTTATACCAGGGCATGAAGATCAGTCCTTTCTTCGACTCCATGTTGGTGAAAGTCTCGGCACACTCGCGTACGCTGGACGGAGCTAGCCGGAAAATGTACCGGGCGCTTCGTGAATTCCGTACACGCGGTGTGATTACTAATGTGCCGTTCCTTGAAAACATCATCCGCCATCCTTTATTCAAAGCAGGAAAGGCAACGGTAAATTTTATTCAGGATCACAAAGAGCTCTTTGAATTTGATCACCGTCAGGATCGCGCAACAAAAACGGTGAAGTTCTTAGCCGATGTCATTGTCAATGGCAATGCGGATGTGAAAGCCGTTGACAAAACAAAGTTATTCAGAACAGCCGTAATTCCTGACTACAATTCCGATTCGGCCTATCCAAAAGGTACAAAAGATAAATTGACAGAACTGGGTCCGGAAAAATTCAGTGAATGGCTCCGAAAGGAAAAAAAGATTCACTACACGGACACCACCCTTCGTGATGCACATCAATCGCTGCTCGCTACACGCATGCGTACCATCGACATGCTGAAGGTGACAGAAAGTTTTGCTCGTCATCATCCGCAAACCTTCAGCCTTGAAATGTGGGGAGGCGCTACGTTTGATGTGTGCATGCGTTTTCTTTACGAAAATCCATGGCGCAGACTTCGCGAAGTACGGGCGGCTGCTCCTAACATTTTATTGCAAATGCTCATTCGCGGATCGAATGGAGTTGGGTACACCGCATATCCAGATAACCTGATTGAGTCTTTGGTGGAGAAATCCTGGGAAGAGGGGATTGATGTGTTCCGCATTTTTGATTCGCTCAACTGGCTCAAAAACATGGAGCCGTGCATCCGGTTCGTACGAAAGAAAACCAAAGGACTGGCCGAAGTTTCCATTTGTTATACGGGAGATATTCTCGATACGAGCAGAAAAAAATATTCGCTGGACTATTACGTAAAGCTGGCACGTCAAATCGAGGATGCCGGTGCGCACATCCTCGCCATTAAAGATATGACGGGCTTGTTAAAGCCATACGCGGCAACTGAATTGATTTCAGCGCTTCGCGATGAAGTGAAAATTCCCATCCATCTCCACACGCATGACACCTCCTCGCTTCAAAGTGCAACCTATCTGAAAGCGATTGAAGCGGGTGTGGATGTAGTGGATGTAGCGCTGGGCGGACTCTCAGGTCTAACCTCACAACCCAACTTCAACGCTATTGTTGAAATGATGCGCGGTCATAAGCGGGAAAACAAGTATGATATTTCTTCGCTCAACAGTTTTTCAAATTACTGGGAAATTGTGCGCGAATATTATTATCCGTTTGAATCAGGATTGCGTGCGGGGACAGCCGAAGTGTTTCAACATGAAATTCCGGGCGGACAATATTCAAACCTTGGCCCGCAGGCCCGAGGTCTTGGGTTGATGGAGAAATTTGATGACATCAAAAAAAGGTATGCGGAAGTCAATGAACTCTTTGGTGACATCGTTAAAGTTACGCCCAGTTCTAAAGTAGTGGGTGACCTTGCCTTATATATGGTTTCCAATGGGCTTACCCGCGATGACATCCTTACTAAAGGGGACTCGATTTCTTTTCCGGAATCGGTACAGGCGTTTTTTGTCGGTGATCTCGGTCAACCGCCCGGAGGATTTCCAAAAAAATTGCAGCAGCTGGTGCTAAAAGGGAAAAAACCTTTTACTGACCGGCCCAATGCGCACTTGAAGCCGGTTGATTTCGAAAAGGAGTTTCCTGAATTCAAAAAGAAATTCCAACCGCAGTTTGACCGGCCGCTGGTGTTCACCGATTTTCTTTCCTGGAAACTCTACCCCAAAGTTTATGAAGACACACGCAAAAAGCATTTGGAGTTTGGAGACGTATCAAAAATTCCTACACTTAATTTCTTTTATGGTATGGAAGAAAATGAAGAGGCGATTATTGATATCGCGGTAGGAAAGAGCATCATCGTAAAACTTCTCTCGGTGGGTCCACCCAATGAAGAGGGCCTACGCACCGTTTTCTTTCAGGTAAACGGGCAAACCCGCAATATTGATGTGCTGGATAGATCGCTTAAGATCACAAAAATTGAAAACGAGAAAGCAGAAGCAGGCAACACGAAACAAATAGGCGCTCCCTTGCAGGGATTTTGTCCAAAGTGCTCGTGAAGAAAGGACAAAAGGTTAAAAAGAATACTCCGTTGTTCGTCATTGAAGCTATGAAAATGGAAACGACCATTGTTGCCAATGAGAACTCAGAAATCAAATCGCTCCACCTTAAAGAAGGAACGCTCGTAGGTGCTGAAGATTTGGTTGTCTCGCTGGTATAAGAGTCAGTTTTTAATCGATTTAAGGTTCTTTGCCGTCAAGGACGTATTAAAATTAACTAACTCCGTTTTTGTTACGGCATCCAACTTGTTCAGATGGCCCGTCAACTCCGCAGATAATTCTTCAAAAACTTTATACGCTCCATCTGTAGGCCGGGCATCACCCGTTTCCAGACTTCTCCGCAAAGAGGATAACCTGTTGTTGAGTTTGATTGGAAAATTCAGCGGATCCTGGCCACTTTGGTTTTTCACCTGATACAGGTCTTCCTCAATCACTTTCATTTTTCCAGCAATGGCTTTGATGCATCGGTCAGTTGCTGATCCTTCGCTTCATCAAGTCGCGCGTTTACCTGCTTCCGGATGTTCCGTATTTTAATGACTGCTTCATTAGCTGCGCTTTCTTTATCCCGGATTTTCATTGCCAGATCAAATTGCGCTTTCAAATCTGCTTCGGTAACCTCTTCAAGGTTCGGATTGATTTTAATGGTGAAGGGATGAGTCTGTGAATAACTGCCCGTAGTCATTCGTACTTTATAATTTCCAAGTGGTGCTGTTGGTCCACGCTGCGGTCGTCCGCTCCAGATA
>JAAUQD010000086.1 GCA_012032815.1 Flammeovirgaceae bacterium
AGGAGCAAGAATTTGAATTACCATATCAAACCTTACCTGATCATTGCCAGCACCGGTGCTTCCGTGCGCCACGGCTTTCGCGTTTGTTTCTTTTGCAAAACGAGCAACCGCCAACGCCTGTGACATCCGTTCCGCGCTTACGCTAAGTGGGTATGTTCCGTTCTTCAAGACATTTCCGAAAATCAGATACCTGATTACCTTAGTGTAATATGAGTCAGTTTCATTTACCGTAGTGTGACTCGATACACTTAAGCTTCTCGCCCGATTTTCAATGGATTTGATTTCCTGTGCATCAAAACCGCCTGTATTTACAGTAAGTGTGTGCACTTCATAATCCAATTCTTTCGATAGGAATAAAGCGCAGTAGGAGGTGTCGAGCCCTCCGCTAAAAGCAAGTACAATTTTCTTTTTCATTTTACCAGAAATACAAAAAACTCAAAATTGATTTCTTTTCTGGCGAATCCTGTCCGCTTTTCTTTTTACGCTCGTTCAAAAGTACGTGACGTTTAAAGCGAATCCACCGTTCGAACAACCGGAAGTTGTTGGCAAACTTCCTCTTCTTTCTTTTGCGTATGGGTGTTCGCATGGCCACTACTTTTTCAAGTTTGGGCAATTCTTTTGCAGGATCCTTGTACATCATGGCAGTACAAAGGCAGTTCGACCTGTTCTTACTCATCAGAATTTCAAAGTTTACGCAGCTGCGGCAACCTTTCCAAAATTCCTCATCAGTTGTCAGTTCGGAATAGGTTACCGGTTCATAACCAAGCTCTGAGTTGATTTTCATAACGGCAAGGCCGGTAGTAAGCCCGAAAATTTTGGCTTCGGGATATTTCTTTCGTGATAGTTCGAATGTCTTTTTCTTTATGCCGGTGGCAACACCCTCCTTACGGAAGGCAGGAGAAACAATAAGTCCTGAGTTCGCAACATACTTTTCATGTTCCCAGGCTTCAATGTAACAGAAGCCAACCCAGGTTCCGTTGGAGGTAGTAGCGATAACGGCCTTACCCTCTTCCATTTTTTTCTGGACATATTCGGGAGTACGTTGGGCAATACCTGTACCACGGGCTTTGGCCGATTCTGCCATTTCGGTAGTGATGGCCTCAGCGTAATGTTTGTCATCGGGAGTGGCAACCCGAATGATAATATCGTTCGTGTTCAAACCTTTAATTATTATATGAATTAAAAATGAATTATTTGGGTGCATTGCACCAACGCTCAGCCTGCTTCAGGATGAGTTTACTGTCCGGGCTAAGGCAGTATCAAATCCGGATTTGCCTTCGGATATGACCGAAGTAAAGGCGATTGATAATCAGGTGTAAGGAGAGGAAGTAGACATGGAAACCCTTGGTCTCCACGAGGGTAAAGACGTTCTTCAATTCAGGTAGTGGTTTAAATTGAAAAGAGGCATCTAAAAAATTTGTACAAAATTAAATGGTTTTAAAACGTGAAAACCAAAACATGGTTATTTTTTTTAGATTATTTTCCAGCTAGCCATCAGGTCAAGTAAGGTCACTCATACCGCAGCGCATTCACCGGGTTGCTTAACGCTGCCTTGATCGTTTGTGTACTTACCGTGAACAGAGCGATTAGGATGGATACCACGGCAGCCAGAACAAAAACCAGTACGCTGAGTTCAATATGATAGGCAAATGAGCCCAACCATGAGGAAAGAAAGTACCACGCTATGGGCCAGGCGATCAGGTTAGCCAGTAAAACCAGTATGACAATTTCCCGCGAAAGGAGCGTGAGGACGTTGGGCACATTAGCTCCCAGCACCTTGCGTATGCCAATTTCTTTTACCCGTTGCAGGGTGGTGTGAGTGGTTAGCCCGAAGAGACCAAGGCAGGCAATGAGTATAGCCAGCACGGAAAAGATGACAAACAGTTGATTCTGATCGGCCTCCTCCTGATAGAGGTCACGGTAAAACTCACTAACAAAGTCATATTCAAATGGCCTGGCGGGAAGAAACTCTTTCCATACTTTTTCGATATGAGCCAAACCTTGTTGCATGTCAGAGGCTCCTATTTTTATCGAAACATTTCCGTACTGGTTTGATGGGCTTGGAAAGAAAACCATTGGAATAATTCGTTGATGTAATGATTCAAAGTGAAAGTCTTTAACTACCCCAATTAATGTTCCATTCGTGCCTCCATAGTGAAACTCTTTACCAACAGCGTCACGAACGGTTTCCCAACCTATTTCATGGGCAGCCGCTTCATTGATGACAAAAGCCAACGAATCATCGGTAAGGATTTCTTTTGAAAATGTTCGCCCAGCGGCCACACTAATCGAGTAGGTATCGAAAAAGTCATGATCAGTGGCTACCATTTTCAAGACCACATCCGTTGAAACCACACTATCTCCCATAGCTACATCAGGAGCTCCGGCAGAATCCAGAAGTCGGCCAGTAGGAATCCTTGAGGAACGGGATGTATTTTTTATCGTTGACGATGACAAAAGTTGTTGACGAAACGCATCGTAGGAGTTATTCAACTCCCGATAATAAGGTATGGAAATGACTTGATCTTTGTCGTAGCCAAGATTTCGGTGGTTCAGAAAGTTCAGTTGTTGCATCGTAACCACTGTTGCAATGATCAGAACTATTGAAATAGCAAATTGCGAAATTACCAGAGCCTTCCTCACCAGTCCCTTTCCCTGCGTAGCAGATTGCCCCTTAAGAGTAAGCACGGGTTTAAATGAGGAGACTATAAATGCAGGGTATATTCCGGCCATTAACCCGATGAAAATAGTTACGACAATCGTGACTGAGAGTAAAAGAAAATCGGAGATACCAAATGAAAGCGTTTTTTGAGTAAAGCTGTTTAGCCATACCAAACCCATCTGAGTAAATGGAAGGGCAATCGCTAATGCCAACAAAGCAACCAATACTGATTCACTCAGGTATTGCCAAACCAACTGATTTCGTACGGCTCCGACAACTTTGCGCAGTCCTACTTCTTTTGATCGCTTGGCCGCTCTGGCGGTAGACAGGTTTATGAAATTAAAGCAGGCAATTAAAATTATAAACAGACCGATTACACTCATCATATACACATTGTTGATGTTCCCGTTTACTTCGAGTTCGTCATCAAGGTGGGAGTGAAGGTGAATGTCAGATACCTTTTGTACATGTAGTTTAGTGCGCTTTGATGCATCGAAATCGGCAGGTGCACCCCAGTTGGCTATTGCAAAAAGACCAAAATGTTTGTTGATAAATTCAGGAAGTTTGTTTTCAAGTTGAGCAGCATCAGTTCCTTCTTTCAAGAGGACGTACGTGCCGAAAGCATTATTGCCCCAACTGGTTTCCAGTCTTGTCCGGCCATAGATGTTATCATCATTCATAGTGCTGAACGATACCATGTAGTCGGGATGCCAGTGGGATTGGGAGGGGAAGTCCTTATAGATACCTGTGATTTCCAAATCAAATTGATTATTTGCACGGAGTCTTTTTCCTAATGGATTTTCACCACCACTAAAGAATTTTCGAGCAGTTTGCTCCGACAGCATAATGGTAAAAGGCCGGTCAAGAGCCTTGGTGGGTTCACCATTAATTAAATCAATGTCAAAAATTTGGAAGATATCCGGCTCAACAACAAACAAACGTTCTTCTCTAAAGTTTTTAGTCAGCTCTCCGTTTTCTTCCAGTCCGATCACCAATCCAAAATTGATTGCCCTTGCCATTACTTCAATTTCTCCATAATCGGATTTTATGAGTGGTCCGATAGGTGGTGCTACATTTCCCAATCTCAGATTCGTTAAACCATCGGCAGAAATAAAGTCCCGGGTGATTCGATATATCCGGTCGGACTTGCTATGATGTTGTTCATAACTCGTTTCGTCAGCCACGTATAGGTAGATGAGAATACAACTGGAAATGGCCAGAGACAGTCCAGCTATGTTTATGAATGAAGTTAATTTGCTTCTAAAAATATTTCTGAATGCGACTTTAAAATAATTTCGAATCATGGTTGAAGAATTTTAGTTCAAATTATTTTTTACTCACTTTTTAGCGAATTAGCCGGATTTGCCCGTGCTGCTTTAAACGCTTCGTGGGCAATGGTAAGGGAGGCAATAACTATAGAAATAATGCCGGCCAAAACGAAAACCAATAGATTAATGTCAATTCGATAAGCAAAACTCTCAAGCCATCCGTTGATGACATAGTATCCGATTGGGGCAGCAATGACAAACGAAACCACAACAAGCTTCATAAAATCAGCTGACAACATCTTAATAACCTGAGAGACTGATGCGCCAAAAACTTTTCGGATACCTATTTCTTTGGTTCGCTGCTCGGTGGCGAAAGCCGCTAGCGCATACAAACCCAAACAGGCTATGAATATTGCCAGGCTTGAAAATATTAGTACCAGGTCTGCCATTCGCTGATCCTTATAATAAAGAGTTTCAATTCGCTGATCAATAAAACTAAACTGAAAGTCTGTTGGAATTACTTCCTTAAATGTATTTCCAATTTCTTGAATAGTTTGAGGGAGGTTGGTCGATTGGATTTTCACAAGCAAATAGTTGTAGCCTTCAGTGCGTGCATTGTGAAAACAATAAGCTCCGATCTTTTCATGCAATGAGCTGAAATGGAAGTCATCCACCACACCAACTATTTCAACCGGGTATTGGAATCCAGCACTTACACGCATTCCAATCGCTTCTTCAGGGGTGTACCCCAAATACTCGATGGCTGTTTTATTGAGCAAAACCTGAATAGTGGTGTCCTCTTTTTGTTTATCGAGTGGCAGTGACGAACCAGCTAAAAGATGAATACTTAAGACATCGGTGATTTCTGATTCGGCCCGAACGGTTTGAATTGCTAAACTGGATTCACTTGCTTCGGATTTTCTCAACGTACGACCACTGGCACTTATTCCCGGAAAAGCCTGAGATCGAGTTGTAGTGTTCACATCATTTAGTTTACCCAACTCAATCTTTAGTGCATTTATCTGTGAAGAACTTTCAGCGCCTGTAGTCAGTACAGCAATTACTTGCTCTGGCTGAAATCCCAGATTTTTTGAACGAATGAAAGAAAGTTGTTGATACAATACGATTGTGCAAATAATTAGAATAATAGAGAGACTAAATTGAGTTATGACCAAGCCTCTACGAAGCCACGATCCGGATGTGCTTACCGATGATATTTTTAAAACGCGTTTGGGGGAGAAACCTGATAAGTAAAAAGCAGGATAGAAACCTGCCAAAGCGCTGATGACCACCCAAAATAAAAGTACAATTCCTAAAAAGAAAGTACTTACCAAACCACTTTCAGAAAGACTCTTTCCTGTGATGGCATTAAAAATTGGTAATAAAGCAAGTACAAACTGAATAGCTAATACAAGTGCTACGAACACATACATTGATGTCTCAAATAAAAATTGCTTGATCAATTGGATTCGGGATGCACCAAGGGATTTGATTACACCAATTTCTTTGAAACGCTTTTGACTTTGAGCTGTTGATAGATTGACATAATTAACAACCGCAATGAGAAGAACAATCAAGCCAAGCGCAATAAGTATTTTAACCTGATTAATATCTCCTGATGGAATTTGTGCGGCATCCTGAATATCCCCCATATATAGATGAAGATCATGTAATGGTTTCAGTTCTAATGTAAACCACTGATCTTCAGAAGGAATATTTTGACTAAGAATATCATTGAGTTTCCCCTCCACATCAGATGGATGCGCATTAGAGTTAATCAGAAAATAGGTTTGAAAACTTGCGTTACTCCACGAGAGGTTTTCATTTTTAGAAAAGAAATGGGTAGAAAATGATCCAATCATAGGACTTTGGAATCTGGAGTTTGAAGGAGGATTCTGGAATACTCCACTAACCGTTAATTCTGTATCATTATTGATTACCAATACTTCGTTCAGTACATTGGACATGTCTCCAAAATATTTTTTGACGGCAGCTTCGCTCAGTATAACCTGATTGGGTGCTGAGAGCGCATTTTCTTTATTGCCCTGAAGGAAATTGTACGAGAGAATATCGAGCATTTCCTGATCGGCCCACGTAAATTGTTCTTCCATGGATTTTACTTCATCGGTAGAGACAAAAGCCTGGCCATTGAAATTGTGGTAGAAAATTCTTCCCGCTTTTTCGATTTCAGGAATTTCTTTTTGTGCATATGGAGCTACACTGTTTGGAGCGCTGTTCCACTTAAAATTTTCGCCACCAAAAGAGGCGTTGGTTATGATCTGGTATACCCGATCTCCCTTTTCATGATGCTTGTCAAACGACAATTCATCAGAGACATACAACCCAATAAAAACGCAACAGGTCAAACCGATGGCAAGCCCAATGGTGTTGATTAAGCTGGTTGATTTATTCTTTACAAAATTTCGGAAGAGTATTTTTATATAGGTTTTAATCATAATGTAATAATTTATACGATGCTGACTATTCGCTTCTTAGTGAGTTTACAGGGTTGTTGAGCGCAGCTTTTGCTGCTTGCGAACTGACAACGAGTAGAGTAATGAGCAATGCGATAAGGCCTGTTACCGGCAAAGCCCACAAGGGAATATCTATCCTATATGGATAGCGTTCTAAAAAATCGTTGAGTATCCACCACGCCACCGGAGAAGAAATTAAAAATGCCAGAATAACTAATCGACTAAAGTCTTTCGAGATCAGGATTATCAATTGACCCACTGAGGCACCCATTACTTTTCGTATTCCAATTTCTTTAGTTCGTTGCTCGGCAGTGAATGATGCCAGCCCGAATAAACCAAGGCTTGTAATGATGATGGCTAATCCTGCAAAAATGTTAGCCAGGTTCTGAATCATCGTTATCGTGGAAAACTTCTTATCGAACGTAACATCGGCAAACCGATACTCAAACGGATGAGATGGATTGTGTGTTTTGAAACCTTCTTCTACTCTGCTCAAGGCATCTTTGAGATCCATATCCTTGCTCAATCTCATGGTAATGGTGCTGCTCCAGGTTGGATTATGCACGATAACCATGGGATCAACAGGCTCGTAGGGCGAAGCCATCAATACGTCCTCCACCAAACCAATAATTGTAAATTCTGATTCCCACATAGTTACTGTTTTCCAACGGGGTCTTCCATTCCCATAATCTCCTGCGCTTTTTTATTGATTAATAAGGAGAGGGTATCACTTTTGTAATCTTCCGAGAAATCGCGACCATCAAGTAACTTGATGCGCATGGTTTTGAGGTAATCGTATTCTGTTGCTATTGTGGTAAACGAAACACGTTGCTCTTCGAGTTTACCTGGCCAATCAATGGTGTTGGATGAAAAGATATCTGTAATCGGGCTGTTGGATTTGGTCATGGACTCCACCGCTCCGGATTGTATCAAATCTTGTTTAAGTGCTTTGTATCCGTTTTCAAGTTCGGAATTGGTCCACACCATCAACAGTTTCTCACGGTCGTATCCAATGTCTCTTTTTTTGACATACTCGATTTGTTGATAAATAACTATAGTACCTACTATGAGAAGAATTGAAAAACCAAATTGAAGGGTCACCAAAATTTTTCGGGGTGTTGATGCGCCTTTGCCAACTTTAATATTGCCCTTCAGTACTTTTACCGCGTTGAACGATGACAAGTAAAAGCAGGATAGCTTCCGGATATTAACCCCGTAATCAACACCAGGCCAAAACCTAACGACCAAAATACCGGATTTGAATAGGGTACAGAAAGTTTCTTGCTGACAATATCATTGAAGAAAGGCATTGACAACTCAACGATGAGCAAACCAAAAACAAAAGCCACCAGGGTAATGAGCAATGATTCGCCCAAAAACTGAAAAATCAATTCGCTGCGGTTTGATCCAACACTTTTGCGAATGCCCACCTCCCTTGCTCTGCGTTCGGATCGAGCTGTAGAAAGATTCATGAAATTGATACAGGCAATAAGGATTATGAAGACTGCGATTATTGTAAACAATTTCACGTAATCGATCATGCCTCCTTTTACCTTACCGTTTTCGAAGTTTGAGTAAAGACGCCACTGACTAATGGGATGAAAAAAGATTTCTTTTTTGAGATTTTATCATCCGTATTTTTCTGAATCAGATCGCGAACATTATCCGTAACCGCTTCAATGGACGCACCGGGGTGCAACTCCATATACATTTGATGCGAATTATTTTCCCAGTCCTCAACGTCAATCCAGCTCTGTGTGGTCAAGTAATGAGAAAAGGGAATAAGAAACTTGAACGAAAAATATGAATTATTCGGAAGGTCGGCCATCACTCCCGTTACTTTTAAGTCATAGGTATTTTCAATATTGATCATCTGGTTCATCGGATCTTCATCGCCAAAAAGTGCCTTGGCGGTCGACTCCGTGAGAATGATGGATGTAGGTTCTTTCAGGGCTGTCTCCTTGTCACCCGCGATCAACGGGAAAGTAAACATATCCAGAAACTCTTCGCTCGCGTGTAATCCCACGAAGTTGATCTTCTTTTCACCCACTGTCATAAGCGCTCCTTCGCCCCAGTTGGTGATGCACACATTTTTAATACCGGCATCCTGTGCTTTCAATCCTTCACGTAAAGGGTAAGGCATGGATATCTGGCTTCCGATACCATCAGCAAAAGTGCTATTGAACCAAACTTTGTACAGATGATCTTTCTTTTCATGAAAGCCATCGTAGGTGACTTCATCATTGACCCAAAGCATGATGAGAATAGTGGCAGCAATTCCTATGGCTAAACCAAAGACATTAATGAAGGAATAGGATAATTGTCGGTATAAATTCCGGAAAGCAACGAGTAGATAGTTTTTAAGCATATTAACCTTGATTTGGAACTTCCTATTGCTAAAGAAGTGCCATTCCTAAAAAGGTTGCTTTAGGCTCAGAAATAGATTTTTCTTGGAAGTTATTCGCCCGTTGATGAACAGGATCGTCCGCTGACGGGCATATCTTAATTAAAAGCCAATAAATCTGGCTCAATGTATTTGATTCTTGCTTTTTCTGAGTTGAAGATATCAATGGAGTAATGGTAGCTGATTAGTTTTTTAAATGAGTGCTTTAACCTCGGAAATTCAATAAGGAATTCAGAAAAATTAGTTGATCTGCTCTTTTGAATAAAGTGGTTCACCGCGTTGACAGCTGCAATTGTAACCGTCATATTGAACTTATCACCTTTCCCGTGCACACGATCAAATTGTTGAATTTGGTCACAAAGATTTTTACACGCCTTTTCTAGCCCATATTTTCTCAAGTGTATCCAGGTTAGTCGCAGGTGGGCTTCATGAGAAAATAGTGCAGGATCAAGCGTGCATTCTCTAAACTTGTTTTGAAATTCTGAATCGCTAAGTTGATAATGTTTTTCCATTTGTATGGTAAGTATTAAAAAGTCATTTCTCTATTTCTTCAGAGCCGACACGCAATAAGGAAAATCCAATCAGTCCCATAACTATGCCTACCACTAGGAAAATTGCCAGTCCGGACCAGGAAAATTGTGGATCACCGGTCACTCCCTTATAAATCCAAACAACAGTAGCCACCACACACATGATTGAAACCAGTGCACTTCCCATTCCATAATAAATGGCGAACCCTCCATTTATTTTTCTTCCTAATTTTCTTGTCATATTATTAATAAAAGTATTTAATTTTTGGTGAGTTTGTTCACATCATCCAGGATAAAACAATGCTCAAATTTCGTCATTCCTATTTTTGGATAATAAGGAATAGCGGCCGGGGCCGATAGTAAAATCAGTTTGGCTTTAGGTGTCTTCAATTTTGTTTGCCGTATCAATTCCTTACCGATGCCCTGCTTCTGGTAGGTGAGATCAACGGCCAGGTCAGACAGGTAGGTACAATACACAAAATCGGTCAGCGACCGGGATACGCCTACAAGTTTATCATTGTCGCGCGCAGTAATGATCAGGTTTCCATGCTCCAGCATTTTTAAAAGTCGCTCGGGTTCATCCACAGGCCTGCGCTCTGCCAGTGTTGATGCAATCAGTATTTGCCTGAATTCTTCAACGGATAAATCGTTTTCTGTTTTGTACTCTATCATACAAGAAAGTTAATAGGAACACACTTTACATATACTTCCAGTTTCTGCCCTTGCCTTCAGCTATCCATTTCAGTGCGGTTGCCAATCGTTTGTTTCGGGTAGTTTCAGTCTTTGCTTCGGTGAGCCATTCAATGTAATCTTTCTGATAAGTATAGCTGAAATTCTTCCACTCCTCCTGTGCTTTTTTGTTTTTTGAAAGTGCATTTTTGAGATAGGCCGGAATCACCAGCTGTTTTTTAGAAGCCCTGGTTTTGATAGGTATTTTTATACCCAATTCATTAAGGGTGATTGCTTGTTTTATCAAGTCGAGAAGAATGGCATCTTTGGGAAGGTCTTTAAGGTTGGTAATCTTACCGAAATGGCCCATAGCACCTTCGCCCAAATTTTTCATTACCCGTTTAGTGTCTGTCATCAAATCTCCTTTCCAAAATCCAAAAGTGCAATGGGCTTTGAAGCCGGCCATGAAACATAACATTCCCTTGTACTCAAAATGAGGAAATCCCCACTT
>JAAUQD010000194.1 GCA_012032815.1 Flammeovirgaceae bacterium
GAAAGAGAAGTGGAAAAAACCGATACTGAACTTGTTGAGTATTTATGCGAACCTGAAGTTTTGAAATAAAGAGAATAGCCAGCAAGGGAACATAAGCAATGAAGGCAAACCCAAATGATTTTGAAAATTTTTCAAAATTCAGATTTTGATCGGCAGATAAAATGATGGCCAAAAAAATCAGTGGAAAAAGGGCAACGATCCAAATCCAGCCAAGGCGGGTGAATCGTTGCTCTTCCTCAAAAAGAAACTGACTCATATAAAATCACTAGTTGTGTAATGTTCCGGTGTTCACTACGGGGGTGGCATCTTTATCGCCACACAACACGACCATCAGATTGCTTACCATCGCGGCTTTCCGCTCTTCGTCCAGTTGTATTATGTTCTCTCTCGACAACTGATCGATCGCCATCTGCACCATACTTACTGCACCCTCTACAATTTTAAAGCGGGCCGCTACTACAGCGGTGGCTTGCTGCCTGCGTAACATCGCACTGGCAATTTCAGGGGCATAGGCAAGGTATCCGATACGAGCTTCGATAACATGAATACCCGCAATCTCCAGCCTGCTTTTCAAGTGGTCCTCCAACATACTGTTTACTTCAGCGTGCCCTGAGCGAAGCGTCATCTCGCTTTCATTATCAAAATTGTCGTACGGATAGGAGCCTGCCATAGTACGAACAGCGGCATCGCTTTGTATTCGTACAAAATTTTCATAATTATCCACTTCAAACGCTGCTTTGAAAGTGTCACGCACTTGCCATACGAGAATCACTCCAATCTGAATCGGGTTTCCGACTTTATCGTTCACCTTGATTTTTTCACTGTCAAAATTGCGTGCGCGCAAGGAGATTCTCTTTTTACTGTAAAGCGGATTCACCCAATAGAATCCGTTCGTTTTACGGTGCCTTTATAGTCACCAAAAAGAACCAAGACCATGGAGCCGTTCGGGTTGATAAAGAAGAACCCGGGCATAGCGATAATCGCTGTCACCAGAATCCAGATAAACATTGGATTGTGCATCCTTACAAGACCAAAAATTCCGATGACTAATAGAATAAAGACTAAAGCCGCCATGAGGTAGCCTGTGATGGGTGTTACTGTTTTTTCGTTGCTCATAAAGAATGATATTAAAATGATATTACTATGATATAAATGTACGGAATTATCCGACATAGGTTACGTGAGTTGTATTTATATGTTGAAATCGGTTTATTTGAGCTAAATCAGCAATGTTTTATGGTTACCTATAATCCCAAGCTTTGGTTTTCAATCATCTTTCACTCCTACAGCAGGCATGTTATGCGTACCCTGATGCCCGCCATGACCTTTATGGCGCTTTATACAGGTATCATTTGTTTTACCATTCTTGATTGGTTTCGATTGCACGAGGGTGAGTTTTCCAGTACCGTTGCTGTCCATTCCATTCTTGGTATCGTACTTGGTTTGTTCCTGGTATTCAGGATTAACTCAGCCTACGACCGGTGGTGGGAAGGACGTAAACTATGGGGAAGCATGGTCAACAATACGCGCAATCTTTCTCATAAAATAAAAGCATTTTTAAGTGAGGCTGCGGTTGAAGATCGTAAATGGTTTGCTCTCATGATTCCTAATTTTGTGTTTTCGGTTAAGGAGCATTTGAGAAAGGGTGTTGACATGACCGAACTGGATGCACCCGATGCTGAGTTTGAGAATCAACTCAAGGGGATTAATCATGTTCCCAATAAGTTAAGCACCATGATGTATGAGCGTGTCAACAAATTATACCATAATAAAGAATTGACGGGCGATCAGCTTTTTATGGTCGACAAAGAACTCAAAGAATTTTCGGATATTTTAGGTGCTTGTGAGCGAATTCGGAATACGCCCATACCCTATAACTACAGTATGTTCATTAAAAAGTTTATTTTTATATACATCATCACCTTACCGTTAGGATTTGTAACTAATGCAGGCTACTCAACTATTTTGATTGTAGTGCTGGTAACTTTTATATTATTAAGTGTTGAATTGATCGCGGAAGAAATTGAAAATCCGTTTGGTACTGATCCGAATGATTTGCCCACCGATGAATTAGCGGTGAAGATTAAGGATAATGTTCGTGAAATACTTTTGTAAATCAGTCAACGACTAATTTATAGATTACATAAAGAATGATCAATAAAATCCACACTCCATACATCAACAAATCCACACGAACGTATTCCTTATACCGGTTAAACAGGGCTTTTAATTTTTTGATCATAATGCAATATTATAATTTTCTTTGACTGGCGAAGTGAAAAAATGGATTGGATTTGTAGGTTTAATTCTGGTGTTCACCGTATTAACACCAGCTCAATCTCAAAACACTATTCTTGAGAATAATGCGGCTTCACTGAAGTGGAATCAGATTAATACCGGGAATTTTAGAATCATCTTTCCAAAAGGTTTTGAATCCAAAGCACAGCATGTGGCCAATATGATGGAACATGCACGTGAACCTGAAGCTAAATCAATAGGAGCCCCTCCTCGAAAAATTTCTATTCTACTACAAAACCAAACTACTATTTCAAACGGGTTTGTCACTGTGGCTCCCTGGCGATCGGAGTATTTTACGATGCCTTCACAGGATTACAATTTTTTAGGCACAAACGATTGGCTCACTTTATTGTCCTCCCATGAGTACAGGCACATGGTTCAGTTCCAGCATGCGTTGCGTGGATTTAATCGCGCGGTGTACTATGTATTTGGTCAGCTTGGTTTTGGAGCCATGGCTTTCGCATCAGCTCCGCTTTGGTTTTGGGAAGGTGATGCGGTGGTTGCCGAAACAGCGTTCACGCAGAGTGGCCGGGGTCGCATTCCCAATTTCGATATGGTTTTCAGAATGAATCTTATGGAAGGAAGAACGTTTAATTACCATAAACAATATCTGCGATCGTATAAGCATCAAATCCCCAGTCACTATGTACTTGGGTATCATATGGTGAGTTATCTGCGCAGAAAAACGGACAATCCTGAAATCTGGAGTTCAGTGTCAAAGAGAGCCTGGACCAATTCATTTGTTCCGTTTACGTTTTCCAATGCCATAAAGAAGGAGTCGGGATTGTATGTAACTGAACTTTACAATGAAATGGCCGAAGAACTGAAATCCAAATGGAAGGATGATCTTGATAATACTGAGCTCAGCGAATTCGAAACCGTTACTCAGCGGAGCAATTCGACTTATACAGATTATAAATATGCACAGTCTACCCATGATGGAATTATTGCCTTGAAATCCGGCATTGGTGACATTGAGAGATTTGTTTTACTAAAAGATGGCTTAGAAACGAAAGTCTTCACGCCCGGTGCCGGTTAATGATGCCGGGATGCCTCTCAGTGGCCAATGGAAAATGGTGTGGAATGAGTTTCGGTATGACCCGCGCTGGCGAATGCGAAGTCATTCCATAA
>JAAUQD010000087.1 GCA_012032815.1 Flammeovirgaceae bacterium
CGCGACAATAATCCGGTTCGTACTGCCATCAAATATCCATACTTTGGCTGCGAATATAAGAAAATTGAGTCCAATCCTTATTTTTGAATCATGAGCAAACCCGCATTTGATGATATCTATATGGAACTTGCCGTGAACCTGGCGAAGCGGTCGCACTGCATCAAGCGTCATGTGGGAGCAGTGCTCACCAAAGACACGCGCATCATTTCTATTGGCTACAACGGTCCTCCTTCGGGCACGCACAACTGTGATGAAGAGTGGCCGGTGGATGGTTGTCCGCGCGATTCCAAGGGCGGCTGCTCACTGGCCATCCATGCCGAACAAAATGCTATTTTGTATGCGGTCCGCAATAAATCAAGTGTGGAGGGGGCTACGCTTTACCTCACCTTGTCACCCTGTCTTTCCTGCGCCAGGATTATTTTTTCTATGGGTATAGAAAAAGTGATGTATCTGAATTCATATGCAGAACATAAAGGATTGGCACATGATGAAGGCGTAGACTTTCTCAATAAATTCGGAGTGCAATGCGTTAAGTACGCGGGGTCACTGCAGAATGTGACGCACATGATTTAGAATTTCCAGCAACCCACATCTATAAAAAACAAAAGGGAAGAAATCCTTGAAATCTTCCCTTCGTTAAGTGTAGTTTGAACTACTTCTTTTTCTTAGCAGCTTTTTTCTTAGCTGCTTTCTTCGCTTTTTTTGCCATAGCGTTGTTAGTATTTAAATTAACATGAGCGAAAGGTATGACAAATAATTAATTCGCAAAAATTTTTGCAAATAATTTTACATGGACTCCGGGTGGCAGAAAGTTTATAACATCACACTTCGATAGTGATGATGTTCACTTCAGGTTCAAGAGTGATCGCGAACTTTGTATCAACGGCATGCTGTACTTCACGCGCGAGTGAGAGCAATTCCGCACCGGTTGCGCTTCCATGATTTACTAAAACCAACGCTTGCTTGTCGTGCATCGCTGCATTTCCTTTTCGTTTTCCTTTGTATCCGGCTTGTTCTATTAGCCAGGCTGCGGGGATTTTAACAAATTGATTGTCAATCGGATAATATGGGATTGTTGAATAAGTAATCTTCAATTTTTCATATTGACTTTTAGATACGACAGGATTCTTGAAGAAACTTCCCGCATTACCTATCACCGTAGGATCAGGAAGCTTACTCATTCGTATTTTCATCACCGCTTCACTTACGGTACGTATGGATGCCTGATCGTCCGATGTTCCTAATTCGTCTTTAAGGCTGCCATAGCTGGTATTGAGCTTATGATTTTCCTTGTTCAATCTTAAAGTAACACTTGAAATAAAATATTTTTCCTTCAGGTCATTTTTGAAGGCGCTATCCCGGTAACCGAACCGACATTGATCATTAGAAAACCAGACCGTAGTACCGGTAGCGAGTTCAATTCCCTCTACCGATTCAATAACCTCTTTGATCTCGACCCCATAAGCACCAATGTTTTGCATTGGCGCTGCACCAACCGAGCCCGGGATTAATGACAGGTTCTCAATGCCGCCATAATTTTGTCAATGCAATACATAACCAATGAATGCCAGTTTTCTCCGGAACCTGCTTTAATCAGGACTCGGTGGCTATCCAATTGCTTTTCTTCTATGCCCTTAATGGAATTGTAAATGACAAGGCCTGGATAATCTCCAGTGAAAAGTATGTTACTGCCTCCTCCGAGTATCAAATGGGGGTGCGTTTGGTAAACGGGATGTTGGATCAGTTCAATGATATCGGCAGGACTGGTTACCGTTGTGAAATAAGTTGCTTTGCATTCAATCCCAAAGGTATTGTAGGGGCGCAGGCTTACATTGTTCTGAATAGTGATCATAGGATCAGGTTGTCACAAAGTGTAAAAAATACCTGATTGGTTGCCCGATTATAAATGAATCTGGTCTCCGGCAATTTTTATCAGGCTGAAGCGCGGAAAGCGACCTGTAACATAGGTGGTACCGCAAACGATCAGATCACCTTCAGCCGTTTGTTTTACCGCTGAAATTTCAAACGGATAAGAATACCCAAGATACTGGCTGCTGATAAATGCGCCTGTAGATGCATTATAAAAGTACAATCCAATCTGATTGGACTTGGTGTTGCATCCATACACCAGCACATCCTGCGATTGAATTGTAGCCCTGATAATTCGTACAACCGCATTTTGGTCTAATTCGGGAAGTGAAAAACCGCCCAGGTCGGTACTCGATGATATTCCTGACGTATTTAAGTCGACATTGGGAAGTAAATAATTATCACCAAAATTAAATCGGGAAGCAGCAAAAGTGCTGCCGGAAAGCGGCAACAAAGCACTGAATCCTCCATCATCCTGCTGGCCCTGAACAACTCCGGTAGGGTTATTCTGACTTAAATCAACAAACACCAGAGAGAACGTGTAATTGTAAAAACCATTAAAAAAATACTGACTTCCGGATTGGCCTACCTGAAATGGAAACTGATACCCGGTACGGAGGAAATGATCAACCAATGGTTGTTCTACACCTTCCCCGGCCCCGATGCTATACCCATTACTTGCAGAGACTGTTCCGGCAGTGGCTATGACAGATACCACCGATTCTTTATTTACATGATTGTAGCTCAACGCCAGTATTGAATTGCCATCTGTCGATGCAGCAGCCGGATAGGGTAGACTACTCGCCACAGGGATGGCAGTGAACGATTCGCCATTCATATCAACTGACGCGATGTGAGTTTGCAGCGTAAGCGGATCCATACAAAGAAAATAGTACGTGGCACCGATTTTCATAAAATCGCCAACTGGATTTACATAACTTTCATCCACGTCATAGTCACGAACAAAATTTCCAAGCTTGTCAGCTTTTAGGATATAAATACCTGCAAAACTTGAATTCTCCAGTCTGCGGCCACCTAAGATCAGGTATCCACCCTCACTTGTTTGTTGCACATCAATGGGGTAGTAGCTGGCATCAAACTCCGTGTTATCATAAATTTTGGTAAAAGCCTTTTCATCAAAAGCAGGGTTCTGTTCTTCAAGGCATGAGGTTGCTGAGAGCAACGTGAGAAGAGTAATAAGAAACGGCTTTATTTTCATCGGTTCAGAAGTCAAGGGATTTGAAATCGCCAGAAAGATAGCGGAGGGGAAACATCACTCCGGCCATTATGGCAAACGAGTTCAGTTTGAAATCATCCATAGCATCACCAACACCCGAAAGTTTTTGGTTAGCAAAACGGTTTTCGGTGGAGTTGGCCAGGCTCATACCCTGACGATACGTGACATCCAGATTAATCCGGATATTGCCAAGATGATAGTTGGCGCCCACTCCACCCATGAGCCCCCACTGGTACTGTGCAAAAAGATCTTTCGCACCTACAATGATTGGCTCATCAGTAAAATGATTGGTACCACCCGATGCATAGTCAATACCCGAGACTTCAACAGATTTGTTGGCATTGATAAGCAGGGTATAGTATGCGCCTACCTGTACGTAAGGTCTTAACCGGGTATTAGTAATGTCATAACGCACCAGCAATGGAAATTCAGCATAATCTATACGTTGTTCCTGATTGTAATCTAATTCAAGCCGGTTGGTGGGTTCTTCATCATCATCCCATTCGTAATGCGTGCTGTAAGAAAAATTAGAGTTCCTGTAGGTTGGCTGCAAGCTGAAAGAAAATCCTTTATAGTAGAAAGTAATTTCTAATGATGCGGTGATACCCGGGTCTTTGAAGTTGTTGTATTGCTTTTCAGCCAGTGAGTAGTTTGTTGGAGAGATCACATCGTACGTTTGGTCAACGTTTGCTCTTGACCAGTTCATTCCGGCTTTAAATCCGAGCCACCACTGCTTTTCCAAAAACTTATTGGCTTCCCTGTTTTGTAAATTATACGTTGAAGGAGATTTCCGCTTTGTATTTCTTGCCTGGCCGTGCGAGAGCAACGGAAAAATCAGGAGCAGAAGAAGAATTGAGGTTGATCGCATAATTAACCTTTTAGTACAAGTTTTTTGAGTCGGTAAACATTCCCGCGTTCATCCGATAAATATACAACCCGGGGGTTAGATCACTTAAATCAATTTCAAGAACATGCTCTCCGGGTTCGTACTGCTGATTATTCAGGATTCGAACGTGCCTGCCCGAAGAATCAAATAACTCCATCACTACTGTGGAGACTGCGTTTACACGAAACCTGATAGCAGCTTTGTTAACAACAGGATTCGGATAACATGCGCCTAAATAAAAACGGGATTCAACAAAAGTCTTTGTTCCGGTAATGATTTCTGAGGCAAGGGGCATGGGTTGATAAAATGTGCCTGGTGCATCTTCCACTTCTCCATCAATAAAATTGCCAAAGAAAATATCGTTGGTGATTTTGTCTTTATCAACCAGCATCCAGTCTTTCAATATGTTGGCATATACCTGACGATAATCAAATTGCATCTCCACATTATTCTTTGTCATATCGGGTACATTGCCCACCACACCCGGCTGCACGCCTTTGCCAAACAGAAAGATCGGGCCGCCCGTACCATGGTCGGTGCCATAGCTACCATTGGAGTGAATCCTCCTTCCAAACTCAGAGGTCGTTACGGTTAATACCCGATCCTCTAACCCACGCACCTTGAGGTCATCCTGAAAAGCCTTCATAGCCGATGAGATGTGATACATGAGAGCTGCGTGTGAGCCCATCGTTGGGTCAAAACTTTCCACTTGCTGCGCATGGGTGTCAAACCCACCAATCTTCACCATAAACACTTTAGTCTTGCATCCTCCGGCCAGCAATCGCGCAACGAGTTTTAATTGATTGGACAACGGATTGCGTAAACTTCCGGTTGGTGCATTAAACGGATAGACTTCAGGATAGGTAACGGAAGCGTTTCCACCATCCAAAAAAACCTGATAGAGCCGCTGCGCATACTCATCGGACTTTTGCTCAAGGCTTAAAATCCAATTCAACTCCTTCCAGTACGGTGAATTTTCTACTATAACCGGAGGTCTGCCGCGAGGATCAATGTCCTTATCCTGAAAACCTTCCAGCTCCTCCACCAGTTGTGCGAAACCTGCCGGATCATTCAATGATATTGAAGTCGGAATATTTCCCTGCTGATGAAAAATAAGTGACACATCGTTTCCCATTTCTATTCCCAACGGGTCGGGCATTTCAGTATTGGGAAAATCATCAGGATAGTTACCCAGATCAGCAAATTCTTCTTTCAGGTAGCGGCCTACCCAGCCTGAAGGGAAGTAGTCATCGAATCCTCCACCCATAAACCAAATGTCTCTACCCCGAAAGTGAGAGCCATTGTTGTTTTTGTATGAAACACCCTGCACGAAGGTCACTCGTCCTGTATCATACATTCCTTTCATTGCCTGCATATCAGGATGTAGTCCAATTTGAGAAGCCAATGGTAAGGTGCTGTCAAGCGTGATCGCTCTGCGAAGACTGTTTTGTTTTGGAATGGCAATGTTTGATCTCCGGCTGTAGTATAGATCGTACTGATCAATGGGAATAAGTGAGTTCAGTCCATCATTTCCTCCGTGCAATTGGAGGATGATGAGTACGCGATCCGAATCACCCTGCATGGCTAAACGCGACAACGGATTATTGGCCATGATTTTCATGGGGATTCCCCCAATCGTGAACGGAATACTCATAGCCACCGGAATCTTCTTTAAAAAGCTTCTGCGTTTCATAGGCTATAGAAGTTGGTATTCGGGTGATTGCATAAGCGCATTAAAAAGATTTTGCAACTGACTTTCCATAGTAGGGATGCCAATCTGATTGGTCCATCGGTTCGTCCAGGCTGCTTCAGGATCCGGATCGATATCCGATAAAAATGAAGTGAGGAAATAGTTGAGTCGCTCAGCCGTAACAGTTGCTGTATCATCATTGGCTGCATCGAAAGTCAGGTTGTCAGACACGGGAAATAAATACCTCACCAATTCAATGACCAGAGCCCGGGCATTCGCTGCGAGAGTATTGTCGATATTGTCACGCACAAATTGATATACATTAATTTTTATCATGCCGGGCTCACCGGTAGATATCAGACTCCTGCTGAACGAATAACGATTGGTTAAATAATTTACAGTAATCCAACTTCGGTTATAGATCGGATATTGATGGTAGGCATCATAGCCGGCCACATCAAACGGTTGATAAAAGATCATTCCCTGATTGTCAATTTCTCGTATCATTCCTTCCACCTCATCATAGAATTCCTGCGGTGTGGTTGTCATGTCAGGTAGGTTGTGGTCAAAGAATCGAAGTGATCCGGTCACCAGATCGAGCGGTGATTTAATAATGCAACCGAAATTGTCATCCTCAATTCCAGCGGAAGCTTCATAAAAGTGTTCACTGCGAAGCAGGTTTTCAATCACCGGCTGAAGTTGGAAATTATTGGTCTTAAAGGTATCCGCCATTTCAGTAATGATGGATGTGTTGATGGCATCTGTGATATCGTGATAAACAAAGAACCGGTATAGTTTTCTGCAGATGTGCCGGGCCGTCTCGTCCTGTGCGTAAATCATTTCAATTAATTGACTGATTTCGTCCAGCACACTTGCCTCAGTAGCATCTCCAGCATTCAGCAGAAGAGGATCGGGCTGTATAACATAAGGCAAACCGGTGGTGCTGTCAATGAAACTCGTACTA
Source organism: Flammeovirgaceae bacterium (assembly GCA_012032815.1). Classification (GTDB taxonomy): domain Bacteria; phylum Bacteroidota; class Bacteroidia; order Cytophagales; family Cyclobacteriaceae; genus ELB16-189. The sequence continues at coordinate 6,647 of JAAUQD010000087.1, forward strand.
AATGTTTTTACACCGTTATCATGTGCGCTGGCATTTAAGACATTCCCCTTTACAACGCCACGGGGTAGCAGCGTATCCGGGTCGATGGTTGAAAAGGTATTGTCGATATTGAATCCTGAAAGCACACGGGCAGCCTCCTGAACATCTTCTTCCTTAAAATAGATATAATCACCGGCTCCTGATGGAGGTGGTAACGCATTTTCTAACCCTCTGCCAATGGAATAGAGTTCGAGTAATTCACGCGCATAATTTTCATTCGGACTTCCATTTACATTCAGGTTGCCATCCAGGAGTCGAAGCATGGCATTATCAATACTTACTTTTTGGTAAGTTCCTTAAAGTTTAGCGCTATAGGAGGAATTACCGGAGACATCATTGCATCCAGCGCGTAAATCCGGTATAGTTGATTCTGAAAATAAAGCGATCGGCTGTTGTTTATTTTGTCCTGAATAGCCGTGAAATGCGTGTGTAGAAAGAAGACAATCTTTTCACGGGCTGAGTATGCAAGAGCATCTGGAGCGGCTACGCCAGCACTCATCATTGCCCAATAAACCATCGCTTAAAATATTCCTGATACTCACTATCCTCCTTATCCGGATCAGTTATCCCTGTTATCACCCAGGGTTCATTGGTATCCGGATCGATCGGAGGAGGCGTATCCGGTAAAGGTTGTCGGAAAAGTTGCAGAATTGCCGCAGCGGGCGTTAGCGTTGCAAAAGTTTCAATTTGATTTATGGTTGGACCAAATGTGGCTCGCCTGAGAAGATGAGCCGCACGTTTAGTTCCGAGTATCCCTGTATATTCCGATAATGGCATTAATAAAAATTTCTACTCCAGTATATTCTTTAAAAATTGAAAAATTATCAAAATCTCTTCAATTTACAGATGAAGCGTATTTTTTAGCGTTAATTGTATATTATTTCCTTCAACCAAGGTTTACCATATTTTTATTTTATGATGCTCAGCGATGAAGATTATTGAATGTCCGCGTGATGCTATGCAAGGGATCGAACAATTTATCCCCACAACTAAAAAGATTTCGTATCTCAATCAATTGCTGGCTGTCGGATTTGATACGCTGGATTTTGGGAGCTTTGTATCTCCTAAAGCCATTCCACAAATGCGAGACACTGCCGAGGTGGTGTCGCAACTAGACCTGTCACAAAGCAAAACAAAACTTCTTGCTATTGTAGCCAACACGCGGGCGCTCAGGAAGCTGCGAAATACGAGCAGATTTCCTATCTGGGTTTCCACTTTCAATTTCGGAGACTTTTCAACAGAGAAATACCAATAAATCCATTCCTGAAGCATTAAATATGCTTGAAGAAATTCAGAATGAATGTCAAAAATCAGGTAAGGAATTGGTAACCTATATTAGTATGGGTTTTGGCAATCCATATAATGATCCATTCGATGAATCAATTGTGTCGCAATTTTCAGGCATCCTTTCTGCCATGGGTGTAATGATCATTTCTTTGGCCGATACGATTGGTGTTTCCCGTCCTGAGCAAATCACCAGCTTGTTTAAGCAGGTTTCCATAGCCTATCCTAATATTGAATTTGGAGTTCATCTTCATTCGCGGACTGAATCGGTGATCGAAAAAATAGATGCTGCCTATGCGGCTGGCTGCAAACGATTTGACGGGGCGTTGAAAGGATTTGGAGGATGCCCGATGGCGAAGGATGAATTGGTTGGAAATATTCCAACCGAAACAGTGATCACTTATCTATCCGGCAAAGGAGAGAATTTATCCATATCCGAACAGCAATTGGACAAGGCATTGGTCATGGCCGGGGAAGTCTTTTGATTAACGCAATTTGTAGCGCTTGCCGGGAAGCGACTCAATCAGATTTTTAAATTCTAACTCAAGCAGGAGCGAGGCGAGGATACTCGCTGGTAAATTGGTTTGGCGGTTGAGTTCGTCAATTTGTGCAGGTACTTGTTTGTCACTTAGAAATTTGACGATCAATTTCTCCTCATCTTTAAGCGCGCTCATATCCAGGGACTTTGATTTCACATCGGCTTTATCGGTACTCCAATTCAACAGGTACTCCAGGTCTTTGACCGATGTATACAAACTTGCTTTGTTGATTTTAATAAGCTTGTTGCAACCTTCCGAATACGTCTGTTTCAAATTACCGGGAACGGCAAATACATCCCGACTGTAGCTGTTGGCTATTTCGGCTGTGATCAATGCGCCTCCTTTTTCGGCAGCTTCCACTACAATCACAGCATCACAAAGGCCGGCAATTATTCTGTTACGCGAAGGAAAGTTGTGCGCATCGGGTTTGGTGCCATAGATGTTTTCAGTCAGTAACCCTCCCTGATTAACCATCTTCATGGCCGTATCCCTGTGTGCGGAAGGATAGATGATGTCGATTCCGCTGCCTAGCACGCCAAGTGTTGCTAATCCATTTTTTAATGCTGCTTTGTGCGAGTGAATGTCAATTCCATAGGCCAGCCCGCTTACAATTAACGGCTGGTGCGGAATCAATTCATCAATAATCTGCTCCACCATCTTTTTTCCGTACGATGTTGCCTGTCGCGTACCAACTATTGAAAGGATCTTTGGCTGATTGAGATTTACATTTCCTTTTACATAAATCATTGAAGGGGAGTCGTCAATAGCTCTAAGTCGCTCCGGGTATTTTTTGTCTATGAAGAAAATGATTTCGGTATCGTCTTTTTCTGCCTTCATTAATTCAGCCTCAGCCTTGTCGAAGAAATTTCCTTCCTGAATTGATTTGGCGGTGACTTCACCTATACCGGGAATTTTGAGAAGTTTAGCTTTCGGAAGCTTGAAAATATCGGTGGCAGACCCTCCATAACTAATAAGCTGACGAACCAGGTAATCGCCTACACCGGGAATAAAATGAAGTGCCAGTATGGCAATGCGTTCCTGATCCATAAGAAATACAGATTTGTACTCAATTAATGAGTTTACAGCAATAAATGCAATGAGAAAAAGAGACTATTGGAGTTTGTCGCGGACTTCAACAAGAAACTGCCTTACGCGTGAAAGGGAATCGAGAAGTTCGATCTTACTTTTTACAGCCTGAGTATCATTTTTCAACATATCCTTGGCTCCCTGAAGGGTAAAACCTTTTTCTTTTACCAAATGGTAAATGGTTCTCACATTCACAATGTCTTCTTTAGTGAACTGCCGGTTTCCTTTTCTATTTTTCTTTGGCTGGATGAGTTCAAACTCGGATTCCCAGAAGCGAATGAGGGAGGGTGCTACATTAAACATTTCGGCTACTTCACCGATTGAATAATAGAGCTTCTCAATTTCTTTTTCCTTATAAGCCATGAATCCGTTTCAGGGTAATGCAAGTAAGAAAAATTATTCCGTAAAAGTAAAGCTTAATGCTTTAATTTATTTTATCCACTAAACTATCCACAATTCCAATGGGTTACATATAGTCGGCTATATTTGCGCACATGCGTGTAAAAGCGTTTTTATTTGTAGGGATTGGGCTTACAAAGTTATTCCGTGGTTGCCTGATGTTGGTTACCATTGCATTTTGGTCCCCTGGTTATGCACAAAAAAAGGACACACTTGCACTTCACAAATTACCGATTGAGACAACTGTAATTGGCGACATAGACTCTTCTGCCGTTCGTATTTCATTTTCAGACACC
>JAAUQD010000195.1 GCA_012032815.1 Flammeovirgaceae bacterium
CTGCTGGTTTCCCATTTCTAAGAAGAATTCAGATATTACCGGCTGATCCTTTCCCTTTTTTATTCTTTCCTATGAATTATCGTTTCGTTTTCATTCCGCTACTGATCATCATTTTCGGCGCTTGTTCTTCCCAGGAAGAAAAAATATTCGGTGATGAAATTTCCACTTCTTCTGAGCAGATATTGGCTGGAAAAAACTTTTTGAAAGTCACTTCAAAAGGCTACTACAATCTACAGAAGTTTGCCCTCGCACAATTCGGCTTGTCCGGTGTGGATTAGGCCCAGGAGCCTGTCGAGCTATCGGAAAGGTTCGTGCAGGAAAAAGTCACTGTCAGAATGTGAGAATTTCAAGTTTTTGATCTTTTAGTCAATATTTTTTTCGATGTTTCGGAATGTTTTTAAAACTTAATAATACTACGATGTCAAGATTCCTGATAATTGTTTCGTTCCTACTTATATACGGTAACGCTGGTGCGCAATCTGGTAAGCAAAAGAAAAGTGATGCTGACGAAATCAAGCAAATTATGATGGTACTCAATAACCAGGCGAAGGCGTGGTCGGAAGGAAACTTGGAAAAATTTATGGAGGGCTACTGGAAGTCTGATTCATTGATGTTTTTAGGTAGTCGTGGAATTACATACGGTTGGGAAAAAACATTGGCGAATTATAAAAAAGGATATCCTGATAGATCCCACACGGGTAAATTGGATTTTGAAGTTCTTCATTTAGAAAAGGTTGGGAAGGACGCCTACTTTATGATGGGTAAGTTTATGTTAACCCGGGAAGTGGGAGATACCAGTGGATTTTTTTCGTTGCTATGGAAAAAAATTCACGGTGAATGGAAAGTTGTCATTGATCATACGTAGAAGAAAAGCATTTCGTAAAGCGTTTTCATAATACGCATTGCATAGTTTCTTTTAAGGTGAGTAAACATATTCTTAATTTGGATAATGGAAGATATAGGAATGGTAACGATGGGCATCATTGCGCTGAACGTGTTGGTGTCATATAATGGTTTTAGTAATCCATCATTTTTGAGAATAATTTATTTCAAGTAAGTAGAATTCTTAGAGGCAAAGATTACAAACGGATGGTCACCTCTGGTTTTTTGCATGCTGACTGGGGACACTTATTGTTTAATATGATTTCGTTCTACAGTTTTAGTACAAGCCTGGAATACTATTTAGGAACCGTCAAATTTTTATTACTTTACTTTATCAGTTTGGTTGGTGGAAACATGCTTTCGTTATTCATACATCAACATCATGGAAACTATCGCGCGTGGGTGCATCAGGCGCGGTGTGCGGAATTATCTTCGCGGCCATTGCCTTATTTCCTGGAATTGAAATTGGTTTTATTTTTATACCCAGACCAATCCCCGGTTGGATTTTTGGAATCATCTATGCCTTATACACAATCTATGGAATCAAAAGCAACCTGGGCAACATTGGTCATGAAGCGCACTTGGGTGGAGGAATTATCGGACTCTTGGGTAAATGGCTGAGAATTTTGACAGGTTGTAAATATAGATTACTGATTTGAATTTTGCATTGTTGAACTGAAACGGAAGCAGGCTCTGCTGAGGAGCAACCTGCCAGGGTTAGGTTCAACCGACTGGAATGGTCAAGCCCTGCCTTTTGTGCGGGGCTTTTTTTCCTGATCATTCCAGGAGTTCTTATGCCTAAGAAAACCTTATGCCGCATAAGCCATCGGGGTTTGATAGTGGAGCGATTGATGTGGTCTTTCATGGTTGTAGTCCTCTACCCACTTTACTGTTACCTCATTGGCTTGTTCAATGGAATAAAACAAGTTGGCGTCCAGTACATCTTCACGATAGGTTTTGTTGAAGCGTTCAATGATAGCGTTCTGCTGTGGTTTTCCTTTCTGTATACGACTCCATTCGATGTGGTTGTTGTGCATCCATAACCGGAAACGTTTTGATCGGAACTCAGGACCATTGTCGGTACGGATTTTTAATGGCTTACCATACCGCTCAATGGCTTGCTCCACAATCTCAATTACCCTGCGGGCAGGCAGATGAAAATCTACTTCAATGCCTTTGCACTGGCGGTTGAAGTGATCAATGATGTTGAGCGTTCGAATTCTTCGGCCATTGTCCAACGCATCGCTCATAAAATCCATTGCCCATTCCTGATTGGCTTTTAATGGAATAGAAATTGGATTGGCGGGGTTGTCCTTAATACGCCTGCGTAGTTTCCTGCTCAACGAAAATCCTTCATTCTCATACACCCTGCGGATTTTGCTGTCTCCCAGTTCTGGATATTTTTTCTGTACCAGCTTGATCACTTTTGTTCTTCCTTTACGGCTGCTGCCAATTACTTCTTCAATTGCTTTCTTAATCACGGCATCCTTGGCGGGCATTCGCTTCTGATAATATTTATTGGTCCGCGAACAGCCCACCAACTTACACGCCTGAGCATGGCTCATCTGGAATTCTTCTTCCAGATAAACCGTGCCGTGTTCTTTTTGGTCAGGCGTTAGAATTTTTTTGTGAGCAAATCCTTAATAGCATCAATCTCCAAGCTCTGGTTGGCCACGATCTTTTTTAATCTCGCATTTTCATACTCTAGTTCCTTGAGCCGTTTGAGCTCATCCACTTTCATGCCTGCGTACTTGCTACGCCAGTTGTAAAAGGTAGGCTCGCTGATGCCATGTTTACGGCATATCTCAGAAACCTTCTGACCCTGTTGTGATTGTTCGTTGAGAATCCCAATTATCTGGGCTTCGGTAAAGCGAATCTTTTTCATTTGCTGTTTTGTTAGGTTAAAATTAAAAAATTCTATTTTTAACCTGTTCAAAAAAATCAGCCTAGTACCATTGCTCGTAGCAGAAAAAAAGGAATTTGTAATGTCAAAACAATTACTACGCAGCGGTACATCAGTTGGAGCAATGGTTCGGGAGGCGGAGCATGCAGAGTCAAAGCTTGACTTTATTCATAAAATGGCAATTGCTCAAAAAGAGATAAATGAAACTTTGTATTGGCTTGAACTGCTTTATAAGACACAGTACTTACATCAAATTGAATACGAAAAATTTAGTATTGCTGCGACAGAATTATTAAAACTTCTTACTTCAATTATTAAATCCACTAAATCAAATCTACGTAGTTAATCATTGATAATTCATCATTAATAATTAAAACGGAATCCAATACCAATATTATAGATAACGGGTTCTCGATTCACACCATACGGACTAAAGAACTTCAATCGTGTAAGCATAAAACGATCACCTTCATCACGCGCGGGATCATAGACCTTGATGCCTACATCAAACCGGAGTACTAAGAATGAAAAATTAAAGCGTAAACCGAAGCCTGTACCGACTCCTAATTCGGGTATGAAACTCTCCAGCTTAAATTGACTATTTCCAT
>JAAUQD010000196.1 GCA_012032815.1 Flammeovirgaceae bacterium
TTCTACCGGAAGGTTTTTGGAAAACTATGAGGAGTATGCCGGTAGTTGAGATAAAGCTGGACAAGCAAAACGCATTCAGCGGTTAGTTGATGAGTATGGTCAGGCAGATAAGAAAGAATTTCTTGATAAAATGGAAATGATAACAAAGAAACTAGGAGGCCAGCACTTTAAAGCTGCAAAAGAAAAACTGCTGGCCGATGACATGCACTCAACAATAGATATTTTACTTACCTACTATGACAAAGCGTATATCAATGCATTAAAGAATAAAGCGCATCGGAACGTGGGCTCAGTTTCCTGGGATGGCACGAACCTCGATCTTGCAGTAGAAGAACTGAAAGCGCTCTCAACCGAACAACGATTAGTGATCAGCGATGGAATCCGTTAAGCTGACGCAATATTCCCACGGTGCAGGTTGTGGATGTAAAATTGCTCCTTCTGTATTGGAAAAAATTCTTCGAACTGAAATCAAACAAGCAAGATTTCCCAATCTGTTAGTTGGCAACGAATCAAAAGATGATGCGGCCGTGTACGACCTCGGTTCCGGTCAATGTATTATCAGCACCACAGATTTTTTTATGCCCATTGTCGATGATGCATTTACGTTTGGAGAAGTTGCATCGGCCAATGCGCTGAGCGATATCTATGCTATGGGAGGTAAACCGATATTGGCCCTGGCTGTATTGGGGTGGCCTATTGCTAAACTGCCGGTTGAAATTGCGCAACACGTAATGGAAGGAGCTCGGTCCGTTTGTGCCAAAGCAAATATTCCACTGGCGGGTGGTCATAGTATTGATAGTCCTGAACCCATCTTCGGTTTGGCTGTGACAGGTATTGTCAACAAAAAAAATTTAAAGCAAAACAACACAGCACAGACAGGATCGAAGTTGTATTTAACTAAACCAATCGGTATTGGAATTATTACAACGGCTCACAAACGAGGCCTGGCCCTTGAAGATGATTTCAAGGAAGCGGTAAAGACAATGACACAGTTGAATGCAATTGGCGAAGAGATCGGTGCGCTGGAATATGTAAATGCACTTACGGATATTACCGGGTTTGGGCTGCTGGGCCACCTGCTCGAAGTATGTGAAGGAAGCGGAGTTTCTGCGGAAGTTGAGTATGCGAGCATTCCCCTTCTATCCAACATTAAATATTACACAGAGAAAATGATATACCCGGACAACACCATGCGCAACTGGCAGAGTTATCAGGATAAAGTGGATGGTATTGGATCTGAATCATTACTCACGCTCTGCGATCCGCAAACCAGTGGCGGACTGTTGGTTTCCGTTGATGAAGATGCCTCTGCAGATTTTGAGTCCTTTTGCAAACAAAGGAACCTTAACATTAAGTCGTTTGGCCGACTGGTGGAGAAGAAGGAAAAGACAATTACAATCCGATAGTCTTACTGAACGTCAACGAAATCAATTCCGGTAATCTCTTTGATTAATACAGAACCAAATGCCGAGGCAGGGGTATAGTACCCAGCCTTACTTTTTCCATCCAATATCTTTTCAGCAATATGTACACTCGCTTTCGCTGTTAAAGCATATCCATTCAGCGTTTCGAGGCGGCTTATAACTTCTCTTCCCTCATGATCCATGGCGCGGCCCCACATGTAGCTTTTTGAATGAAGCAAATGTTTTTGTGAGGGACCATGAATCCGTTTATCAATTTGCTTTTTGATTAACCGTTTAACCCACCGAGCTCGTAACAACCAGTTAAGGTATCGAGTGATTTTTAAAATTCTTCGAATCCTGGTATTAACTCCGATATACACTTCAATGTTGGGTATCCCCGTGCTTCGGTAGGCTGTAGCAATATCTCCCCAGGGAATACACACGGCAGTTTTTTCAAAAGGACCAAAATTGACGAGCATTGTTTTTCCGGCTGTTTTGATTGGCCGGTATTGGCCATCCTTGCGAATCATGCTGCCGTAGCCAAAGCCTTCAAGTGTAGATCGTGCAGTTCCCCGGCTAAGACCACCCCCCGTACTTGCAAAGGCAAGTTGTAAGTGAGTAGCGTTTGGGAGTTTTTCTTTAAGATGCAATGCCAGGCAATCGGAAGGAACGACATCAAAGCCGGCCCCCGGCAGCATCATAATGTTTTTCTTTCGTGCTTGTTCGTCCAGCGAAGCCAGCATTTCAAAAACCATATACTCGCCTGTGATATCGGTATAATGCGTTGACGTGCGCAAGCAAGCTTCAACCATTTGCTTTGACGTAAACTTGAATGGACCGGCACAATGAATCACAACAATTGCATTCATAAGAAGTTCATCAAGCGCTTGTGGAGAGTTAATATCAATTGTTTTGTAAGGAAGGCCTGTTGACTCAGATTGCTGCTTCAGCAATTCTTCGTTACGTCCAGACAGGATAACCGGAAGTTGCTTTTTTAAGCACTCTTCAATGATCAGCTTTCCTGTATACCCATACGAGCCATACACTGCGAGTTGGTTCTTCAAAATAGTAGTATTATTCGTTGGCAGGTTTTGCCATTCGTTCAACTTTCTTGATGAAATACTTCGTATCTCCCCGCCATGGGAAAGTCTTATACCGTTTTATATAATGAAGATTGACACGTTCACCACTCAATGCTACTTCCTGGAGTTGTCGAACAACAAGTGTATCAGATTTCTCAACGGAAAAATCAAAAACCTCAGCGATGGGACTTGTTCCTTTCAAGGATCCAAACGATTGAAGATTCAGTTGACCCTCATAGGTTTTGAACATCATACCTTTTTTACTTAATCGCAAAACAAAACCCGCCCGAATACCCTCATCGTATGTGGCAAAATAGTAGAAACTATAAAGCCCACCGAATACAAGTAAGGCCAGGAAAATCAGAATTCTAAAGAATTTCTTAACCTTTTTCCCAATTCGGGCACCTGTACTTTCGCCTTCCATAATCTATTTTTTTAGCAATTTACTTCTTCGACTAAACTTCACATAATAATACCCGGCTACCGGAATAATGAGCAGAACGATCACCTGAGAGTTGGAAAGCAGTCCATCCCAGACAAACCCCCGGCCTGAATCACCCCGAAGGAATTCTAAAAAGAAGCGGCCGAAAGCATAAAGAATTAAATAAAGAAGGAACAATTGCCCATCAAACGCCTTTTTCTTTTTCAAGAGCAACAAAAAGGTCATAACCAGAAAAATGTACCCTGACTCTAGCAGCTGGGTAGGGTGAAGCGGTGTGTTTAATGGATCGGCCTGACAAACCGGATTGGTGAATGTGATCCCCCACATCAAATCAGTTGGTGTACCGTGACAACACCCGGCCATCAAACAGCCGATGCGTCCGAATCCATGAACCAGACAGGTGACGATAGCCATGATGTCGAGCATGCCCAGGGTGGGAATTTTATTTTTTCT
>JAAUQD010000088.1 GCA_012032815.1 Flammeovirgaceae bacterium
TGAGGGAACGAACTTTCCAACCTGGGCACGTAATGCCGGCTCCATATATTCTTCCATCGTCAGGACTTCCTCCTCTTCCAGAAATTGAAGAAACTCATCCACACCGTCATTGATCAGTTTGTCATACTCTTCCGGTGTTGATGCTCTTGACAATTTTGGCAAATCGCTGTTGTTGTGCTCTGACATCCGAAGCGCGCTGTGTGACCGGGCCAACTCTCTTTCCATCAGAATTTTTTCTTCTTCCCATGTGTAGGGAATCAGGTGAACGTTTTTCAGATTCCAGGAATAGTTTTCTTTGCCCACACCGGACAATCCGCTTTTCGAGGAAGCTTGTTCGTCAACCCATTTTGCAAATTCATCCGAAACTTCTTTTGCTTCCCGTGCTGCATCGGCCAGATCGGGATGGTCTGCTTCTACGGAGTTCGCAAAAGATTCCAACTCATCGCCCTGTTCATCCAATGTTCGCTTTCCTGTAACCCAAAGATCTTTTGCATTTCCAGATAGATTTTTCTTTGCCTGTTCATACACAGCATTGATGTTGCGCAGGCGACCAGCAATTTCCACCGCATCATCTTTTGACAGCGGCCAGCCAAAACGGGGAAGCTCAATGGCACCGTACATGTTGGGTCCTTCGCGTTCCGGCACATCCGATGGATAGGGATAAAACCAAACATAAAAAGCGGGATCACGTACCCATGGTTTGGTCACGCGGTGTTCAAAATCAAGTCCGTTCATTTCTGCCCACACCAGGTACCAGTCCACCTGATCTTTAATGGGCCAGCCCGTTGTATCAAAAGCATTTAACCGTTGTTGCCATGATTTTAAATCTGTGAATTGCTTTTTCATTGCAACGTCAGAATAGTCGGGCACACCGTCTATCATTTCGGGGGCGTGAAACTCCCGCCACTCAACGAACAAATCAACCAACTGCTGGTAAGTTGAATATGATTTTTTGTCGGACGGGGTGTTGGTGCACGCGGAAACCATCAGAAAAATAAATACTGCGCTTGAGAATCGGAGGATAATTTTGGGGCTCATACTTTTTTTGATCAATGTGCTTTATAAAAGTAAGAAAGTTCGCGCACAAATGTGGGACGTACTGGACTCCCTGTCTGCCGACAGGTAGAGAACCAGTGACGAATAAATTTGTGGGACCTGTGAGATTCGAACTCACGACCCCTACCCTGTCAAGGTAATGCTCTAAACCAGCTGAGCTAAGGCCCCATAAAAATCAACCCTGAAAGTTAATTTTTTTGTGCGTGCCATCACAAAAAGGTTTATTCTCTGAGTGGCCGCAACGGCACAGCGATACTCGCCCTGTTCTCTTTTCCTCGGTTCCATCTTTATGCTTGATGGTTACATCATTCATAACCCGTAGTGGACCGTTAGGCACCACTTCAATTGAAAAATCTGTTTTTGTATCACTCATTGTTTCTGTCGTTTTATTTTCTTGTTCAATGCTTAGAGCCCCCGAAGGACATTTGCTTACCTGGTTAACAATCATTGCTGAAGAAGCACCTTCAATGGTAACCCACGGCCTTTTGTTTGGATCAAAAACGGCATTCAATCCTTTAAAGCAATTCATGGAGTGCTCGCACATCTTCGGCTTCCACACCACAGTGATTTCTCCATTCGAGTATTTTTTAATAATATCTTTCATCCTTTTAGTTATGTTAAAGTCGTATTTATTTCAATTGGATTCGTAAGCGTTTTATGAATCGGGCAGGCATTGGCGATACTCAGCAAACGCTTGCGTTGCTCGTCATCAACATCACCATCCACATCGATCGACCGGGTAAAGATAGTTTTATCTTTTTCTTTTAAGTACGAAACATGAACCCTGATTTCATTGACACTCCATTCTTTTCGGTTGATGTACATTCGTAATGTGATCGCAGTACATGTAGCTAATGACATTCGCAAAAAATCTCCGGCATCAGGCCCCTGATCTTTCCCCCCTAATGAGTCGGGTTCATCCGCTATCAAACTATGATTCCCGGCAATTATTTTGGTCTGATAGGTATCTTTACCAATGATTGCCGTTACTGAGTTGGTTTGTGTCATCACGTTTTATGATCTAAGGTCTTGTTTCAACAAAAGAATAGTAAACAATGTTCACAAAAATGAATTTTGTAATTTTAATTAAAATCGATCGAACAAATGTTGAAGTATACCACCCGCATATTAAAGTTTAATAAGAAAGGTGAGAAAACGGGCTGGCGCTACGTGGTGATTACTAAACAGCAGGCGCAAAAACTCAAGCCCAATACCAAGGTCTCGTTTCGGGTAAAGGGAAAATTAGATGATTATGGTATTGAAAAAACAGCCATTATACCAATGGGTGATGGGGATTTTATTTTACCCATTAATGGTACCCTGCGCAGGGCACTTCGTAAGAAAGCGGGCGATTCAATTTCAATTAATATACAATTTGATAATCGCGAATTAACGCCATCGCATGATTTCATGCAATGCCTCGAAGATGAGCCCGCAGCATTATCATTTTTTAAAACACTTACCAAATCACATCAGAATTATTTCAGCAAGTGGATTGAATCAGCCAAGACCATGCACACTAAAACAAAACGAATTGTGATGGCGGTAACTGCCCTGGCATTAAAGCAGGGCTATCCAGAAATGATCCGGGCAAACAAGAAATAATCACTGAGTTTGTTTCTCAGCATCCAGAATCAGTTGAATGATTTTTTTATCCCGGTCAGTTAGTTTATTATCCACATTATCACGCTGAGGTTTGTACCACTCATACTGTGAATAGTATTCCAACAAATCTTCTGACTTAAATTTCAAACCATATTTAGCAAAGATGCGGTTGCGGAGAATGCGCAACTTTTCTTTATTCAATTCATGTATTGAATAGATTGTTCCCTCATGCGCAATCAGTATATCCATAACTTCAAAGGGCTCACCAACAATTTCCTGAACATCACCATCATCCCCAGACTCCCACTTATGCTGCATGTCTGAAATTATTAAAAACGCATCATGTAAATACGACACCTGTGGCTCGGTTTCGTAATTGTACAACATCGATTTTGAAGAATTGATGTGGTAATTAAACCCCAGAGCCATTACAAAATCGGCTTGACACATTATCGGAGTACACCCCATCGTCTTCCTGAAAACCATAACATCATATTGGTCAATTCGCACAGGATCTAAAACGCTCAGGTATGGATTAGACTCATCCGCCTGTGTAGAGTCTAAACCCATCAGGTTGTAAAGATCTTTTGATAGCGGCTGCTCTTTGGATCGGGCTGCAGTCATCAACTTTTCGTAAGCCTCCACATCCATGGCATCAGCTGAATAGATTTCAAGCTCTTCTGTTTCTGGCTTCTCCGTTGCCTCCTCATCCATGGCTTCAGCTAATTGGTCCATCTTTTTAGAACCCGAATTGCAGGATATTAACAAGAGGAAGCAAATAAAAAGAATGGGAATATGGTCTGACTTCATAAACGAATAGTTGAAAATGAAATTTCCATAAATAACCAGTAATATCTGTTCAAAACAAAAAAGCCATCAATTGATGGCTTTTTATCTGTGGGAGCTGAGGGATTCGAACCCCCGACCCTCTGCTTGTAAGGCAGATGCTCTGAACCAGCTGAGCTAAGCTCCCAAAAAGGGAGTGCAAAAATAACAGAGATTTCTAAGAGTGCAAATCAGAGTGGTTGGATTCAAGAATTAATCAAATTGTCAGGCTTGTTGAGAAAAGATAGCTCCGAATTGTGTCTTTCAAATTAATTCTTCTACAAATATGAAACATATATTTGATAAATTGCGTCTTATACTAACTATCCAAAATCTATGAAAGGGAACTATTTAGGCGAACTTGAGGAGCTTGTATTACTGACAGTTGGAGTCTTATACCCGGAAGCTTATGGGGTTGCGGTGATGGATGAAATTGAACAACAGACCGGACGAAGTCTTAACATCAGTGCGGTACATGCTGTCCTCAAGCGGCTTGAAGACAAAGGCTATGTAAAATCAAAAATGGGTGAGCCCACCAACGAACGAGGAGGTCGAAGAAAAAGAATTTTTTTATTGACGGCAGCAGGAAAACGCGCCCTTGAAGAAGCCAATGAAGTTCGATCACAGCTGTATAGTATGATTCCAAAAATTGCATTGCAATTTAAACTCGTCTGATGAAGTCATTACCTCCTCTCTGGGCCGACCGAATTTTAGAATGGTATTGTAACCCTGCACTATTGGAGGAAATCCAGGGAGACCTTCACGAAATCTATGACCGTCAAAATAAAAACCGGGGAAAACATAAAGCTAATCTGGCCTATATCTGGAATGTGATCCGCTTCTTCAGGTGGTCAAATATCAGGCGACAAAAAAGTAAATATTCAACCAATTCAACAGCCATGTTCAAAAATTTTCTGTTAATGGGATTCCGAAGCTCCATGCGCAACGGACTTACCACACTGATCAATATTCTCGGTTTGTCTCTTGGTATCGCGGGCGCGATTACCATTTTCATCTTTGCCGACCATCAATTTCATACTGATAGTTCGCACACCAATTTCGATCGTATTTATCAGATCACCAATCACATCAAGATCAACGATGAGATACAGGACTGGAGTGACTCGCCCATTATGCTGGCGCCCATGATGAAAGAAGAAATTAGTGCGGTGGAAGATGCAGGCCGAGTTGAATTTGCCAACGCTGCATTTCGGCACAATGATGTAGTGTTTAATGAATTTGTTTGGTTTGTGGATCCCTCCTTCTCTTCCATTTTTAGTTTCCCCACGGTTGAGGGATCCATGAATGCATTACAAGACCGTACCAAAGTTCTATTCACTGAAGAAATGGCAAAGAAATTTTTTGGTGATGACCCTGCGTTGGGTAAACCCCTATCCGTAAAATTCCAAAACGGGGAAATCCGCGAATTCACAGTAGGTGCGGTCATTGACCGACCCGTAACGTCCAGCTTCTATTTTTCAATTTTCCTTCCTATGGATGTATTCAATGACTTAAAATTTAAAGACGAATACGACTGGAGCTATCTCACAGATGCCACCTTCATCCTTCTTAGAGATGGCAGTACCATAGGGGAAGTCAGTGGTCAGATGGACAGGTATAAAAACCTTCAACACGAATCATTGCCCGACTACTACGTGGAAAGTTATGCGTTTCATCCGCTAAATGGCCTTTCGCAGGATGGGCATGATATTGTCAGTTCAGTTTCAGGTGGCGCACATCCTGCGGGTATCATAGCCATGAGCATTATATCTGCGATGCTGCTTCTCTTATCGTGTTTTAACTATATGAATATTTCCGTGGCCACCATTACCACACGGTTAAAAGAGATTGGTATTCGCAAAGTAGTTGGCAGTGGCCGGAAACAAATCATTCAGCAGTTTCTCACTGAAAATTTACTGCTATCGGTTTTTGCCATGGGCATAGGCGTGCTCATTGCCTATCTGTTTTTCCTGCCGGGATTAAGTACACTATTTCCAATTTCCATTCCGTTTGCGTTTTCTTCTGGTGCCAGTATGTTCTTTTTGTTTTTCGGACTTCTGTTTTTCATCAGCCTGGTATCCGGAGTTTACCCGGCCTTCTATGTTTCTTCGTTTGAACCGGTACAGATTCTCAAGGGAAAGGAAAAATTTGGCCAACGGAGTTTGTTTAGCCGAATTCTACTAACTACGCAATTCGTTTTGGCCTTTACACTCATTGTCGGATGTTTTGTTTTTATTGACAACGCCATCTATTTAAAAAATAAAGACTGGGGCTATGATTACACCGACAACTATACCATTCCTCTCACGAAAGCAGATCAGTTCTTAGTGTTGCGAGATCGCGCTGAAACTCTTCCCTTTGTAGAGTCAGTAGCCGGATCGGATGGGCATATCGGTTATCGCAATCCGTATGTAGCCATCGATCACCTTGGAACAAAAGTTCAGACGGTTCATTATAAGATCGGAGCCAATTACCTTCAAACGATGAACATGCGCTTAAGAGAAGGTCGGTTTTTTGATGAATCCATAGCCACGGATTTCGAAGAGGGTGTGGTCATCAATGAAGTTTTTGCTGAACGCATGAACTGGGACAACGCCTTGGAGCAGACTTTTGAAGTTGACAGCGTGCGAAAGACTGTTATTGGTGTAATCCAAAATTTTCATCACGACTCATTTTATGAGCAAATCAACCCTGTCATGTTCACTCCCGTAAAGGAAAATCAATTCCTGACTATTTCTATTAAAGCCAAGCCGGGCCAGGTTGGTCAGGTTGAATCAACCATGAAGGAAGCCTGGAAAGAGATCGCACCCGATGATCCCTACGAAGGTTTTGTACAAGCCAAAGTAGGAGAGGATTTTCATACCGACAATAACGCCAATGTAAACTTGCTCGTCTTTATTTCCGGTATGGCTCTTGTACTTTCATGTCTCGGACTGTTTGGGCTTGTTTCTTACAACATCACGCGCAGAAAAAAAGAATTCAGCATCCGCAAAGTATTTGGCGCCAATACAGTAACCATTTTCAAACTGATGAATGGAGATTATACCTGGATTTTGGGAATATCTTTCCTGGTTGGGGCACCCGGAGGATTTTTTTAATGAATACGCTGATCCGGCAAATTTACCCCGATCCGCAGTCAGCCGGCCCTATACCCTTCGTTATTGCTGTATTCGCAATGGTCATAACGGTGAGTATCACGATTGCTTCACAAATGCATCGGATAGTAAAGGAAAACCCGACAACTACTCTGCGAAATGAATAGGAATAGAGATGTGATTTCTTTCCGGAGATAGACCTGCTTCCTTTAATTTGTTTTTGCGGAATAATGGCCGGAACTTTGCGTTTATAGAGGACCAACTATTTTTTAAACTTGAGATTCTTTTAAACGGTTCCTGATTTATTTTTTTCTTGTTTATTGCTGTTATCCTCATCTCAGCAACGGCATCTGTATTTTTGTTCAAGGACCGGATTGTGCAACAATTTATTCGTGAAGCCAATAAGAGTTTGAATACGCCCGTAAAAATTGCTGACATAGACATCAGTTTGCTCAATGATTTCCCAAACCTGGCCATAATTTGCAGGGATGTGTATATCGAAGACAGTCACCCGGGCCAGTATCCATTATTCACTGCAACTACACTTTACTTTTTTTTGAATCCCATTGAAGTTTGGCAGGGAAAGTATTCCATTCGCGGTCTTCGCATAAACGATAGCGAAACAAATTTGAAGGTAAATGAAGCCGGACAGGCCAATTATGACATCCTAAAAAAAATTGAATCCACTGAATCCAGTTCCATAGGATTCGATCTGCGAAATGTCAGACTTCGAAATACGATTGTCCGGTACAATGATATAAAGTCGAATCTGGACCATGCATTCTCTTCTTCCGATCTTTCAGGTACGATTATTATGAAGGATCATCTTTATGATATCACAGCCAAAGGAGACCTTACGATTGATCAACTTGGTGTAGATCAACAAAAATATTTGGTTAATAAATTTTTGATGCCCATGCATCACTGACTTACGATGATAATCGTAAAGAAGTAAACGTCAACCCGTCACTTCTTAAATTAAATGAATCTGAATTTACATTGGATGGATCCTACTCGTTTAAAGAAAAAAATAACATCGATTTGAATGTAGTGGGCAAAAACACCACAGTTCAAACGCTGATATCCCTGCTGCCGGAAGAAACAAGCGAGAAATTGTCACAATACCATAGTTCCGGTGACGCCTACTTAGAAATGAAAGTCAATGGAGAAGTAGGACCGGAAGCTTATCCATCCTTGAAGGTTACATTTGGCCTTTCAAAGGCTACCCTGTACCATCCTGACATCCAAACGAAAATTCAAGATGTAAATCTGGAGGGCTCCTATGCCAATCCATCCATGCTGAGACCCGAAACTGCTTCTCTTACACTGAAGAATATGAAGGGTGATCTTAACGCCAGAAATTTTTCTGCCAATCTTTCAATAAAAAATTTTAATAATCCCTTTGTAGTGTGTGATTTTTCAGGAGAGCTTGAAATCACTTCATTATTCTCTTTCTATCCAATGCCTGACATAAAGAATCCAAAGGGTATCCTTCAAGCCGATATTTCCCTGGCCGGAGAGATTGAGTTACTCAAGCACAAAGCAACGGCTCAGCAGGTGAAAACCACCGGTCATGTTGTTATGCAAAATTTGCAGTTCGATTATGGGGCCCATGATGCGCTGTTTAGGGAAATCAACGGAACGCTTCAGTTCAACAATAATGACCTGGCCATAAGTAATGTTAATCTTCGACTTGGAAATTCTGACTTCCTGCTCAACGGATTTTTAAAAACATCATCACGTACATGCTCTTTGAAGACCAGCCGATTGGTATAGAAACCGATCTGAAATCAAATTTTATCGATCTCGAACGGCTGTTTGAATTAGGGTTTACTGAAACAGGTACTGACGGATATGATTTCTCCATTTCACCGAACATTCACTTAAATTTTAATTGTGACATTGGCCGGTTGCACTACAAACGATTTAAACCTACGAGTATAACCGGAAACCTGTTGGTGAAAAACCAGATGGCCGTATTTCGAAACGTACATATGAACGGTCTTGGTGGAGCGATGAACTTTGATGGCATCGTAAATGCTCAACATCAAAATGCAATAGATGTGTCGAGCCAATTCAATGTAGCCGGAATACATGTGGATAGCGTCTTCTACATTTTTGAAAATTTCAAACAGACATTTATTGAAGATCGCCACCTTAAGGGTCAGGCCTACGCGGATGTCATGATGGAGCTGACACTGAATGAAAATTGAAACTATTTCAGGAAACGCTCATTGCCGATATAAATGTAACCATTGAAAATGGTGAACTAAATAATTTTGATCCGTTAAAAGAATTGAATAAGTATCTCGATGATGAAGGACTTTCACGACTTCGGTTTGCCGATTTAAAAAATGAGATCCATGTAGAAAACAAGATGATCTATTTACCAAAAATGGAAGTGAGTAGTAATGTGACCAACATTCAACTGAGCGGCACACATACTTTTGATCAGCGAATCGACTATCGTGTTATTGCTCCATTACGTAACAAGAAAAAAATTGATAAGGACGAAGCGTTTGGGGCACTCGAAGAAGATACGTCCGGAAAAGCAAAAGTATACCTGAAGATCACCGGCACAACCAATGATTATAAGGTAAGCTATGATAAGGACGCGGTAAAACAAAAAATTGCAAGCGATCTCAAAAAAGAGGTTCAGGAGCTTAAAGAAGCCTTCCGATTGAAAGGAAAATTGAAGAAGAAGGAATTGGAATTGTCGGATGAGGAGTTTGACTGGGATAACAATAATTTATAATGAGAAAATTAATTCTTGGCCTGGCTGTAAGTTTGGATAGTTTCATTGAAGGACCGAATGGCGAGTACGATTGGTGCTTTACCGATCAGGATTATGGAATGACAGAATTTCTCCAACACGTTGACACGATGTTTATGGGACGCAAGTCGTACGAGTTAACACAAACCATGAAGGGCGGAACCGGGCTTCCCAAAATGAAAGAATACATTTTCTCCACCACACTTAGAGAAACAAAGAACGATGCAATCCTGGTTCGTGGAAATATTGAAGAAGAAGTAAAAAGAATTAAATCAGAAAAAGGAAAAGATATATGGTTGTTTGGTGGCGCATCCTTAACCAACTCACTCATGAAATTATACCTTGTTGATGAACTGTGGTTGGCAGTGCATCCCATTTTACTGGGCGCAGGCAAGCCTTTATTCAGTGGCAACGATAAGAGAATTCACCTCACGTTACTCGAATCAAAAACCTACGATAGCGGATTGGTTTCGCTTAAATATAAATTGAAGGGAGCGAAACCGAAATAAGGAGAAGTTGTTCAAAGCTTCTTTGCTTTCTCCCAATACACATCCATTTCGCTCAGCGACATCTCTCCCATTTTCTTACCATCCTTGCCGACTCGCTTTCAAGGTATTGAAACCGTTTTATAAATTTTTATTGGTGCGCTCCAAAGCTTCCTACCGGGTCGATTTTTATAAATCGTGAATAGTTGACCAGCGAGAACAGCAGATCCCCGAATTCAC
>JAAUQD010000089.1 GCA_012032815.1 Flammeovirgaceae bacterium
CAGATTGCCCCGAAGGTCAACCTGGCATCAAGAATGAGCAAACTCTCAATGTATTTTTCATTTGGGACCTTCTTCCCATTAATCACCACAAAATTCCATAAGATTTTACAGTTGACTTTAGTCAAGAGGTGGGCGCCTAAGATACAACAATAAGTCGTAAAATCCCATTATTTGAGCTAAAAATGAGGTTTTAAACAACCGGATACTTTATCGGGAGATCAGCCATTCATTCCATTTGATGGCTACCGAAACAACAACCACAACAAACCATGCCAGCACAATGATCTTATGAACAAATTCATTTTCAATTTTTCGAAAGGCGATAAAGGACAGTACGATGATGATGATGATTTGGAACAGAATCCCTTCAATTCCCCGATCTGCAATAAAGATGTTCTCTAATCCTGAGATGAAAGCAGTGAGCACAACCACAATAAAAAATCTTCTGTAATTTTTGTAATAGAAATGTTTGAAATCAAGGTGTGAATTTTCAGTTAAGCTCAGTGGAAATAACAGGCGAGTCAGAATAAACAGGGCAATCGGATACAAGCTGATGAATAAAAAAACAGGTAATCGCCAGGTATCATACTCGCGTAAGCCATAAATATCCCACCATTCCTGAATAATCAGAAAAAAAATAATGGGGATCCAAAGAATGTGGGGCCAGTATAGTCGAAGGCGCTCTTGCTGGTGAATTATATCGGCAACGCCAGTGACCAATTGTGCGATACCAAGACCTAAAATAATGGAAATGAGTATAGTTACGTAGTCGAAAGGACTCATAATGATAAAATATGGTGTTATCGATTAAATTCCTTTTAAATCACCGGTTGAGATGCCAAATGTGCCATATTGATTGGAAGTTATGGAAAACAATTGCCGGGGATGTGGACTACCGTAAAATAAATTTGAAAAAAGCATTCTGAGTGTAGATTTGTGCACCCCGTGTAAAAACGGAACCCTAAACGAACCACGATGAAGTATAGAATTTTTGGTATACTACAAATCTTCCTTTTTGCCCTCGCTTTAGTTTTTGCTTCAACCACCTTTGCTCAAGAAATTTCAACTGATCCCGCAGCTATTACTGAGGGTCAAGCTTTATTTGATGCAAACTGTAAAGCTTGTCATAGAGTTAAAGAAAAATTAATCGGTCCTGCGCTGGCTGGTGTTTATGATCGGGCGCCATCGTTGGATTGGATCAAAGCCTTCGTTAAGAATTCGGCTAAAGTTATTGCCAGTGGTGATGAATATGCGGTCAATTTATTTAATGAGTACAATAAGACTGTAATGACCTCCTTTACCACGCTGACGGATGATCAGGTGATGCACATCATGGCGTATGTCAAAGCGGAGGCAGAAAAAGTTGAAGTGGTGGCTGAAGTTCCGGCAGGGGGAGCAGGAGATGGAGGCGGGGGAGTACCTTCCACGTATATGAATGCTGTACTGATCGGAATGATCCTCATTCTGATTCTCATGCTGGTTATATTAGGATTAATCACCAATGCACTTAAGAAATTCCTTGATCAGAAAGATTTGTCTGAAGAGGATAAAGAGATTGTTCATTCACCGTTTACCATGGCTCCATCATGCGTAGCCCGGGTTTTATTTTTCTGGTTGTGTTTCTGGTTGCCGGTATCACCTTTAAAACAGTGATCGATGGCCTGTATTCTATTGGTGTTCAGCAGGGTTATCAGCCTAAGCAGCCCATTGCATTCTCACACAAAATTCATGCGGGTCAGTATGAGATTGATTGTAAATATTGCCATACCGGAGCTATTCACGGCCGAAGTGCAAATATACCCTCACCGAACATTTGTATGAATTGCCATACTCAGGTAAGAACGGGAACAAATACGGGCGAAGCAGAAATTGCAAAAATTTATGCAGCTATTGAAAACAACAAACCGATTGAGTGGGTAAGAATCCACAACCTTCCTGATCTCGCCTACTTCAATCACTCACAACACGTGAACGTGGCTGGTATTGAATGTCAAACCTGTCATGGTCCTATCGAAGAAATGGATGTTGTTAAACAGTATTCTCTATTAACCATGGGGTGGTGTATCGACTGTCACCGCAAAACGGATGTCAATACGAAGGGAAATGCCTATTATGATAAATTATTAGAGTTGCATGATTCGAAACAACCGATGAAAGTGGAAGATATTGGTGGATTGGAATGTGCAAAGTGTCATTATTAAATAACGTAGCTGTATAGATATAGAGTATGAGCAAAAACAAGAAGACATATTGGAAAGGCCTTGAACAGCTTAGAAATGATCCTGAGTATGTCAAACATGCTGATAAGGAGTTTGTTGATCTGAGTGTTGAAAACGACCCGCGGCATTCCAGAAGGGATTTTCTAAAAATGATGGGGTTCAGTGTAACAGCGGTTTCTTTAGCCGCCTGTGAAGCGCCCATCCGTAAAGCCATACCCTATGTCAATAAGCCTTTAGATGTCGAACCCAGTATTCCTAACTATTACGCCTCTACCTATATTAATGGTGGTGATTACTGCAGTGTAGTTGTAAAAACGAGAGAAGGACGTCCCATCAAAGTTGACGGGAACAGTCTTTCATCCGTAACTATGGGTGGAACCAGTGCACAGGTTGAAGCTTCTGTACTTTCGCTTTATGATAACTACCGCTTGCGTGGACCGAAAATCGGAGCAGACAATGCGAGTTGGGAAGACCTTGATAAAGAAATTATTTCCAAACTTTCAGCAATAGCTGCCAAGGGTGGTCAGATCCGTATTGTAAGCAATACGATTCTAAGTCCCAGCACGAAGGCTGCAATTGCCGGTTTTAAGGAAAAGTATTCTACTACTGAGCATGTTCAATATGATCAGAACTCCTGCTATGGAATTGCACAAGGAAATGCTGAATCATTTGGCGGACCCTTTATTCCGTCCTATGATTTTAGTAAAGCCAAGGTAATTGCAAGTGTAGGTGCTGACTTTTTAGGTACATGGTTATCGCCTATTGAATTCGCAAAACAATATTCACAAACCCGCAAGATCAGCGAGGATAAAAGTGAAATGTCAACCCATTTTCATTTTGAGTCGAATCTCTCACTCACCGGTGCTAATGCAGATTATCGAACAATGATCAAGCCTTCTCAGGCTGGATTGGTCGTTGCACAACTTCATAATTTAATTGCAGCGAAAGCAGGGGCGAGTGCTGTGGGAGCTGGCATTCAGAATGTTGCTAACCTTTCGCAGGCGGCCGATGCACTTTGGGCCAACAAGGGAAAATCCCTTGTAGTATGCGGGGTAAATGACAAAGCAGTACAAGTACTGGTAAACGCCATCAATAGCATGCTGGGTAATTATGGCACCACGATATTGACGAACAAGCCGGTTAATTTCCGTCAGGGAAATGATGCAGAGATGAACACTTTTGTTTCTGATCTGCAGGCAGGCAAGATAGACGGTGTGATATTTTACAATTGCAATCCTGTTTATGATCATCCATCAGGTGCAAAAATAGCTGAGGGCATAACCAAAGCTTCCCTGGTCATTTCAACTTCATTGACGGAAGATGAAACTTCTACAGCATCAGGTTTCAAAGCTCCTGATCATCATTATCTTGAATCATGGAATGATGCAGAGCCCAGAAGAAATAGCTTCAGCTTATCTCAGCCCGTAATATCACCGATTTTTAAATCCCGTCAGGTTCAGGAAAGTTTGATGGTGTGGGCGGGTATGAGTGCTCCGGATTATTTTAAAATTGTAAAGAACAACTGGAAGAATTGGTTTTACGCGAATGCAAATAGCGGTGTAAACTTTGAAACTTTTTGGGATAAGTGTCTGTATGACGGAGTCTATGAAAAACCGGAAGACGCTGCTGGCGCACTTCAATTTGCAGGTGATGTGAATGCCGCAGGCTCGGCAGTGAGTTCGACCTATAAAGCAGAAAATACCGGTTTTGAACTGGCCGTATATGAAAGCTACGGAGTAGGCAACGGTACGCAAGCCAACAATCCCTTGCTTCAGGAATTACCTGATCCTATTACTAAAGCCGTTTGGGATCATTATGTTACCATCTCACAAAAAGACGCAACACAACTTGGTATTACCTGCGATGCTGAAGGACGCACACAATTAGTCAACGTTTCGGCAAATGGACATTCTGTAAAAATACCCGCGCTAATCCAACCAGGGCAAGCTTATGGAACATTAGGAATAGCTATTGGCTACGGAAGAACAAAAGTTGGTAGAGTGGGAGAGAATATCGGTGCCAATGCCTACCCATTCCTTGCCATGGTAAATGGTTCATTAAATGGTAATGTGACTTCTAATGTTAGCATAGAAAATACCGGTGAATCTTTTCAGATAGCTCAGACACAGATTCATCAGACCTACATGGGCCGTGGTTCTGTTATTCAGGAGTCCGTTTTAGAAGAGTTCAAGCAGGATCCTTATGCAGGCCGTGAGTTTCCAAAAATATCCAAGTGGGATGAAAAGGTCGATCCGGGTACCGTTTCTTTATGGAAAGGTCATGATTACAATAACCACCATTGGGGAATGGCCATTGATCTGAACTCCTGCAATGGTTGTGGAGCTTGTATTGTAGCCTGTAATGTAGAAAACAACGTAGCCATCGTTGGTAAAGATGAGGTGATTCGCAGACGCGAAATGCATTGGCTGCGCATTGACCGCTATTATAGCAGTGATGGTGATGAGCATGATTACAATGCATTGGAAAAGGCTTCAGAAAATCCTGAAGTTGTATTTCAACCGATGTTGTGTCAGCATTGTAACAATGCATCCTGCGAAACAGTATGCCCGGTGGCAGCGACAACTCACTCGACCGAGGGATTGAACATGATGGCGTATAACCGTTGTATCGGAACCCGCTACTGTGCAAATAACTGTCCTTATAAAGTAAGACGTTTCAACTGGTTCAAATACCACGACAATCAGAAATTTTATCAATCAAATCCTTCGATGAATACAGACCTGGGAAGGATGGTACTTAATCCGGATGTCACTGTTCGCTCACGTGGAGTTATGGAAAAGTGTTCATTCTGTGTTCAGCGGATTCAAGCCAGTAAGTTGGAAGCAAAGAAGGAGCGCAGGACATTAAAAGATGGTGAGGTTGTTACGGCTTGCCAGGCAAGTTGTACGTCAGGAGCTATTTTGTTTGGTGACATGGCTGATCCTACAAGTAAGGTAAGTCAGTTGTTAAAAGTAACACCAAACGAGAAGCGTCCTCATTCGCCTGATAAGAATATTGGCAACCCAAGGGCTTATCGTGTGCTGGAGGAGATTGGAGTAAAGCCTAACATTTATTACTTAACGAAAATCAGAAATAAAATCGCAGAGAAATCTGTGTAACAGAACAAGAAAAGAATTAAACAGATAACGAGATATCAATGCAAGTAACTTCAGCGATACGTGAGTCCCTGATCACCGGTGGAAAACAATGAGTGATGTTTCTGAGGACATCAGCCGGCAGGTAGAAGGAAAGCCAAGCAAGCTTTGGTGGATGGCCTTTAGTGTGTCTTCCGTTTTGCTTGCGTTTGGAGTGTATTGTATGGCTATAACCCTTTGGGAGGGAATTGGAAAATGGGGACTTAATAAAACGGTAGGCTGGGCCTGGGATATTACAAATTTCGTGTGGTGGGTTGGTATCGGTCATGCCGGTACATTGATCTCTGCGATTCTACTGTTATTCCGTCAAAAATGGAGAATGTCAATTAATCGTGCTGCTGAAGCGATGACAATTTTTGCGGTGATTTGTGCAGCCAGCTTTCCACTGATTCATATGGGCCGCTTATGGTTAGGCTTTTACTGGGCGCTTCCATTACCCAATGCATTTGGATCGCTGTGGGTGAATTTCAATTCGCCACTACTTTGGGACGTATTTGCTATCTCCACGTACTTTACTGTTTCTCTTGTTTTCTGGTATATGGGTTTGATTCCAGACTTTGCCGTCATTCGCGATCGTGCAGTAGTTATGGGAAATAAAACACGGGCCTTGATTTATAATGGTTTAAGTTTTGGATGGAATGGCGG
The DNA here is from genome assembly GCA_012032815.1 of Flammeovirgaceae bacterium. Taxonomy (GTDB): domain Bacteria; phylum Bacteroidota; class Bacteroidia; order Cytophagales; family Cyclobacteriaceae; genus ELB16-189. The sequence continues at coordinate 6,020 of JAAUQD010000089.1, forward strand.
AGCAAAAACATGGATGCGCTATGAGTCAGTAGCCTTAATTCTTGCCGGTCTTTCTACCCCTCTTGTACTTTCGGTGCACACCATTGTATCGATGGACTTTGCCACGTCCGTAATTCCCGGATGGCACACTACCATCTTCCCGCCTTATTTTGTTGCGGGTGCAATTTTCTCAGGGTTTGCGATGGTGCTTACGCTTCTATTGATTACCCGAAAAGTATTTAAGCTGGAGGATTATATCACAATCTATCACATCGAGTTGATGAACATCATCATCATCGTAACCGGATCAATAGTAGGTATTGCGTACATCACAGAGTTCTTCATTGCCTGGTACGGTCAGGTCCCTGCTGAATCGTATGCTTTCATTAATCGCGCGTTCGGTCCGTATTGGTGGGCATATTGGTCAATGATGACATGTAACGTTATATCTCCACAACTTTTTTGGATCAAGAAAATCAGAACCAGCATTGTGGCAACATTTATTCTATCAATCGTAGTAAATATTGGAATGTGGTTCGAGCGTTTCGTAATTATTGTTACCTCTTTGCATCGCGATTACTTACCATCCAGTTGGTCGATGTTTTATCCGACCATGTACGATGTGGGTGAATATGTTTTAACGTTTGGATTCTTTGGATGTGCTTTTTTACTTTTTGCCAAATTCTTTCCGGTGATCAACATGGCAGAGGTAAAGAGCATTCTTAAATCAACTTCAGAGAAAAAAAGTTCATAGTGTATGGAAGGCAATAAAAATTTTGTTGTAGGAATATTTGAAGATGAAGACGTGCTGCTCAAAGCAGTGGGTAATGTTCGGGGGAAAGGAATGAAAATTCATGAGGTGTATTCACCTTTTCCTGTTCATGGCTTAGATGAAGCATTGGGCTATACAAGAACCCGGTTGCCGATTGCTGCCTTCCTATTTGGAATGACAGGTACCATACTGGCAACGTTTACGCAAATCTGGATGCTCGGTTATGACTGGCCTATGATTATTGGGGGGAAGAACTTTGCTTCATTACCTCCTTTTGTTCCGGTAATTTTTGAATTTACGGTTCTACTTTCAGCCTTGGGTATGGTGGCTACTTTTTTGGTAGTCAGTGATATGAAACCTTATAAGTGGCCTCGTCAGTTTGACATTCGCAGCACGAACGATAAACACGTGATGGCAATTGACCTGGCAAATAACAAGATGAGTAAAGATGAAATAGGCAGAGTTCTTCGCGAGAGCGGAGCATCTGAAGTTAATGACAAGAATTTCTAAAACGATGCAGAAAACAATTTATATTATTCTACTTGGTGTGTTTGCCGCTTTCTTGTTAGCAGGATGCAAAGCGGGTGGTGATAATCAGGGACGCGAGTATGCGGCCAACATGTATCACTCAGTTGCATACGAACCGCTGACGCAGATTACCGATGAAAGTGCTGGAACATGGGTAAACTCATTGGACAATGGAAGAGGAGAGTATTTTAATTCCAATAAATACAATCCTAATCGAATGAACATGCGCGACCCGGTACCTAATACGGTGCGCAGGAATAAAAATGGCTGGCTTCCTTACCGATATGGAATTGATAGTTTGGCGTATGCCGCTAACGTCAAGAATCCCGTTGACTCTACAGCAGCAATCGTAGCTTCCGGAAAAGTTTTATATGAAGTATACTGCAATCATTGCCATGGCCCGAAAGGACTGGGTGATGGAAAAGTTGCCGATAAAGTAGCCGGTGTAGCAAACCTTACCGGACCCGCTTATCTGGGGATTAGCGAAGGACATATATTTCATGTTATTACCCGGGGAAAAGGGTTGATGATGGCGCACGGATCGCAGATATCTGAAGAAGATCGGTGGAAAATTGCGCGATATGTTAAAGTATTACAAAAGAAGTGATTTACTAATTGACTGAAGATAAATGGTAGCCGAAGAGAAATACATTTTTACATCTGAGACCAAGAAGAAGTTGTTATACATGGCATTGGCCGGAATAATTCTTTTTGCCGCAGGTGTTTATTTAGCCATGAGCAGTTCCTCACATGGCGAGGCTCATGCCTCTGTTGTCGCTGATAAAATGATTGTCAGTACGGATGTTGTTTCGGTTTCGGAAGAAACGGGTGAGCACCATGGTAGCCCTGTTTGGCTTAAGAGAATTTATACTTCACTTTGGCAGAATAATATCTTCTTTACCGGATTGGGACTAATCGGATTATTTTTTGTGGCGATTCAATACGCAGCTTCTGCCGGATGGTCAGCTCCACTAAAACGGATTCCATTAGCTATAGGACACTGGATTCCGATTTCAGGAATACTAATGTTGGGATTGTGGTTTTTAGTTAAGGGTGATGTGTTTCACTGGACACACGCTAATTTATATGAAGAAGGTCCGACATTCGATCACATTATAAACGGAAAGAGTGCCTTTTTCTTTTGGCCAATGGAGGCCGGTGGGTTTCCTTTATTCTTTGTGTTACGTATGGTAATTTTCTTTGGTCTTTGGTATATGTTCTTTTTATGGATAAAAAAGGAAATGCTGGCTGAAGATATTGATGGCTCTACGTCACACTGGTTTGCCGCAAGAAAGTACAGTGCCATCTTCCTCGTATTTTTTGCCGTAAGTTCCTCGATGGCGGCATGGGATTGGGTAATGAGCATTGATACGCATTGGTTCAGTACGATGATGGGATGGTACGTGTTTGCCAGCTGGTGGGTGAGTGGTCTGGCATTTATTACCTTAATCGCAGTGTATCTCAAAGAAGCCGGATATTTAAAGCAAGTGAATTCAAACCATTTGCACGACTTGGGTAAATTTATTTTGCATTTAGTATTTTCTGGACATACATCTGGTTCAGTCAGTTTATGCTGATTTATTACGCCAATATTCCGGAGGAATCCGTGTATTTTGTTACACGACTAGAAACAAGCCCATATTCTGGGTTGTTTTACGCAAACATTTTCTTAAATTTTGTGTTACCGTTTTTGTTGTTGATGACAAGAGACGCAAAACGACATATGTCCATGTTGAAGGTCGTATGTCCGATCGTTATTTTTGGACATTGGCTGGATTTTTATCTCATGGTTACACCCGGTGTGATGAAAGCGGAAGGCGGATTCGGTTTACTTGAAATAGGTCTGGCCTTTGTTTTCTTATCCGCATTTATGTACGTAATGTATAATGCACTTGCTAAAGCTCCATTGATGGCTAAAAATCATCCCATGTTGGAGGAAAGCATGCATCACCATATTTAATTTGAGCCTTAGAAGAAATATATAACGTTATGATGAGTCTGATAATTGGTTTAGGGGTTGCATTGGTGGTGGTGAGTTTATATATGATCTTCCGCATCAGCAACCTGGTGGGTCTAGTGCGTGAAGAAAAAAAGACACATGGAGGCAACAGTGCAAATGCAGCTCTGCTATTATTATTTATGATTTTAAGCCTGGCAGCCTTCGGCTGGTATTCGTATGTTCATTTTGACAGCTATGTATTACCCGTGGCTTCTGAGCACGGCTTGGTAACAGATCATTTATTTTGGGTTACCATGGCCATTTCGGTGGTTGCTTTTGTTTTAATTTTCATTGTATTATTTTGGTTTACCTATAAGTATCGGTATAACGAAAATCGAAAAGCACAATTCCTTCCCGACAATCATATTTTAGAAATGGTATGGACTATTATACCCGCGCTGGTATTAGCATTACTGATCTTCAGAGGACTAAGTGCATGGAATGAAATCACCGGTCCGGCATCTGAAGATGCGGAAGTCATTGAAATGATTGGACAACAATTTGCATGGACAGTTCGCTACCCCGGGGTTGTTGATCAGGAATTGGGTACGCAGAACTACAAGCTAATCGATCCGGTGAACGAGTTCGGATTAGATCTTACCGACAAAAATTCCCACGATGATTTCAAGGCGTTGGAACTTCATTTACCAAAAGGTAAAGAGGTTCTTACTTAAAATACGGGCAGAA
>JAAUQD010000090.1 GCA_012032815.1 Flammeovirgaceae bacterium
CATGAGTCCTTTTTCGATTTCATTTCTTTCAAAAAATCATGATCCACCTCCGTTACAATGTCCACGAGGGCATTGCCAATTCCGTATACGTTGTACTTTTTTTCCATCTTACCTGTTTAGCTCCTCTATTTATTGTTTGGACTTTTTCATCAAACCTGCTTTCAGAGCGCGATCAGGGTAGTCCGTGATTAATCCATCAACTCCCATTTTTTTAAGTCTGTCATTTCCTGAATTTCATTTACCGTCCAGGGTATAATTCTTATTTTCTTGTCTTTCAATTGCTGAACTGCCTCACGTGAAAGCAGTTTATAATAGGGCGAATATATTTCCGGAGTAAAGCCCAGGTCACTTAAATTTTTTTCGACCGAAGAATTGTTGTCAACCAGCGCAGCCAATCTAATTTTTGGATAGTTTTTATGAATGTATTGCAGAACCCGAAAATCAAACGATTGAATCACCACCCGATTTAATGGAATGTATTCATCAATCAAAGCGATAACCAAATCCGAAAATTCTGCCGGAGCCGGATGAAACTTACCATCCCCTGTTTTAACACTTTTAATTTCGATGTTATAGTCTACTTCATATTGAGTAAAGCTCTTGATGTGTTTCTCCACCTCGATGATCACATCCCGAAGAAGTGGTTTGGTAACCCGCATTTTCTTTTGCTCCGGAAATCGCTCATTGCCCATCGAACCACAATCGAATTTTTTAACATCTTCATAATTCATTTGAAATATGTTGAACTCCATCTGGTCCTTAGGATCAATTCGGTTCCCATCTGTGTTCAAACAAATTTCAGCAGAAATCCATGGCTCATGTGAAACAACAACTTTCTTGTCTTTTGTAATGACAACATCAAGTTCCAATGTTGTTACCCCGGAATCAAGCGCCAAAATGAAAGCTGGAATTGAATTTTCTGGAAGAAGGCCGCGAGCTCCTCGGTGACCTTGCACATCAAATTTTGGAATGGATTGAGCGATGGTAGTTACAGATATAAGTGTGAGAAGAAAAAATACAAACTGCCCTTTGAAATTCACACGGCAAGATAAATAGAATCAAGTAGTAAGACATAGGACTAAAGAAATAAGACTAAATCTTGCGTCCTAAATATTTTAAACTTGTGTTACATCATATTATTGGCGGATCATCCGCATTCCTCCCCTGCGATTGCCCATACCGCCCATCGGATTCAGGTGTTTGTTAATTGCATAGGTAAAACTCACCATGTAATACCGGCCCAGGTTATTCGTGGTCTCCTGCTGCAAATAGTTTGCGCTGGATGACTGTGTGACACTCAGGCTTTGATCCAACAGGTTATTCACCCCCAGTTTTATTTCTCCCGCTTTATTCTTCATCACAAATCGTGAAAGCGAAAGATTCAACAAGGGAATTGCCTGGTAGTAATCATTGGTGGTGCTCGTGTAAATGAGATATTCAAAAATCCCGTTCAGTGAATAGTTCTTTAAAAAATTCAAATTCAATTCTGAGGTATAGGTTTGATTAAAGATGACCTGGTCTGCCTGTGTGTCAAATTCATAATCTGTTTTTTGATTTGACCAGTTGCCGCTCAAATCGATAATCAGGATCTCTTTGTGTGTGAAATTGTATCTTAGATTTCCCCCCAGGCTTCTGTTCTGAATTTCATTTTCCTCCAGGTTCAGGATATTGATATTTCTTCCCACAGAACCGGTTGGCCCGATGCTGAACCGACTCTTCCATTTCGACACCGGAACACTCGCGCTGATGTTTGCTCGTAAATTATACGTATAGTCAACATTTACCGGAATGGTTAATCGTACCAAATCGCTGTTTACTGTTTGTGAATTGGTGATCGCATTCTTTGTATAGTTACCATTGACGAAGGCAAACAGACTGAAAAACTGAGTGGGATTGAATGTTGTGTAGTTCAGACTCATGCGGTGCGTGTAGGAAGGTGCCAAATCCGGATTACCTACATACAAGTTCAATGGATCGCTGTTATCAACTACGGGTTGCAATTGTTGAATAGTAGGCTCACCCATGGAAGTTTCATACTCAAACCGCAAATGCCGGTACGTGCTGAAATCGTAATTGAAATAGGCGGTGGGAAGAATATTTTCGAACGAACGATCAATTTCGGTATTCAGGAGCTCTATATTTCCCTTTAGGTTGGTCATCTGATAACTTGCCCCGACCGTAAGATTGAACTTGTCGCGATTCATTCGAAAGTTAATTCCGGGACGACTCAATGTATAATTACTATTGTAGATGCTGCTTAACAGTGTATCCAACACCGGCTGACCGGTTTCCTCATCAAACACCTGGCGGTCTACATCATTCTGATTGGTTCTCCAACTGTAGTTTGCCTCCAGATATTTTCTACCTCCCAACGGTTCGGTGTACGACAGCGTGAAACCGTAGGATAGGTTGCTGTTGTCGGTAACATTCGTTTGAAGGAGTGAATTGGATTCCGGAGTGCTTCCGTAAAAGTTGTTCGTTGATTCCAGGTTGCCATCACTATCTGTAAGCCCGAGCCCCAATGTGAGGTTAGTGGAAAAAGAGCGCCCTTTCTTTTCGAATCGGTGACGATACAAAAGATTGGAAGTAAGATTTGAAGTTGCTCCCTGATTATAGGTAGTGCGTACATTATCGCTTTGAACCGAATCCGCGCTCGTCAGAGTTTCGCTTTGCCCATCCAGTTGTTGTTCAGCATCCGTGTAAGATACGTTGGCATTAAACCGGAGCGAGTTAGCGGAATCAATTTTATGATCGATCATCAGGTTTACACGATGATTGTCATTGACACTGTTTTGCTGGCTACTCTCGTTGTACGTGTAGCTTCCCTGCGGCAGGTAATTGATTCGGGTTAAATCTTTAATCAGGTTTAAATCAAGACGATTGTAAAAATAACTTGAGTTGATTTCTGTATTCTTTGATAAGTTCTTATTGAAATTGATACCCGCGCCATAATTGGTCATCACTCCATTTTGTCTTCCTCCAAAATTTAATGGTATGCCACTGCTATTATCGCCTCCTGCCTGAATGCGTATTCCACCACCGCTCATCATTTGCTGAGAACCTCCACTGAAGTTCATGTAATCACTAATAGAAAATCCCTGCTCATTAATGTTATTGCCCATCGCCAGCACCGATACCTGTTGACCTTTGGCGAATTTGTTCAGACTCCCTTTAAACTGAAACCGGTCTTCGGTACCCACTCCCGCACCAACATTTCCAAACGCACCGTGTCGTTTGTCTTCCTTCAGTTCGAGGTTGATTGATTTTTCGCGAACGCCATCTTCAATGCCGGTAAACTGTGCCTGATCGGATTTGCGATCATACACCTGAACTTTATCCACCGCATCAGCAGGAAGATTGCGCGTGGCCAGTTTAGGATCGCGTCCAAAAAACTCTTTTCCATCTACCGTTACACGCTGCACCTGCTCACCTTGCGCCCTCACCGTTCCGTCCGTTTCCACTTCTACACCCGGAAGTTTTTTCAGGAGATCTTCAACGTTCGCATTGGGTTTTACTTTAAACGATCCCGCATTGAATTCAATGGTGTCCCGTTTCACGGTCACAGGCGCCCGCTCTCCCTGCACAATGACTTCATCGAGTTCGGTTGTCTTGGGCAACATTTGCAATTGCCCGACTTCAATAACGGAGGAAGTTCCTGAAGCATTGACCTTTTTTGTGTAGGTGGCAAAACCCATGAACGTGACTTTAAGGAGGTAATCTCCCGCATTCACATTTTTGATTTCAAAATTTCCCTGCAGGTCAGTGACCCCGAAGTTTACCAGCACAGAGTCTTTGGCGCTGAGCAGCATTACCGTAGATGATGGCATTGGTGAGGAAAGTGTGTCTGTCACCTGCCCCTTCACCGAAAATTTTTGGGCCAGGGCGTTTCCGGTTACACCAATAAACAACAGCAACACCAATACCTTCCTCATCATATTTCTAAAGCTAAAATTCTAATTACGGATTATTACCTGGCCACCTTGTCCTCCCATTTGTTTCATGCGCTCCTGTACCATGGCGCGGTACTCCGCTTGCGAAATCTTTTCGCCAGTTGTCGGAGCTTTGAGTTCGTTCTTTTTTAATTCTCTGAACTCGATGGTTTTTACAACAAACACACGCTCACCATTATTAATATCCAATGCCAGCACCGTTCCGGGCAGCGTGTTGTGGCGCTCGGGTCCCAAAAAGGGTTTGATCTGCATGGTGTACCATGCGGTGATCGCAGATTTGGTTGCCTCGTCATCATAGTAGGCCATCTGGCAATTGTAACCGTTTATTTCCCGTGTCTCCGTTCCAAATTTCCATGGAGCAATTTTTATGGAATCGACAATTAAATATTCCTTACCGTTGAATTCCGTTTTGGCCATGATCATCTGATCCGTCTGGTTCATGTAAATGTCACTCTTGGGCATACGAAAGCGCATGCGCATACCTCCCTGACTTGAATTCACATCCTGCTCCTCATCTTCTACCAACGTTTTGTATTGCGACTCGGTCTCATTAAAGAAAAGCTGTTCGGTAGTAACCCGAAATTCCGGAATCATGGATTTCATTTCGGCACGCTCCGGGGGAATCCTCCGGTGCATGTTCAATTTTGACTCATAGGTGATTACGCCTTGCTGCTGTGCTTCTGAAGCAAAAGCTGAGAGGAACACAACTACGGACATGATAATTTTACTTTTCATAATTCGGTGAATTTGATTTCAATGCAAATCTATGTGGTGAGACGTTGACATGGAGTTAATGGTTCTGAAAGAAATGTTAATTAACGTTAAAATGGAATTTAACTATTAAAAAGGCCCATACCTTTGCATCATGATAAAGTCCTCAAACCGTGTTGCGCTTGTGCTGATGATCAGCAGTATCGTTTTGTTGCTGGTCTTTCAGGTATTGTGGCTGATCAGCGAATACCGAAATGAAAAAGAAATTTTAAGAAAAGAAGTCACCGGTACATTCCGGGGTGTTCTTATTGCGTTGCAAGACACCGTGACCCAACAAAACATCCAGGTACTATCGGATGGCAACCGGGTAGTAACAAGACGTGTTTTTGAAGATTCCGTGCTACGCTCCGGCACTACCGATCGCAGAACCTTTGCCGTTTTTATGGGCCGGCCGGGAACCGAAGATTCTACACGCATGCATGAGATGGATTCCATTTCAGGGCAACCCAATGTGGTGATCCGGTTTAACCGCGATTCGCTGGCCATCGATTCTGTCCGTCATCATTATCAGAGCGCATTATCCGATGCCGGCATCAACTTACCGTTTCACATTACGCGATTGCGTAGAAATGCACAGCCGGTGGCAGCCGAAGAAAATCAACTGGTGTCCGAACCGGTGCGTGTTTTTCCTTTCGACCGGTTTCAGGCCACCATCAGTAATTACCAGCCCTACCTCTACCGGCAAATTACTACCCAGGTTTTCTTTTCCATTTTTCTCACCGCGTTAACTTTTCTCGCTTTTTTTGTGATGTACCGGAGTATGCGCATGCAGCAGCGGCTGGTGGAACTGAAGAATGACTTTATTAATAATGTTACCCATGAACTGAAAACTCCGGTGGCTACCGTAAGCGTTGCCATTGAAGCGTTGAAGAACTTCCATGCGTTGGACAACAAAACACGAACTGAAGAATATCTCAACATCGCCCAAAGCGAACTGAACCGGCTCACATTGATGACAGACAAAATACTGAAAACCTCAAATGAGGAAGTGCAGTATGCGCGTGAGCCCGTGCACCTTGAAAAGGTCATTCAATCTGTACTGGACTCGATGAAACTGGTTTTTGAAAAGAATGAAGCCATCGTGAACTTCGGAAAAGAGGGCGATGATTTTACGGTCAACGGGGATGAAGATCACCTTACGGGTGTCATCTACAACCTGTTGGACAACGCGCTGAAATATGTGGAAAAAATTCCGTTGATTAATGTTCAACTGAAAACTTTAGCGAATGAAATTGAAATCAGAATCCAGGACAACGGCATGGGCATTCCCAATGAATACCAAAAGAAGGTTTTCGATAAATTTTTTCGCGTGCCCACCGGCAATGTACACGACACCAAAGGCTACGGACTCGGCCTCAGTTATGTAAAACAGGTGGTGAGCGCTCATCATGGAACCATAGCGATTGACAGCGATAAGGATAAAGGCAGTATTTTTACGATCCGTATTCCGAAAGCGTGAGCAAACTAAAAATCCTGTACATAGAAGATGAGCAGTCGCTGGGGCGAATTGTAAAAGAAAGTCTGGAGAGCCGCGACTTTGAGGTGACCATGCTGACCGATGGAAAGGATGTGATCACGACCTTTGAAAAACTTCAACCCGACATTTGTATTCTCGATGTGATGCTGCCGGTGAAGGATGGATTTACACTGGCCGGTGAGCTGCGCCAATTGAATACCTCGGTGCCCATTATTTTTCTGACCGCCAAAACACAAACCGATGATGTGGTGAAGGGATTTGAAACGGGAGGAAACGACTATATCCGCAAGCCCTTCAGCTTGGAAGAGTTGATTGTGCGCATTAAAAATCTGCTGCAGTTCTCAACTCAAAAGCATGGAACGGTTCAATCACCAGTACCATTGGGAAAATTTATATACTCGCCATCGCACTATGAGCTGAAATTAAATGACACGGTTCGCAAGCTATCGCACCGCGAGGCGAGTCTTTTATCAGCACTGATTGAATACCGCAATGCCACGATCACAAGGAAAGAAATCATGTTGCGGTTGTGGGGAGATGACTCCGTTTTTAATTCCCGCAACCTGGATGTATACATCACCAAGCTGCGCGACTACCTGAAAGCTGACCCCGCGATTGAAATTATTACCATAAAGGGAATAGGCTACCGGTTTATGGTAGGGTGAGGTTAGGCTAACCATTTCACTGCACTACATTTTAAAGCCCTCCTATTCCCCGCAGTGCATAAACACAAACCGGTGACGGAAAATCAAGAAAATAAAAATGGGCAGATCACTCTGCCCATAACTAACCAAACTAAAAACAAAAGAATTATTTTAAGAGTACCTTATCAATGACATGAATTACTCCGTTTTTTCCCTGCACGTCAGTGGCTATCACATTTACCGTAGCACCAGATTCATCAGTTAGTGTTACGGACGTTCCGGAAATATTTACAGTAAACGTTCCTGATAGTGTTGTTACCATCATGCCATTGGTAAGGGTTGAAGAAAGTACATTAGCCCCTGCCACAACATGATACTTCAGAACATCCGCTAATTCCCCGGATGAAAGACCCGCCACTACACCGGAGATACTTTCAAAGGCGCTGTTTACCGGAGCAAACACTGTAAATGGTCCACCACCTTTCAGAACATTCACAAGATCGCCATCAGCCGACCCAAGTGCACCAACCAGAGAAGTGAAATTTGAATTGTCAACAGCGATATCGACAATGTCGTTTGGCAGAATAACTTTATCTACCACGTGGATGACTCCATTTGAAGCAGGAATATCCGCACTGGTTACATTGGACTCACCATTTACAGATACGCCTCCATCCGTTTTAATAAATAAATCAATAAACTGGTCATTCGGGCCACTGTTGCTCAATGATTCAAAATACCCGGTCGATAAATCATTGGCCTTAAATTCTCCGCTGATTACATGGTTCAGCAATATCGGAGTAAGTGCTTCTTTTGACAGATCATCCAGACTGGTAGCTCCCAGATCGGTTAGTAAAGCCGCAAAGGCATCATTCGTGGGTGCAAAAACTGTAAATGGACCGCTTCCCTGTAATGCAGTTACTAATTCAGCTTTTGTAAGCGCTGCTACCAGCGTACTGAACTGACTGTTGCTCACCGCAATATCAACTATGGTTTGTGGTTCTTGTGCAACCGGAGCGTCATCCTCGCAGGCCGTTAGAAACACCATTGTACTAAACAGAACAATTGGCAGGGAGATTTTTAATAATGTTTTCATAAGTTTTTTCATGTGTTATCGATGGTTTAAAAATTAATTACACACGAAAAACAAGAGCAGACATATATTGTTTAATAAATATTAAGAAATGTTAAACATGAAATTCTAACTATCTGATCATCAACAATTAAAAAAATTCAATCCTTTGGGTGAATTTGAGCTCATCAAAAAAAATGTCAGGCCTCGCGACCTGACATCTAACTAAACCGATTCGATTTTTTATTTATTCATCGTAAATACATGCTGACCACTGATGGACTCTACTCTCCCTGATCCAAATGTGGTTTTACTCCAGGTTAATGTCATCTTAAGTGAAGTATCAGTGACCTCATAATTAATACTCGGAACACCCCCATCGAGACTTAACGAGGTGAGACTTCCGCTGTAATTTCCTGAAGCAGGAAAAATAGGATCTCCGTTCGAAGCATTGAAGGTACTCGCGTTGAACTTAATCGTGAAACCCGTAAAGAGATCAGTTTCATCTACTCCATTCACGGTTACCGTCTGAACCTTCCATGTGCCCGATTGAAGCTTGGTCATATTTTCAGCAACAGGATCGGGATCATCCCCACCTCCACAGGCCGACATGAATGTGATCATTGCCCCAAGCGCAACAACTACTAAAACAGAAAGAGATATATGTTTGATTGATTTCATAATTATTTTTTTATCGGTTGGATTTAATGAACTGAGAAACTACAGCGCGCTGAGCCTGCTGAAGCCGTACAATGTACTGCCCTTGTTGGTATTGCGACACGTCCACCTCAATGAATGTTTTGCCCACTACACTGGATCGCTCCATAGACCGGCCCAGTATATCCGTGATGCTTATGGCAACCGGTTCCGTGTTGCTGAATTTTGAAAGTGAAATAGTTAGTTTTTCAATAACAGGATTAGGATATAACTGAACATCGGAGACAGATCGGTTAACCAAATCCCCTGTGATGATAATAACATGCGGATCGGATAGCGGACTAAGGCAACCATTATCCGTGATTTGTACGGTGTATGAACCCTCACTTGATACATTATGAAATGCGTCTGTGGCTCCCGATATAGTCGCTCCGTTTTTGAACCACTGATAGGTTATTCCACCACTTGCAGTCAACACGGGTGTTTCTGGATTTGAGAGATTAGCTGTGATTACTGGTTTTGGTGGCACAGGAACAATAACCAAGGTTGCGCTATTTGAATTAAGGGTGCCGCAAGAACTTCCTACTACACAGCGGTATTGAAACGAATTCATACTGAAAGGCACGTTGTTTAAACTCAAGGTTACATCGTTCGTCCCACCATACACTCCTCCATCTGTGACGTTAGTAAAGTTGGAACCTCCATCCGAACTCTCTTGCCATTGATAAGTTATCGGTAAGGGACCTGTTGCAGTAGTAGTAAAAAATGTTTGACCATTAACACAGATAGGCCCAGGAGTTACTGGCTGACCAGTTATTTGAAATTGGTTAACAGTAAGAACGGCTGAGTTTGTACTAGCTGGCTGACAACCTGATGCCCCTGTAATGGTGCAGGTGTAACCACTGCCTGTAAGTAGGGCACTCGCCCCGGTTATGGTTAATTGCGATGTTGTCGCCCCTGAGTATAATGTATTGTCTGTGATAAGCGCACCATTCCTTCTCCATTGATAGGTCAGTGAAGTTCCTGTCGCAACAACAGTAAGCGTAACGTTTTCACCGGCACATATTGTTGATGAAGCCGGTTGCGTAGTGATGGCCGGAGTTGTGTATACTGTCACCGTTGCCTCGTTGGAAATCACATCTGGTGTACAACTACTTACTTTTACCCGGTACTTGTTTCCGTTTTGTGAAGGAAGTGCACTGAACGAAAGGGTTTGACTTGTCACATTTGGATACTCTGTGTTGGCTACCATATCTACAAATCCGCTGCCGGTATCAATCTGCCACTGAAAAACTCCGAACGCATTGTTAGCACTTGACGTCATGGTTATAAATTGTCCCTCACACATAGTGGTATTCGCTGGATGCGAATTAAAAGTTGGTATCGGCCGTACTGTGATGGGCACATTCACT
>JAAUQD010000197.1 GCA_012032815.1 Flammeovirgaceae bacterium
GTGCTTACGGATGATTGCAACCCCGATAATTTGAAGCCGGTCAACATTGATGAGATCATCAAAATTGCCGGAAAAGCCGAGAAAAAGCTCACGGAATTGTATGTTGACTTGATTGGCAGTCTTTAGTCTTTGTACAACTTTCTCACGTGCGGATGCAACGGTCTTGCGCTAAATTCCGTCTATCTATTTAAACCCATCACTATGAAGGCACTCATCTATACCTGCGCAATTTTATTTTCAGGCTCTGTTATCGCTCAGAACAAAGGAGACTTTCACCTGGACAAAGAGTACAAGATTAATCCGGTTGGCACTATAAAATTAAAATCATCGGATGCCAAAGTGACCATCGTTGGTTCTGATCGTAAAGATGTTCATGTAAAAATCGATCGGGAAGTGACTTCCAAAGGAATGGTTTTTGGATCTGAAGAGTTTACCGTAGAAATAACTGAAGAAGGAGGTAATTTGATTATAGAAGAAAAATCTGAATCGGTGAATGTAACGATGATAGGTTATTACAGCGAAAAGTACACGATTTTGATTGAAGCGCCTGACGGTAATTCGTTACTCGTTAAAGGTGACGATGGAGACCATTCCATTAAAAACATTGATGGATCAATCTCGCTTACACTCGATGATGGAGATGCGAACCTGTCGGGTTGCAACGGGAATGACTTTAAATTCAGAATGGATGACGGTGATTTGACCATGGATGCCGGTGGAGGTAATCTCGATATCGATTTTGATGATGGCGATGTGGAGATTCGAAATGGAAAATTTGCCAGCGTATTGGCAAAAATAGATGATGGTGATTTCGTTTTGGAAACAACGCTCGTTGATAATGGGGAGTACGACATCAGGGCCGAGGATGGATCTGTTTCACTGACGGTTCTCGGTGGAGGCGGAGACTTCAATATTCGTCATGATGATGGAAGAGTCATTACTGATTCAGATACATTTTCCCTGAAAGAGAAATCGGAGGACAGAACTTTCCTCACCCTGAAAGATGGCCATGCAAAGATTAATATTCGTGTAGACGATGGCCGGGTAAGACTGGCTGCCCGTTAACTATTCATCCCGGTACACTTTTCCATCTTTCATTACCCACTTTACTTTCCGCAAATCTGAAATGTTGGTGGTAGGGTTTCCGGTAACAATAACAAGGTCAGCCAGCAGACCTTCTTTAATAAAACCGACCTGATTTTCTAAATGAAAAGTCCGAGAGTTTACACTTGTTGCGGCTTTCAATGCATCGAGCGTATTCATTCCGTATTCTACCATCAGTTCCATCTCCAGTACATTTTCTCCATGCGGGAATACGCCCACATCCCCACCCATTCCGATGGTCACACCGGAGGCAATCGCATCTTTAAAACTTTTCTTTTTTATCGTCACTCGTTCAGGTTCGGTGGTTTTTCCTTTTACCCATCCCCGGTATTGTGAGATCACATCCACCGCGGCAATGGTTGGATAATATGTGACTTTATGCTCCTTCATTAGCTTCCCCAACTCCACATCAATAAAATCTCCATGTTCAATTGTTTCAACTCCGGCCAGTACGGCTCTACGAATGGCCTCTTTGCTTTTGCATGGGCTACAGTTGGTCGTCCACTGCTGGATGTGATTTCAACAATTGTTTTTAATTCATCCAGCGTAAACGAAGGCTGATCTTCACCTTGCGTACCCCATCGATAGTCGGCATATACTTTAACGAAATCTGCACCCTTCCCAATTTGGTCGCGGACTACCCGGTGCAACGAAGCGCCATCGGCAGGTTCCGCACCGAGCATAATTTCCATATCATGATCGTATCCTTTTGGCCCATACGATCCTGTTGACACAATGGCCCTGCCCGCCACGATAAGTCTTGGGCCAGGGATTACTCCTTCGTCAATAGCGCGTTTTAGTGCTACATCCGAATAGCCAGCGCCTTCGGTTCCTAAATCCCGTGCGGTTGTAAACCCTGCCATCAATGTATTTTTTGCATGAACTGTGGCGCGGGCTGTCCGGTAGGAATCCGTTTCTTTTAACACTTGTGTATCCCAATCCGTGATATTGTAGGGATACAACAAAAGATGGGAGTGGCCTTCAATTAAACCGGGCAGTAACGTACTGTTAGGTTTGTTGATTTGTATTGCGCCCGTTGGCGCTTTAATTTTTTCCTTTGGCCCTGCCGCTACAATCTTATTTCCCTGAACAACCACTGCCCAGCCTTGCTGAAGCGTTTCTCCATCAAAGACACGATCTGCTGTGATGTAGTAGGTAGAAGTGGTTTGGGCCGAACTTACGATAATTACACCGGCTGTCAGCAGGATAGAAAGGAATGATTTCATGACGATTAATTTTTCTTTAAGGTAGAATAATTTCAATCGGGATTCAATAATCGAAGTGCACACGAAAAAAGAAAAGTCATCGCTGAGCAATGACTTTGTCTACTAAAGAATGATAAATAAAATTTACAGTGCCTTTACAGCTGCATCATAGTTTGGCTCCTGACCGATAGCCGGCACAAGCTCCACATGCTTAATAGTTCCCGATTCATCGGCTACGATAACGACACGGGCAAATAAACCTTTCATGTTTCCATCGATCATTTCCACACCATACGATTTAGCAAAGCCTTGAGCGCGGTAATCAGAAAGCGATACTACTTTATCGATCCCTTCAGCACCACAGAACCGTTTATGAGCAAAAGGAAGATCCTTTGATATACAAAGCACAACTGTATTTGAAAATGAAGCTGCCCGCTTGTTAAATTCCCTTACCGATGCACTGCAAATGCCTGTATCAATACTTGGGAAAATATTGAGCACAATTTTCTTTCCTGAATATTCACTTGAGTTTACTTCTTGCCGATCCGTATTCACCAAAGTAAAAGCACTGAGCTTAGTTCCAACCTTTGGAAGATCACCATTCGTGTTTACAACATTGTCGCCTAATTTTGTCTGAGCCATTATCTGTTTGTTTTTAATGTATATGTATTCAACAACTAATTAACGAATTCGTTCGGAGTCACGCACAAGTTTTTCATCTTTTCGGATAAATCGGTTAGCAATCAAATTGCTGACCATGGCAACAGCCGGGAGCCAAAAAGCCAATCCATATTCTCCGGGCAGCACATGTTCCTTCATCAATTGTTTTGTAAAATGACCATGGCCACTAATGTACCAGCCATAAACAAAGAGTTTAATGTTCCGAGTTTTATCTGCAACATTCGGTTATCAAACCGCCTGATTTCGATGATGGCAAGAGTTGCGGCCGCGATGGCAAGCAATGCCGTTATTGCAAATGGATA
>JAAUQD010000091.1 GCA_012032815.1 Flammeovirgaceae bacterium
GTAATCGAATGACGTTACAGGAGATTACTGATATCGTTAATGAACCTGATCTTACTACCGAAGTAGTGGGTGGAGTGCTGGATATTTTTAGAGCAGAAGGGAATTCGTTTATCCGTCCGTTCAAAACGGATGATCCGCAATCTCAAACATTGAGGCCCGGATCGGTTCTGGATATCACGCATGAAAGCTTAATTCGGAATTGGGGAAAACTAAATACATGGGCTCAAAAAGAATTTGAATTTTATTCTACATATCTCGACTTTAAAAAGCAGCTGGATCGATGGAAGGTAAGTAATAAGAGCTTAAGCTACTTGCTGCCCATAGGACCACTCACGTATTTTGAGAAATGGTACGCGGAATGTAAACCGAATCGTGGATGGATAAAGCGCTATTCGGAAGTTGTAGAAAACGAGGAGCAGGCAAACGAGCAAGCAGCAGAAGTATTGGCTGACACACAAGAGTTTATCAGACGGAGCGCGAATACGGTAATTATCACCCGAACATTCATGAAGTATGGTCCGCAGCGAATTGCCACGTTCTTCGCCATCGCTGCCATGATTTTTTTAAGTGGTTTCTATTGGTACGATGCGGAGCAAAAGCAAAATGATCTGGTTATAAAAAGACTTCAGGAAGAAACTGCTCAATTGATAGCGAGTGATGAGGTGGGAAATAATTTCAAAGCCAATAGCTTATTGATCAGTGAACGCCTGGATTCCGGTTACCTGATTTCCTACTTAACTTCCCTGGACAGCAAACAACGAATTGGATTGGCCAATGAGTCGTATAAAGTCATTCTTGAGTTTGATAAAAATGATAGAAGTGCATTGAAATGGTCACTCATTAATGAGCTCCTTGATCAAATTCAAAAAGCAGTAAGCAATGAGAAGGATGTTGCGTTTGTTGCAGCTGAAGTTAATAAATTTACCACCTTGTTGGCCTATGACGAGTATTTCAATCCGTCATCCGAAACTAAAGCCATTTTAATGAAGGTAAGTGATTGGGGCTATACGATTGCTCTGAAGTCCTTTAATGATCAAAGTCTTTTTCAGGCTACGCTCCCAATCGAATTAAACTATGCGGTTCAAAATTGGTTAACCTTTGGAGATGCGAACCCGGAAAATATTGATGCATTATTAAAACACATTTCTCCGTTGGGGGGCGAAACGTCTCAATCAAACTTTAATCGATACTACCCTAAGGGGAGCTATGAAACAAATGGTCGTATACCAAACGATTACAACGGAGGATATCATACACTGGCATCATTATATGCTGCGCGGGGACAAGTGAATAATATTATCTGGTGCTTTGACCAATTGCATTCGACCGGGCAGAATGATTATTTCATTGGCAGCCTGTTTAACAATTACAATCATGTGCTGGGTATTCTTTACCAATATGGGTTTAAGAGCAAAAGTCAGCCTATGATCGATTGGTTAAGTAGTCATTACGAAAGTGATACACCCATTACCATCTACCGGAATTCATTCATCCGTTCAGGTTACATGGCTCAGTTATATCGTGTAAATATTGAAAAAGACATTCTTAGGTCCTACAAAGGATATTT
This sequence comes from Flammeovirgaceae bacterium, assembly GCA_012032815.1. Lineage (GTDB taxonomy): Bacteria > Bacteroidota > Bacteroidia > Cytophagales > Cyclobacteriaceae > ELB16-189. The sequence continues at coordinate 1,568 of JAAUQD010000091.1, forward strand.
CTTTCCTAATTTGACATTAGCTGATCGCAATGTTTCAAATGAATTGGCATTGAGTTATGAGCAGGAGATTCTAAAAGAACAAAATCCCCATGAGCGAAATTACCTATTAGCACTGAACTACAAGCGCAAAGCAATGTTTACTGCCAAGTACAATTCGGATAGAGGATTTCCTAATGATGATGTACAGATAAATGGCTGGCTGGATAAGTTCGTTGAGCACTACAGAAAAGTACCTGCGTCTTATCTTGAGGAAACGGTGCCTGTTACTATACCTTATTACGGTGATGGAGTTCGTAACCGCCAATTTAAGAGAAGGCAATTGATGCTATATCCGGATTATATAGATGGGTGGTTTAGCTGGACCTTCCATTCGGATGCACTATTTAACTACCTAAGGGAGAGAAATCTTTTCACAGAACTGTATACAAAAGCTGAGGACTTTGACTATCTCCATTTTTGGATTGCCAAAGCGAATGAGAAAAAAGCATTTGTCTTTGACGCATCATTTGATAGTTTCATTAGACTTTCGGATGACGTGTATGAGGGGATCTTAAACATTGCTGACCAGCATGTATATGGTAGAAATTTTGATCGAAATTTGACTTACCTGATTTTAGCTAATCGCTATTTCGAAGCGCGTGATGTAGAGAAGGGAATTCACTACTACTCACTATTTGATCAGAATTCCATTTCAAGGTCTGCTGATAGATATGAGTATGTGGAAAAAACTTTTTTTCTCAACCAGATGAAGGATTTGTGTGTGAACCTGGCTAACCATGGGTACTACAACGAAGGTGAGGAATTGGCCGAAAAATTTGAAAAGGAACATGAGAAAATATTTGCCTACATCTTTATGGCGGATAAGATATTTCAGGATCGGGGAGACCCAAAATCATTTATCTATCTGGATTCCGCATTTTCAAAGGCAAAAAGTGTTGATGTAAGTCAATTTACTTTTGGCGCATTTACAAACCTGAATTTTCAGATTCAGTTATTAATGGTTATGGGAAGAATTGGTGGTGAAGAGATGAATCAAAAAGCACTGGATATTTACAGGGAAATGGTGGAAGGAAGCAAGACGCAAGCCTTAGTGGCCATGAACATAGGGATTGGAGATGAGGGGAACCTGCATAGAGCTGTAGAAGCAATTCCCCCTACGCTTACTGAGTCGGAAGATTTACTTTGTCGTTCGGTAATACTTTGGCAAGCAGCTCGTAAAAAAGACAATCGATCAGAAAGATGGATTGGGATGGACAAGGCTTTCTTAGATGACTTTTATTATATATTCTATTTACCAAACTGATGAAGCGTTATAACACCGCATACTACTTACTTAGTGTACTCCTGATATTGGGCAGTTTTGCGTCTATGGCACAGAACGATTATGGATCGTATATTCTCGGTCTGGTGACTTTTGGCTTTGCGTTTCTATTTCTTTTACAATTTCTCCAAAGTTTTAGTCGGGAAGTTTCAGATTCTGTGGTTATCAACCGGCTGGAGTTTTGGGGCTATTTCTACTGAGTTCAATCATGGGCATGCGCATATTTTTTGTACGCTTCAGTTATGTAGAAATCCTTTTTGTTGTCGGAGGACTGATAGTGATGATTGTATATGTCATGCGTATGTTTCGTTTCATTACTTTATCACCCGATCGAGGATCAGGTATTAATTTGCTGGTAGGCTTTTACTATTCCAGTATCGTATTCTATTTACTATCCATGGTTTTAGTTCCCTTTTTACCGGGAATGGCAGAACCAGCCGGAGGTATAGGGTTTGCATTATTGCTTGGTTTTCTAGGTTTATCTTTTTTGAGAAAGACCATTCTCGTAAATGGAAACAAGATTGTCCCGATCCGGTATGTAGGAGCATTCAAAGATCGTTCTGTTTTATTGCTTTCGTTATTTCTCATGTTTACCTTTTACATGGGATTTACTAAAATTGGTGTTATTCCAAAGATGTATTCGGATGCATATCCGCAACAATACTTTAATTTAGTCAATCAGGCAGAAACCGGTCAGAATGAAGAAGATAATAATAGGAAAGTGCTCCATGAGGAATTTAAAGAGGAATACGACCGATTCATTGAGCGGCACCGTTCAACAGAAAATTAATTAACCTTGTCCGGGTCGCTACAACACCTTGAAGAACTCATTGGGCAGGGTCGGTATATGGAAGCCCGGCTGTTGTGTGAAAAGGAAAAAGAGCCAACGCTTCGTTATTCGCAACTCTACGCGCTTGCTTTATCAAAATCAGGTTCACCAAAACAGGCACTCAACTACCTTGAGCCTGTTTTCACAAAGCACCCTGACGATTCGGAAACTTCAGGAATACTGGGTGGCATCTTCAAAGAACTATTCAGAGTAACCCAGGATTCATCCTATGCGGTTCGATCGCGCGATACCTATTTGCAAAATTTCTCAGCCACTAAGAATTATTACACCGGCATTAACGCAGCCACGATGTCAGCCATTGCCGGACAAATGCGCAAGGGACGTGAAATAGCCGTTGAAGTAATTCAGGTTATAGATAAAGACACAACTGAGTTTTGGGAATTGTGCACCTTGGCGGAAGCTCATCTTCTGCTTAAAGACAAGCAAGAATCAGTGGATTTATATTTCAAAGCGCGCGCAATTGCTCATTCTGATTGGGGTAAAATAAGCAGTGTATATAACCAGCTCTGGCTGATCGATCATTACACCAGCGTACCCAAAGAAGTTATGAAGGCTTTTAGTCCTCCAGCGGTTGCCGCATTCGTAGGCCACATGATTGATTCGCCTACCCGTGAGAAGCCACGATTTCCGGCCGGGATAGAGACGCAGGTACGAAATGCATTAAAGTCTGCTGTACAAACGAATAACATTCGCATAGGTTATTGCGCCTTAGCCTGCGGTGGTGACATTCTTTTTGCTGAAGCCATTGAAGAGGTAGGAGGAGAGGTTAATATTTCGCTTCCATTTAAGCCTGCCGACTTTATTGAATTGAGTGTTCGTTTTGCCGGGGAAAATTGGGTTGATCGATTCAACCGGTTGATAGAAAAATACCCGGTTCGCCTGATTACAGATGAAGGATATGGTGGCTACAACGATCTCTTTTCTTTTGAGAGTAAGATTATTTTGGGTCGGCAGTATTACGCAGTGAAGCACAGCATGCTGAACCAAAGCTGATGACGGTATTGTCAGAGGCTGACCTGCGAAGAATGGAGGGTGGAACCCGGGATACATTGCGACTCTGGCCATTCCCAAAACAGCATACCAATATTAACCCGGATGTATTCATTGTCGGAAACGAATCCAGAACGCCAAATGCACCCCCACCGGTTTATGAAAAAATACATGATCGGCCAGTACTTTATTTAGTAGCGATTGATTTTTCAGTGTCTAACGCGCTGGATAAGGAGCGAGTGAAGGAAGAACTCAGCGATAAGATTGAAGGCGAACTTTCAGTATGTAAAGCAACCATGGAGGATAATGATGTACTTCTTCTGGCTTTTGAATCTGAATCCGGTGCTGTAGATGTTTTAATGGAATTAAATGACATCAAGAAAAATGTGGTAGTAAGGTCTGGGCTAAAAATAGCCCTTCATGCAGGCCCGGTATATATTAAAGGTGATCGCCTGGAGGGCGAAAACGTGGATATGATGTACGATCTCTGTAAAATGGCACCTGAGGGCGTAATATGTGCAAGTGATTATATAGCAGCCATTCTTACCTTAGATCAAAAAAGATTTTCAATTGATTATGCAGGAGTGTTATCTTCACGAAAAGGCAATCGTTCTGTGTACACGGTTACTTTAAAAAGTATGCAATCCAAAACCTAATACTAATGGACAAGAGATCGTTTCTAAAAACATGGCCATGTTTAGCCTGGCTGGAATTCCGAGTTTTACCACACTGGAGTCATTGGCAAAGCAAGTTTCGCATCTTCCGGCAAAGCAGCTGGCCAAAGATGAAGATTTCTGGGTAGCCATTCGCGGTGGCTATAAGCTGAAGCCCGATTATATCAATCTGGAAAACGGCTACTATTGTTTCCTTCCGGAAGAAACGCTGGAAAAACACATTCAACATATTCGGGATGTGAATTATCAGGGTTCGTATTACATGCGAACGGTAAAGGAGGAGAATAAGAAAATCATGATTGGTAAACTGGCTGATCTGGTTGATGCTACTCCAGAGGAAATTGGAATTACCCGCAATACAACTGAATCATTAGACCTTGTTATTGGCGGGTTTGACTGGAGGCCAGGTGATGAAGCTGTTATGGCGGAGCAAGATTATTTTGCCATGCTGCAGATGTTCAAGCAGGTGAATAAAAGGAACGGTGTTGTCAATAAGATTGTGTCTGTACCTCTTCATCCTCAATCAGACGAAGAAATTGTTAAAGTCTATGCCGATGCGATTACATCTAAAACGCGGCTACTGATGATTTGTCACATCATCAACATTACAGGACATATTTTACCCGTGCGTAAAATATGTGACATGGCACATAGTAAAGGCGTTCAGGTATTGGTGGATGGAGCGCATGCGATAGGGCATTTTAAATTTTCTATGAAGGATCTGGATTGCGATTATTATGGATCAAGCCTACACAAATGGCTTAGTGTTCCGTTAGGTGTAGGATTGCTATACGTAAAGAAAGAGCACATTTCTAAAACATGGCCATTGCTGGCTCCGGGAGAAAAGGAAATGGATGATATTATGAGATTGAATCATTTGGGTACTTATCCTGTACATTCTGATTTGGCAATTGCCAATGCCATCGATTATTACAATATGGTGGGAGCAGAGCGTAAGGAAGAAAGACTTCGGTACATTCAGAATTACTGGACCTCGAAAGTGAGAAAACTTCCGAATATTGTTTTGAATACTCCGGAGGATCCTAAACGTTCCTGTGGAATTGCCAATGTTGGTGTAAAAGGAATGAAACCAAAAGAGCTTGCCGATACCTTAATAAAGAAGTACAGCATTTTTACAGTTGCCATTGATGGGGCTGGAGTACAAGGGTGTCGCATAACCCCTAACATTTATACTACAACCAAAGAGCTGGATGTGTTTGTAAAAGCACTCACAGAACTCGGGTCATAGATGCAGGCAGAAGGTCCGCTGATCAGCCATGATGGGATTGTATTAGGACTGCTGCTTATTGTATTAGCAGTATTGTTCTATGCCTCGGACTCATCCAGACCCTTTTGGAAAAAATTCTTCACGTTCGTTCCCTCGCTTCTGCTGTGTTATATTATCCCGGCTTTACTTAATAGTTTTAATGTTGTATCCGGAACAACTTCACAACTATATCCGATCGCTTCACAAATATTACTTCCGGCATCGCTTGTTTTACTCACGGCTATGGCGGATTTGCGGGCAATTCTAAAGTTAGGTAAAAATGCGCTTCTTGTTTTTTTTGCAGGTACAGCAGGCATTATCATTGGAGGCCCCATAGCGCTGGCAGTTGTTAGTAGTCTTAGTGATACATTTCGTGAGCAAGCTATCCAACAAGAACTTTGGAAGGGACTTGTCACTATTTGTGGAAGCTGGATAGGAGGAAGCAGCAGTCAGCTTGCGCTGAAAGAGATTTATGGATGCAGTGAATCTCTTTTTACGATTGTGCTGGTTGTAGATGCCGTTGTGGCCAACACATGGATGGCAATTCTTATATATGGAGCTGGCATAACCAAACGAATTGATAAATGGCTGAAGGCAGACATGTCATCGATTGAAGATGTAATGAAGCGTGTTGATCACCAAGGGAACAATGAGAAAAAACCTGCAACATTAACTGACTTAGCCGCGATTCTGGCTATTGGATTTGGAGGAGCAGGGCTTTCTCGTTTGATGGCAATGGGAATTACCAACTTAAACATAGGAGGTGGGGAAGGTGCCTTCTCGTCTGAGTTTCTATGGATGATCATCTTTGCAACAACCTTGGGAATTATGCTTTCCTTTACCAGGGTGAGGTTGCTGGAAAAATCAGGTGCATCCTCAATAGCAACATTGCTTATTTATTTCCTGATCATGACCATTGGCATGCGCCTGGATATTTTTTCTCTGGAAGGAAGCGCATCGTTACTTTGGGTGGCAATTATTTGGATCATCTTTCATGCAGTGGTCATGTTTGCAGTTGCCAAAATTATACGGGCACCGTATTTCTTTGTGGCTGTTGGCAGCCAGGCCAATATTGGTGGAGTGGCAACTGCTCCGGCCATAGCATCTATCTTTCATCCATCACTAGCACCTGTGGGTGTTTTATTAGCAGTTCTTAGCCACGTGCTCGGTACCTATGCTGGAATTATTTCTGCATGGCTTATGCAGTGGGTGATGTAGAATCATGGTGTAATTGAAGATGCCAGTTAAACGTAACTGGCGATTAATATGGCGAAAAAAGGAATTCAAGGCCAAAAGTGAATCTAACCAGATTTGGTCTTGCAAAGGAGCTACGGCAACATTTTAATCAAAGAAACGTTGTAACAGAGTGCATTTTTTAGGGTGCATTTCTGCCTTAACCAAAAATAGTTCTAGGAAGCCGTTAATGGATTTCGTAAGTTTGCACAGTTCGCAAAGGGAAATCTTTGTTTTTGATAAGATTTTCAACTTTTGGACTGCTCCCCGCTTAGAAATTCGAGCTTAAAAAGTCTTGATCGGGAAGGAATTTTCCGACAACGGAAAGGGTTTTTTTGAAGTGTACGTAAAAATGAATTAACGAGGAATAAACAATACATGAGACAACTAAAAATTACCAAGCAAATCACAAACAGAGAGAATCAGTCTCTGGACAAGTATTTGACCGAAATTGCTAAAGTGGATTTGATTACAGCCGATGAGGAAGTTGAATTGGCGAAAAGGATCAAGGCAGGTGACCATAAAGCTCTTGAAAAGCTATGTAAGGCCAACCTTCGCTTTGTAGTGTCAGTAGCGAAGCAATATCAAAACAACGGAATGACGTTAGGTGACCTTATTAATGAGGGCAACCTGGGATTGATAAAAGCCGCACAACGATTTGATGAAACCCGCGGTTTTAAATTCATTTCCTACGCAGTGTGGTGGATACGTCAGTCGATCATGCAGGCACTTGCGGAGCAATCACGTATTGTTCGCTTGCCGCTAAACAGGGTAGGGTCTCTTAATAAGATTTCAAAAACCATGTCGGCATTGGAGCAGCAGTATCAACGTGAACCTACCGTTGATGAGTTGGCAAAAGTGTTGGATATGACAGCCGATGAAATTCAGAACAACCTGAATCTACGCGGCCGCAAAATTTCAATGGATGCTCCATTTGTGCAGGGCGAAGATAATAGTTTGTTGGATGTCCTTGAAGATGAGGCTGGCGAAACTCCGGATAGCGGGTTAATGGAAAGTTCTCTCCGTACGGAAGTAAAACGTGCTCTAAGTACACTGACCACACGTGAAGCTGAAGTTATTGCGCTTTACTATGGTTTGAACGGGGGGCATGCCATGACACTTGAAGAAATTGGTGATCATTTTGATCTGACCAGGGAGCGCGTTCGTCAAATTAAAGAGAAAGGTACCCGCAAACTTCGCGACAGTGCTCGCAGCAAAGGACTGAAAGCGTACTTAGGATAATAAGTCTTTCGAAAATTTAATTATGGCTTTCGATAGGAAAAATACTCCTGTCGAAAGTCATTTTTTTGTGTGATTAAAATCACACGGCTTCCGTACCCTATGTGTTAATTTTACTTGAAAGAAAGTAACAAAACATGGGCAAATCACATTATCAAATTTTAATTGTCGGTGGTGGAACGGGCGGTATTATGACTGCTGCACAACTTCTACGCAAAAGTTTGCATAAGCTTGATATAGCCATTGTTGAGCCCTCTGACCAGCATATCTATCAACCCGCATTTACATTGGTAGGTGCAGGAAGTTATAAAATGAAGGATACCATTCGGCCTGAGAAAAATCAAATCCCAAAAGGTGCAACATGGATTAAGGATAAAGTAACTGCACTTGATGCTGATAAAAATATGGTTGCCACTGAAAATACAGGTGAATTAACCTATGACTATCTAGTACTAGCACCAGGTATTTCGATAAACCTGGCCTTAGTTGAAGGTTTGCAAGAAGCGATGGCAAAGGAAAATGTTTGCAGCAATTACATTGATCCTGAAAAGACCTGGCAAGTAGTACAGAAATTTAAAGGAGGTAATGCACTTTATACCCAATCAACTACGGCTATCAAATGTGGAGGAGCTCCTCAAAAAGCTATGTATATGGGTGAGGACTATTTTAGAAAAGACAAAGCGCTGCGCGATAGAACGAATGTCATTTATGCGTTTCCTGGAACTGTCATCTTTGGCGTTGAAGAGTTTA
>JAAUQD010000092.1 GCA_012032815.1 Flammeovirgaceae bacterium
CATCGAAAACCATGCTCTCAATCAATTTCCCACCATCAGCTACTTTGATTATTTCGTTTATTGTAAAAAGGCTCTTCTTCTCGGTACGTGACAGGATGATCAAATCATTATAGGCCGATATGCTCAAATAGGATGGAGCTAGAATTTCGTTTCCATTAAAAGCATACAACCCCCAGTTTAATCCGGTCTTTACCGCCAGAAAGCGGCCGGCAATAATCAAAGCATCGGCAATGCAGTCGTTATTAAATTTTCTGCCTGATTTATGAATAAGATGCGTGCAATTTTTTGTCTTGACCAACACAAAACCGTAACCTAACTCTTCGGCTTTACTGATAGCTCCTTTGAAAATTACTTCACCGGATCGGCTTATTAATCCAGCTGAAGTCTCCAACACATCATCCGAGATTTCCCCGCACAGATAGTCTTCATTGATGTTTTTAAATTTTGGAGTGATGATATCGTGCCCCTGATCGTTAATAAACCCATAAAACCCACCCCTAAAAATTGGGATCCAATAGCCTTTTTCGAGATTTATAATATTGCGCAATGAATCATTTAAAAGACTTGAAGGAAAGGGCGTATCATTTTGACGGGCGATATGAAACACGATGTCGCGGGCAGCATCTACATATTCGCTGGTGCTATATTTTTTAGCGAAGTTGATAAAATCTTTTTCATCTCCCGATGATGTGGAAATTTCAAATATTCTTTTCTCTACTGCTGGTCGGTAGGTTGTTTGGGGATATTCCTTCAGAAACGCTTCTAAACTGGTAAGTTTTCCATCTTTAGTTTTAGCTTCATAAAGGAGTCGTTCATAGCGTTGCTCCGCCTCAGCAGTGCGCAGGGATTGCGGATAGCGCTGGACATAAGCCAGAAAGCTTTCATATGTATTCACTTTGAGTGCGTCTATGTAAGCCACTTCGTTGCGAAGTTCTATGGCAGATTCCTTTTCCCTTGCAAAGGAAAATTCATGAATGAAGGATATGTAAGCACTTTCTGTATTAATTGATTTCGCTCTTTCAAAGGCCGCACTGTCAATCTCCTGCCGTAAGTCAACAAGTATAGAGGAGTCTAATGGAAATCGCTGTAACCGTTCCTTGTCCCGGTCCGAGGTCTGATTGAATGATGCAGTGGATCGTAACACATATTGGTAAGCAGAGTCAAGATTAAATGATGATTCGAGGGCGAAAAATACCATTGTGCATAGATGTACTTTGCCTCGGGGTTTATTGAATCCTTGCGCAACGATTTCTTCAACTGCATTTCAGCCGGCATCCACTTTTCTTTTTTCATCCTGCTTTGAGCAAGCTTCACCGGATTGATTTGTGCTTCGGCAACACCAATGATAAAATCGCAAGTAGAAGAATTTCAATTTTTTGCATGCCCATACTACAACGAAGAAAATCTTAAAATAGTCACAAATAAAAAGGCAGCAAAATGCTGCCTTTTTCGGGGTGAGAACCTGCCTGCGGCAGGCAGGGATTCTCCCACTTGTTGAACGGCCATAAACCATTCCAAGAGTATGCTAAAAAAGCCCCACTTACGTGAGGCCTTTTTTGTTTGTCGGGGTGAGAAGATTCGAACTTCCGGCCCTCCCGACTCTGTCGGGATGCGCTCTATAATATAGAATATATCAGTATTCAGAGAAAATATTCGCTATACGCAGATCTGAGGTAAAGCTTATTTTTTGATTTCTTGATATGTTTCTCAAAGCGAAGGGCTTCAGATTTATCTTCAAAAGTTCGTTTAAATATTAATTTCCAAGGGCCTTTAAATCTTGTGTACCTCGATCTGTTGGATTGATGATCATGTAGGCGTTGTTCCAGGTTCTCAGTGAATCCATAGTACCACTTTTCTGTAGTTAAGGATTGGAGAATATAAATGTAACAAATCATAATCAAACAGAAAGAGGTTATCTATTGATAACCTCTTGCAAAGTCGGGGTGAGAAGATTCGAACTTCCGGCCCCCACGTCCCTAACGTGGTGCGCTAACCGGGCTGCGCTACACCCCGAACCTAATTTCTGCCTTTCAAAATCATCTTAATTATTAAGCTTCACAAATCTATTCTTAAGCTTCCCTCAGCCTAGTCGAGGGCTGCCCGCCTGCCGAAGCATAGCGAAGGCATGGCGCTACACCCCAAAACATTTACAATAAATCTGGGCTGCAATATTACTGATATTGAAAGGAACACAAAAAGAAAAACTGGAATTCAATTCATGATGTGGGGCGTTCCTAATTTCCACTTAACCTCGCCAACTGCTTTTCCACATGTAACGCATGCTCATCATTAAGTGTAGATGCATGAACTTCAGCTAAAAAGCCGCTCTCTTTAGGTGTTATAGTAATCACAGAATCTGACCCACTGAACACATATGGATTAATCACCAATGTCTTCCTGATCTTTCTCACCCATTCGTCAGCACTCAACGAATCCGGAAGTTCCAGCCTCATAACCTGAACAGAAATGTCATTGCTTCTTTCCTGAATGATCGTCTTGTTGGTCAGTGATGAGTACGGAATATGAGCATCATCCCCACGATCAGTACGTATTGTAAGATGTAAATTGCCTATCTTTTTAATAGTACCGTGTTGATTTTCAATGGTGACCGGCTGGCCAACCTTATATACATTCTGAGCTTTTATTATTGTACCGGCAATATAATCCCTACCTAAAAACCAGGCGAGTAACACCACCAGCACGCCAATGAGTACGACCAATAAGTACACATAGTAGACTTGATCATAAAAGAACTCAGCTATTATCCAGAAAATAAATCCAGTCCAACTGCTAAATTCAATGATGGGAAGTGCTTTAAGGAACCCTCCTATCCATATATTTTGGATAGACTGCTGTCTCATACGATTCAATACACGCATTATCGTATAGAGGGCAAGTCCGACAACCAGGGCTACAATGATTTTCATATCATTCTGTTTTCTTCAAGAAATTTTGAAACAAAAGGTTCAACATAAATATTTAGAGCAAATGTTCCCGGTGGACTTTCAACCACCAAACCGGAACGCTTCAAACTACGAATTAGTTTATCGGCTTGCATCTCATCACAATTCATTACCCTTCCCAACTTGAGCAATGTTGTCCGCTTGTGAATAATGATCTGCGCTAAAACAATCCGGTGATCCGCTGAAAGATTGCTAAGTATATGGATATCAGGTTTGTGTGGAGTACGAATAGAAATAGTCTTTCCATCTATTCCGGAAATGTGAGTCAGCCACCCACACAACGCTACCCCAGGGTTGCCACCGGTGTATTCAAAATAATGACTAAAGAGCTGCGCGGTTTTTAAAGTTGACAACTCACTTTCGTGCTGATCCCTCCACTCAAAACTTAGTCCACTTGATTTATGACGTAATAAGATCAGATCTTTAATGTTTTCAGCGGAGAACTTATCACATTCAATGGTACTGATCAAATAATTTTCAAGTTTAACTAACTGATTGATGATCCGGTAGGCAAATGGATTCATCGAAATAACAAACATGCAGGTATCACCGTATCGATCAATCAAATCATTAATTTGATTGATGATGCCAAGTCCCTGATCCGTTCTCTCCCACCACAATTCCAAATCGTGAATCTGAACAATGCTGTTATGCGGAAGGGCATTGATGATTTCGCTGGCGCTTCCTGTCAGGCCGGTAACATCCTGGAGGGTGCGGTGAAATTCTTTCACATCACAAGTCCCTTCTCGTGGCGCAAATACATTATATACTGATTTATCGCTAAGGTACTTTCCAATCGCATATTTTGTAAATGCAGTTTTGCCATGATTTCGTTTACCCAAAATTAAAACGGCTCCGTGCTTTCCGCTTTTATATCGGGCAACAGCTGATTTAAATTGTTCTTCTTCCCTGGACATTTCAATCCAGAAATCACTTCCAATATTCGACCGGCCGCTGAAGAGGTTTTGGTAAAAAACGGAACACGCTCCAGAACTTCGGCCCTTGGGTTTACCTGCTCAGCAAAAGAAAGAATCCGGCTGGGCCCGGTTTGTGTTGTGGTGGGTTTAATAAAACGCTCGGCCAGCAGCATGCCACCGCTAACGCTGTACAATACTTTCGCTCCTGCATCCACGAATCCTTTATACTTTTCTTTAATAAAATTTCGAATTCGCGAACGGACTTTTTTACTTTTGAAATGCCTGACTGAGCCTGAAAATTCAGCTGCACTTCCGGTAATCCGATAAACCTGCAAGGGATCAAATGTTTCCTGAAAAAAGATTTTCGTCTTTTCGTCCAGCTCAGTCAACAGCCCTTTTAAGCGGTTCTCCTCTTCGGTTAAGTTTTGAGTTGCTTCATACGAAACTTTCAATAAACTATCCTGAGTAATCTCTGTATCGCTATCCTCAACATTTCCTACAGCAAACCGGACAAGGTTTACAACATCCTTAATCATGAAGCTGCTTTTACGAAGCGTCTCATTCATTTTTTCAAGAACATCCTCCATTGGGCTGAGCAAACGTGACTCAGCAAAATGATGAGTCATTGACGACAAGGGAAGATCGACAACCTCAACGCCATCCGAAGATTTATGGCTTACCTCAACACGATCCGGAATTTGATCCGTATATGAAATCAATTCAGCTCCTCGTTTATTAAAATCATCCTGAACTTCAATAAACTGATTGCTGTCGACTTCAACGTTTAACTTGATTTCCTGTGTTCTGTCTTGAATACTTGATATACTATTTTTAAGTGCACTAATTTTCTTCATATAATGCACATCCAGCCATTGCTGAAAATTTGACCTGAACTCAGAGAGCTCATCATCAACTCTGCTTTGAAACGCCCGAATAATAAAATCAGCATACACTTTATTAATTATTCGGTGAAGTCCAACTTTCCACTCCTCTATATCATTCAACAGTTTTATTGCTCTTTTATCAAATAGTTTTCGTAACCCCGCATGACGCTGGGCATGCTCATTTACCGACAGCAAACTCAACTCATCATTCATGAGTTGGAGGTTTTTTCTAAATTCTACCTGCAGCCGGTTATTGAATAATTGTTTGTGTTGATCCAGTTGTGCACGCACTCCTTCGAGTTTTTTTGTAAAAGAATTCGACTCTTGTTCAAAGACAGATTCATCAAAACCATTCTCATCCATTCGACCTTCGAATATCTCAAGCACATCGGCAGCGGCATTGATGGAATTTCGAATTTCCCCTAATTGATGAATAGTCTCCGATTCGAATTTTTTGAGAAATGAAGTCATGTAAGAATAACGGGTGTGTAAAAGATAATAACGGGCCACATCTCGATATTGGATTGAATGTTGAATGGGACTTCGTGTAATAGCTCGCACAAATCGCTTCCTCAACTTAAATAGTTGAAGGCTTAACTTATCTTCCTGTTGAAGAAGATATTCATCGGCATCATATACAACACGAAGTCGTGATGGGAATTTATTTACATCTTCATTCAATCGTTGAATGTACCACTCCATTCCGTTCTCAAAATTTTCTTCAGCATACCCTATTCTCTTTGTGCTTTCTTTCAGAATGCCCCGGGTGCGGGAATAAAAGTCTTCCTTGATTTTACTCATCAGTTTCTTCTGACGAAGGCTGTCTGCAGAAGACGACAATTTCCTAACCCTACTCAGTGTGGTTGAGCTGATCTCATCAATTTCCTTCAACAAACCATTGATCTCAATGTAGAAGGGACTGATTGCTTTTTCAAAGAACAACCTGAGTACCTTCTGGCTGTTGGTATCAATTTTCTGAATGTCATCGGCAATTACAGGGTACCTGGATAGACGTAACTCTGGAAGTGGTACAGATCCTAATTCTTCCTGAGTAGCAGATGACAATCCTGAAATCTGCAAGTCCAGAATTTCAAAACCGGAAGCAGCGGATACAATCAACGTGCTTCCCAGTTTTTGCAATACTTTGTCTACGTCTCCAACCAAATTACTGCTAAGCTCTTGCGGCAGACCAATGATGGTCAGGTCGGTTTCGGCAGAATGTTGTGAAATGATTTCGATGCGGGAACTCATGTGAAGGCTGTTGTCAATCACATTGACCAATGCCGGCAATCGATAGTTATCTATAATTTGATTAGCTCGCTTATTAATAATCTCCGCCTGATGCCTGATGTCGTTAATTATTAGCAGCCGAATCCTGGCATTGAGCCAAAAATCACCTGTAGTAAGATAGCGGGTTACATTAATAGCAAGAGACAACGACCTTCCTGAGCCGTCCCACCAAATATCAATGGTCTTACCCTCACCATAATTCCGATCATGATTGTAATTAAGGAACAAAATATTCAGATCATTCCGCCTGAGCGATTGCAAAAGACCAGTGAAACGCTCGGTATTATTTGGGTTATGACTCCATCCCATCATAACCGTGTTGGGTTGCACCCCAGAAAAACCGTAAACCCGGGAAACTTCATCCATTCCCTCGTACACTTCCCGGCAATAGTGCCTATACAAGTAATAACCCTCTTCTTCGGTGGGCTTTGATAATTGTGATCGCTCTTTAGACTCTGAAGGAATCAATTCAAAAGCCGAAATAATCCCCAGCTTTCCCGAAATCTGTTTTCCTAAATTGATAAGGTGGCCGCGTGCTTCTTCGCTTCCGCTAAACACAATCATATTGGGGCGCCAGTTGCGGGAATGTTCTTTGGTCAGACTCAACTTCTTCAATCCGCTTTTGACAAGGCTGGCCCACACCCCGCTCCAGGCATCGCCCGATTCAAGTTTCAATTCTTTGCGTTTGAGATAAAGATATAAGAGACCTAGTAATAAGGTTGCCCCAACCAATGCGAGGAGATCAAGTTCTATCATCACGATGATACACGCCAATGATCCCAATAAACTTACCCATATGGGTGTTTTAAAAGACGGCCGGAAATCAGCGCTGGACCAGGCCTCAAACGCGCAACTCAAATTCAAGAACCCATAGGTTGTAATGAAGAAAATTGAAACGATTCGTGCAATAACGTCCAGTTCGCCAATAAGAATTCCCGCTTCCGCAATAAAAAAAGAAAGGATGAGTGCATTTCGTGGCTCGTTGGCAGAGCCCGACCCTTTTGCAAAAATCCGCGGAGTTATTTTGTCAATTGCAGTTGCCTGTAAAATTCGCGGGGCTCCTAAAATGCTTCCAAGTGCTGATGATAGGGTAGCTCCCCAAATGCCGGCAATTACCAGCTCGGGTATCCAGGATATTTTCAGGAGAACTGCTGGATCTGTTGCCAACATTTTCGAATCCACCGTGTAAGCAAAGAAAAATGTTAATGCCAGGTATACGACAAAGCCAACGATAATTGCGGTGATGGTACCACCGGGAATCGATTTTTTGGGATCTTTCAAATCGCCAGACATTGAAACACCGGCTTCAAAGCCGGTTACGGCAGGAAAGAAAATCCCGAATAAGACCATCAGCGGAATGGCTGGTGCTGCGTTGGATAGCAATGGTTCACTTGGTGCATATTCGTGATTGCCGAAGAGTATCGAGATTAACGACAGCCCGATCGCACCCATAATAATATATTGAGTCTTTATGGCAAGCGAGGTGCTGATCAGTGTAACCGTTGTAACCACCATCAGAATAATTGTTCCCGTCAGGCGAATGGACTGAATGGTTACTTCATAATTCCAATAGTTCAAAAAACTTTCAGCAAAGCCAATAAGGTATAAGCTCACACTGAACGACATACCAACAAAAAGAGACAAACCCAGGGTACCACCAATAGGAAGCCCGAGACTCCGGGAAATCATATAGTAGGTTCCGCCTGCTTCTACCTTTTTGTCCGTAGCAATGGATGAAACACTTAGGCCGGTTGTAAATGAAATGATGTGTGCTACCGCAATTATTCCGAGCGTGGCCAATAACCCCGCCTCGCCAATAATCATTGGCAACCTCAAATACATGATTACACCGAGAATAGTAAGAATGGAAGGTGTGAATACACCTCCGAATGTTCCAAATTTATTTGCTTTAGCCATTCTCCGTTTCCTCTCTTTTGACTTTAAAAAAGTGCCATGTCACCAAAATTGCTTAATATTTCATGAACTTTACATGACTCTTTAAACTACAAGGAGTCCAATTAACATAAAAGTTGAATATATAAATAATGGATCTGAATAATCCCTACATCATAATCATTGGACTGGCGCTTGTTATCATCATCTCCTTCCTTTTTGACAAAGTAGCGAAGAAAACAAGCGTTCCCAGTGTACTTATGCTCATTGCTTTTGGCATTGGCATACGACAGGGATTGGATTACTTTCAAATTGAGTCCGGTGATCAGCTTTTTGGTACGCTTGAATTGCTTGGTATAATTGGTTTGATCATGATTGTTCTTGAGGCCGCACTCGATCTTGAACTCAGAGCCGACAAAGCACCCGTCATAATAAAAGCCCTAGGCGTTGCCCTTGTCGCTTTAATTGCTTCTTCGCTGGGTATCGCCTATCTGATTCAACAGCTTATCATTCCGGATTTCTTCACCAGTTTGCTCTATGCAGTACCACTTTCAATTATGAGTAGCGCCATAATCATCCCAAGTGTGGCCGGATTAATGCCTTCAAAAAGAGAATTTCTGATTTACGAAAGCGCATTGTCTGATATTCTGGGCATTATGTTCTTCTATTTTCTATTGGGGAATGCAGAGACTGCATCGGTGGGCCAGATAGTGACTGATGTCGTCATCAACATTGTAGTCACCATCGTAGTTTCAATTATTGTTAGTTACCTACTCGTACTTCTGTTTCAGAATATCACCGGGCACATCAAATTATTTTTGCTCATCTCAGTTTTGATTGCTCTTTATGCGGTGGGTAAATTATTTCATCTCTCCTCCCTCATGATCATTCTTGTGTTTGGCCTTGTGCTAAACAACAACAAAATATTTTTCAGAGGGAAGCTGGCAAAACTTATTGACCAATCAATCCTGGGTACAATTGTTCATGAGTTTCATACCATAACACTTGAAACTGCCTTTGTTGTGCGCACTTTCTTCTTTGTAGTGTTTGGGGTAACGCTCGATTTGTTATCTCTGGTGAATATTGAAACGGGTCTGATCAGTCTGGCGGTAGTTGCAATTTTGTTTGCCGTGCGCCTTATCACACTCAAATTGTTTGCTCTGAAAAGTATTTTTCCGGAGCTCCTCATTGCACCCCGCGGACTCATCACCATTCTTTTATTCTTTGCCATCCCCCTGGAATTTCAGGTAGCAACCTTTGATAAGGGAATTCTGCTCTACACCATTTTACTCACCGCCTTGATCATGATGGTGGGATTAATGGGTAAAAAAGAACAGGCCGAAGATGTAAAAGCATTGGAGTTTAATGATTGGGAAGAGCTCGACAAAGAAATCGAGCAACTATCACAGCAAAAAAATTAATTCTTCTTTTTCAGATCTCTGAAAAACTTGGCCCAGTTAAAAGGATTGAGAAACGGATTGGTGCGCGGGCCATATCGGTCGGAAACAGATCCTGCATATTGATCCATATAGTATTTATAATTGGCCGCGCCATCCATAGGCGTTGTTTGCAACATCAAAGCCAGCAGCTCAGCATTTAAGTTTCTATTGTCCATTCCTTTATCCATAGGAATATTGAGCGCCAGGATAGCTTCTTTAAAAACCTGCTCGGTGGGAAAAGGCATGATCTCCACTTCATCCAGATAGGTAAGGTCCGGTGTCATCTCCACAATAATGGTTAAGAATTCATTGGCCGAATTCGGAACGATATAGTGCTTGCGGTTATAGCCGATTGAACTGAACACGACACTGTCGCCAGGTAAAACAGGCATTGAAAAGAATCCATTGCGCAAAGAAACGGTTCCCCTTTGGGCTTTTGGTATATATATGTGGACTCCGGGTAAACCCGATACACTATCCTCCCCCAGAATTACTCCCGAA
>JAAUQD010000093.1 GCA_012032815.1 Flammeovirgaceae bacterium
AATTGGTATATAAATCAACTAACGATGAAAAACCTCTGCGCAATTCCGTTTCTACTGTAGCCTCGCTGTGACCCAACTTCAATGCCAACGCCTTGGCCATATTTTTTACAGGGCTTCGCTCCGGTCTGAAATCAGCAATTACCCAGTTGCTATATTTTGCTTTAAAAAATCCAGCCCGGGCGTTAGGTACAAGGCCGGCATAGATCAGTGAAGATTTACCTTCACCGGATGCCCCTGTTACCATCAAAAACTTATTCTTTTCAAGAAGTGATGATATCTGGTCGATTTGAATATCCCTGCCTTTGAAATATAGACTTTCATCTTCCGTAAAAGAACGGAGACCGGTATATGGACATATGTTTGTATTCTCAATCATCTTCGTTCACATAAGGAAGAAACCGTCTTGCTGCAAATAGTCTGTTGTCTTCGTACGGTTTCCAACTGGAATCATATCCTGTTGCTTCGCAATATCCGTTTAGCAAATAATAGTAATACACCAATTTATCGCTGCTGGATATGTTTGCGGGAATTTGCTGGTACGATTCAAACAAGTCATTATTAATAGCATGTGTAAAGGTAAATTTCGTGATGGCATTAGACTTTCCGAATGAATTCTTTATAGTCCGGTAAGCTTCTTCAGATTTCTTTGCGGATCAAGCATGAACAGCGCCATGGCTATCTGATGCCTGTTGGGTTGAAAAACAGCGGGGTTACTTATCCGCAACATCTCCGTCTTAGCAGAGTCCAACAACTTCTGTGCAATATCACGGTGTTCAACACTCAGAAGCTGCGCTGCATAGCCATATATCGAAGAGCGATTGACTTCTTTTTAAAAACGTTGATCAAATTATACGCTTCATCAAAATGATTGTCAGCCGACAAGTGAGCCACGGCCAGAGCCGTCAGTTCCAGTGAGTAGGTATTAACAAAATTAAAATTTTTGTATTGGAAAGAATTTAGCAGTTGATCCCCTGAAATATGTTGGTATGCTTCAAAACCTAATGTTTTATCTCCTCTCAGGTAGGCTTCATTGCCCAACTGAAGATACAACAAATTCAAATCTGTAAAATTACTTGCATCACGTTTGTTAAGCTGATCATAAATCTTCTTAAGCATTTCAAAAGGGATTGGGTCACGCATCATAAAATCCCGAGATGTCATAGCGGCATGGTAGTCTGCGAAATACCGCTCAAAGTATTTCAGATCATCATTTTCATATAGACTATTGATAATCCCAGTATCAATTACATAGTTGACAAATGCATATGAAGTGTAGAGGTAAAGTAAACCTCGTGGCTCAAAGGGGTGAAAAGGTACGCGGAAATCGGGATTTAAAACATAAATTTATTAGGCATGTTTACAATGTCAGCGCCTGAAACACCAATTACTGACTTCGTTTGATTCAGATACCCACGTCCAATTTTCGAGTATGCATCAATTGCCTTTTAAATAACTGGTTTTCTTTATCGGTCGCTTCATTCCCACGCATCTCCTTTCTATGGGAGAGCATAATGCCTTCATTTTTCAGTGCAACTGCCAGATTAAAATTTCGTTCATCGGGATTGGACTGTTCGTTGATTTCTGTTCTTAACTTTCGATTAAAAAACACAATGGCCTCATCAGTGCAAAACCTCAAGTTGAGGTTTGAATAAATCTCACCGCTGAACGCATACAAATTAAAATAACCTGAAGTCCCATTATCGGTTAAAATTCGGGCCAGAAGCCGAGAATAAAACTCTATTGGTGAAATCCCCTTTTTCTCTGAGTATCCTTTTACAAATTGATCCAACTCGTTTTCAAAGCCGGACTGATAAAATACCAGTGCGATGTTGGAAGCATTGTCGCTCATTGAGGAGTAATCGTTCTGATAGTAGGTTTGATTATAGTGCAGAAGAGTATCAATACATTTTAGCGCATTAACCACATTACCCTGCGCAGCGTACAGGTATCCAAGTTCCTGGTACAACCCATTAAATTTAAACCCATAATCCTGTGTACCACGCACTTGAAGTTTATCCCGTTGAAATTGAGCTTGTATCCACTCTGATTTTGTTGAATTCTCAAAAGGTGAAAGGACGGCTGTAATATTCTTTAATTCCTCATTCGTAAAAGATTGGTTGTTAATACCATCTTCAAGCGCTATACAAAATGTGTTTATTGCACTAAACCCTTCGGGTTGAGTTTGAAGAATGTGATGAACATAATTTTTAGACCGTTCAGCATTTTGATTAACCAGGCTTTTTATCTCAGGAGATGGGTTATATAGATGAGCAAACCCCGCAACAACCTTAAAGTCGTTCAACTCCTTCAGGTACACAGGCAATTTGCTGGCATCTTTCGGAACTTCCGAAACCTCCAGCAAACTATCCATAACGGAAAGGCTTTCCAGGATTTCTGTAGCCGGTTGATACCGTCCCTGATAGATTAAGAATCCGTTTGCACCATTTCCAATATGAAGACGCTGCACCGGATCATCAATTGAAACCAATGCCTCTTTCAACGTAAGGTCACCCAACTTGATAAGCTCAACAAGTACAGGGATAGTATACTCCAATCCGATGTTCTTTTTATTTGTAAGTGCAAGGGCATCCCTTTTTACATTCTCCAGGACAAATTCATTTTGTTGTCGTAAATAATTTCTGACAGCAAAAGAACTCAATGTGATCAACCCAATAATAGCTAGCACTGCAGCAATTCGCTTCGGCCCGTATTTCATTATGGATCGCGTAACAACATGTTTGCGGGCACTGCCCTTTAGAAAGGCATTCGCATTGTTGATGATTGTATTTGCCCTCTTAAGTTTTTCCTTTTGATCTTCATCTTCAGGCAAATAGCGGGCAACCCACCATTGGTTGGGTTTCGCCTGATCATACCAGTTTTCGAAATAGGTCAGCGGTCCAATCGATAATAAAAAGTCATTGGACTGATCACTTTCCACCCACCGGTTTAATTGTTGTTCATAATCCAGGTATATGGTGTAATTCTCAAATTCTTCCTTCGCCCAACTTTCCAGATACGCCCAGTTACGAATTAAACTTTCATGGGTGATATCCAGAACATCCGTTTTCTTTAGGGAGTTATTCTCACTATCAGGATTTATAAACGGCCGAACAAACGTATTGCCCGGCTCCCTAAAAATATCCAACACGCTACCTACTGTTGCTACATCAAGTTCAGGCACGGCAAGCACATTGGTTATTTCTTCCAATGTCATGCGATTACGCACTGCCCTACTCTGATCTATTTTTGTGAGACACTTGAATGCTGTTTTGATAATCAGTTTGGCGTCTGAGTCTGAGATTGTTTTACCTGTTTTATTGTTATAATACTCTTCAGCTTCTTCAAACATCTTGTTGGCGTGAGTATCCAATACGTTCTGAAGATTGGGCTGATGATAACAACCTTGAATTTGTGGTGGCAAATCACTAAACCAGGATGTGAATTTTGATACCTGCTCTTCAGGCAATTCAGCTTTGCTCATACCTCCCACCATGGCATAATGAACAAGATCCATTTCCTCCTGCCCATTATTAGCAGCAACCCAGATTTGGTTAAGGGCATGCTGTAAAATCGGAAGTTGGTCTACCCCTTCGGTAAGGTCATGAATAAGTCGTTCTGTAAGTCTGCGCGTAATACGGTTTCCGCTGAGCTTAGCCGGCTCTTCTATTACATCTTGTAACTGGACCCGGTTCAATCGTGGAACAAAGAACTGAGAAAACCCGATGTACTCAGGGAGTCCCCGAAACGCTGCACATTGCCCGATATAATCCGAGCGCATGGTGAAAACGATATAAATTGGAAGGTCCTCTTCTAAAGCGATACGTGCTGTCTCCAGCAATACATTTAATACAAGACTTGATTCTGTTGATGGAACTCCCTTGCTATAATTTTCGGGGTTCGTAAAGAATTCTTCAAACTGATCAACCAAAATCAACAAGTTACCTGCTTCCCGCTTTAAGGTTGCTTTGCCGGTTTCATCAGCATTCTTCCATTCCAGGGATTCGGTATCAATAAAACGTTTTGAGTTCTTATATAAGTCTACCAAAGCCGAGAACCCATGGCGTACCTCAGACTCTACGGTTGAGGCGTTGTCTATTCCAAGTTCTCTGGCTAATACTTTGCATAAATTACTAAGAGGGTCACGTTCTGGCCTGAAATCCGCAACGCACCAGTTTGTATATTTGGATTTTAGAAAACCTGCCCGGGCATTGGGCACAATACCGGCATACACCAATGAGGACTTGCCATCTCCGGAAGCGCCAGTAAGCATAATAAATTTATTCTCCTGAAGTTGTTGAGTAGCTTCAGTAATGTGCTCATCGCGTCCCTTAAAATATAACGATTCTTCCTCTGTAAAAGAGCGAAGACCTGTATACGGACATATCTGATAGTTCTCGAACACTTATTTAATTTTTATTACAGTCGTATACACTTTCTTCACTTCTGATGGAATGTTTTCCTTAGGTATAATAGTAGAGACGACTTTGGGTGCTTTAAAATTTCTTGCTTTGTTAGAATAAGGATCATCCTCTCCTACTAAAAACATATGGGTTGGTGAGGATGCACCACCAACCTGCTTCCATATTTGCTTGATAAATGGCAACGCCCAATCTCCTGCATATTTAAAATAAACAACAGCCAGTTTGCTCTTTGGTATTTGTTGAGACGAAATCTCGCGGTATTCATCCTCACCATCGGGAAGGATATTCATAATCTCAACCGGATATTCATTGCTCAATTTATCTGTAATAACTTTCGCGCTTTCCTCATCCTGCTGATTGAAGATGAAGAAAATATCAGTGTCTTTAGAATCGTATACCGTAACATCCTGCTTCATCATCACCACCCGGATATCATCCACCAATTGCATGGGGCCCGGGCTATTGCTGAACATCATGTTTTTGGTGATGTTATTCCGAATGTACTTTATAAATTCCTGCTGTGCGGACTTCATTTTATCTTCCGTATCCGGTACCATCCAAACGAAAGAGTTGAAGTCGCTTCCACTTTCAAGCATTTTCTTTGCCTCAAGAAATTGAAACTGCGGAAAAGACATTTCGTCATTCTGCTCGAACCGCCTGCCAAACTCCCCACTTAGCATGTGCAGCGAACAACTGCATTGCTTGATTTCTTCAGCGACTTTCTTTTTGAATAGCTCATCATCTGCAGGACAATCGGTAGAGGGAAGCACATTAAATCCTGCCTTTTGTAAGACAATGCTCATCTCTTCCCGTTGCTCCTTCAAGTCATTGCTTGTCCAACTCAAATAGATAGACGGCTTTTGCCGATCTACCACTTGTACTTTAATACCGGCAGGCAGAGAGGTTGAATAGGATGCCGATTTCACCGGCATTTCAGCCGCAATATCTTGCGATGATAATTGAGGCGCTTGATTTTTCTCTGATAACTTAATTCCCTGAATGATTTCCTTAATGGCGTTGGCAACTTTGTTGATCTGATTTCGGTATAGCACCCTTGAAGACGAGGCTTCCAGTTCATCATCAACAGGTCTCAATGGCCGGTTCACCCCTGCTTCTCTATAAATAAAATCCACAGACCGCAGTACACCTGAAAGTTCATTTTCCAGTACATGCAAATCTTCAACATCAATATCGTGGATTTTTATGGGCAACACGCGGCTGGCAATATTTCCATTGGTTAATCGTATGTTCTTACCCAACTTATCATTTTCGGATTCCTTCTTAAATTCCAAAAATTCATTTTTCCAGGCGAAGGCTTTTACATCGCAATAGGTTTGAGAAATTATAGGAATGAAGATCAACGAATTAATCTCCGATGGTGTTGAAGGCTGAACATCCTCATTGAGATTTTTATCAAAGAAAATGGTGAGTTTGTCTTTTAATGTGGCATTTAACTCGCGCTGAAGTTTATCGAAAAACTCCATTACCCATCCATCGTATTTGTTGTCGCTGTAACGATAGCTGATGTGCACATCATAGTTGTAACCTGGAAGTATAGATGATTTTGTTGGTCGTTGACTTACGGTTGCTGCACCATCACTGTCTTTTGAAAAAATCTTATACACCTGTACAGGTTCCTTTACATTCTTCAGGTTTTCAACAGCGACAAACTCTGACTTTATATCGCTTTTGTTGGCTAAGTCCCGCTGTACAGATTCTGAAACATAAATGCCTGAAGGCGGAGCAAGCGATTGAAGACGGGAGGCAATGTTTACCGCATCACCAAAAATGTCATCGTTTTCAAACACTACCTCACCCTGGTGAATTCCGATACGCAGTTCAAAAGCTTTTGTCTTATGGCATTCTTCCTGAATTTTTATCGCAGCGTATACAGCCTTGCTAACAGCCGGAAAAGTAGCCATTACACCATCCCCAAGTTCTTTAATCCACCTGCCACCGAATTCTTCAATGATCGGCTTTTGGATTTCCCTGTTTTTACGGATGAGCTCAAATGCTTTTTCTTCATTGTTTCCCATCAAGGCCGTATATCCAACGATATCGGTAAACATGATGGCGGAGAGTTGGCGAGTTTGTGTCATACTAGACAGAGAAAGTTTTCAGAGAAAAAATGTATTGAAATGTATAGCTGACAAAGAGCATCATTGATTGAATTTAGTGGTTCTAATTTAGAAAGGTATAATTCTACTCAAATAATGTGATTAATCCAACACGAAAATATTTATAGAAAAATGAATTTAAAATCAGAAACTAGAATTGATTGGTAATCAAAAATATACCTGCTTAGAAAAAAACCTGGAAACGCAAAAGCAACTTATAATGACATTGAAAGACCCCTATCATTCATTTCATCAATAAGAAACTTTTTAATTGTTTTTTTCCTGCACTTTGATCTCGGCCCTCCTGTTCTTAGAATGATCCTCTTCCGAGCATTCGACCCCGTTGCTGCATTCATTAAGGATTAATTCTTCTCCAAATCCTACCCATTCTATCCTTTTCGAGTTTATCCCTTTTGAAAGAAGGAAGTCACGGGTTGCTTTAGCTCTGTTTTCAGACAGGGTTTGATTGTACTGATGAGTACCCTGAGCATCGGCATGAGCGCCAATATGAACATAGGATTCTGGCTTTCGCTTCAAAGTTGACACAACATCCAGCAATTGAGAAAAGTATTCTTTTTTGATTATGAATTCATCGTAGTCAAAAAGGATGGTCTCCTTTTCTGTAAACACTTCTTCCAATACAATATCATTTAGCAAATCGCCTTCATATAGTCCTTTCGTATTCAAACGGAATCCATTATCAATAAATCCAGGTTTCCTTGCCGTGATCCGGTATCGGGTATCAGGATGAACTAAAAACGAGTATTCCCCAGATTGATTGATTTTAACAGAATCGATAGTGCCATTGCTTACATTCTCCAGGTAGACAGTTACATCGTTCAGAGCCAGTTGAGTCTCATTATTGTAAATTTTTCCTTTTGCAAATAAGGCATGTTTCCACAGTGATATCTCAATGCTGTCACGGCCTGTGTATCGCACAAATGTGGAATACGAAAGTGTATCAATGGACGTGTATCCCTCCTTCTCAGCGCTAAACGTATAATCCTGATCGAAATCAAGATCAGCATGGAAATATCCAAGCTCATTGGACAAGGAACTGAAATAGGTGTCGCTGCCTTTGATCTTCCACTTAACTTTTACGTCCGCAATGTGTTGTGTTGAATCCAACCGTTCCAGTACTTTTCCAACCAGAAAAAATTTATGTGTTTTGAAACTATAGATATCATCATATCCCTTCCGCCCGGACGGTTCGATGCAAATAATCCCTGCCTCCCTGACGAGTCGAAGATCAATGAAAAGTCATCCGTTGAGGAGTTTAGTGGAAACCCAAGGTTTTCAGGTTTCTGATATGTATTTCCATTTGTGTGACTATAATATAAATCTAACCCGCCTAATCCCCCATGGCCGTTTGAGGAGAAATAAATTATAGTATCATTGACGATGTGTGGAAAAAACTCATCTCCCAGTGTATTTATTTTAGTACCCACATTCTCCGGCATACCCCACTTCCCATCCTTAAACAAAGACCTGTAAATATCAGCTCCTCCAATTCCGCCAGGCATGTCGGATGAAAAATACAGAATTTTTCCATCGTTGCTTACCGTAGGATGACCTATGGAGAAAGCATCATCATTATACGGGAACGGTTCTATATGCGACAGCTCACCTGATTCATTAAGCCTTCCGAAAAATAATTTCAATTTTACCTTTCCGGAATGATGAACGGGTTTCCCGTTGTCCAGATTACTGCGTGTAAAAGCAACATGATTCCCATTGTCATAAAATGAAATAGGCCCGTCATGAAAGTTGGAATTAATATCCTTGTGGTAGAATAGGCTCACATTTGATGTTGAGTCAGTGGTGTGAAAAATATTCAGCATCTGTTCTTTATCGTTCAGTGCAGATGTAGATTGTCGCTTCACCAGGAAATTCCAGTCACGCGCAGAAACAAACGCAATACCCTCTTTATAATATTGGGGCGCAAAATCCGATTGATCTGAATTCAACTCCAAATTCTTTATTTCATACAAAGTGGAATCGCGATAATAGTAGCTAATCAAGTACATGAATTCATACTTTTCCTTAGCCCTCTTGTCTGCCGTATTCCTTTTGTAGTATTGCTGAAACCACTTTTCGGCATCGCCATATTTTCCCTGTATGCTTAGCACCTGAGCGTAGAGGTATTCAAATTCCGGATCATGATCGGTAAAAGTGACAAGCTTTGCATACCAATTTTCGGCATGATCCATTTCACCAAGTCTAAGGTAACAATCGGCAATGCGCGAACAGGCCTCAATATTGGTCGTGTCTTTTTCATATACGATCAAATACAACTCAAGCGCATTTCTATAGGCCAGGTGACTATACTGTAATTCAGCCTTTCGCTCATTACTCTGGAATAACGTAGCAATCGTGGAGCTTTGCGACCATAGATTGAAACTTAGCAGAGCGAAGATCAAAGTATAAATCAACCGTCTCATCTTTTAAAAATATCGAGGTGAAACAATGCCTGCAATTTTAAATCTGAATCTGTAATTCAAATACAATTCATGTGATCCCAGTTCAGCTTTGCTTATTGGTCCTGTAGTAAAGGAGTAAGAGTATCCTGCCCGAAACTGTTCTGTGATTTTAATTTCTGTCAGCAGCGTGAGCGCGTTGCTGAACTTATACGATACCCCAGCCCAGATCACATCATCAAATAAAAAATTTGCATTTAAATCAAACTCCACAGCGCGGCTATCCGACATCTTTATCAACGCATTGGGTTTAAAGATCACGGCCCTGCTCAATTTAAATACATACCCACCCGTTAGAATAACCGGGTTAGACTGATAAACTGTTTCAAAATTAACTCCCCTGTCAAAAACATTATTGACCATGTGCGGCATCGATAGGCCGACATAATATTTCGGAGTATAAAAAATTACACCAGCACCAACATTTGGCCTTACTTCATTGACGTCATTTTGAAAAACCGGATCGGTTTGATACGAATCAAGATTGCTGTACAGCGCTCTGTAAATACCAACTCCCCCTTGAATGCCCAATGATAATGTTCCATTTCCCGGCAAAGGAATCCGATAGGCATACATTCCATTAATTCCTGTTTGACCGATAACACTGATTTTGTCATGAACCACCATCAGCCCAAGTGCCACACGTTCATTGTTTAATGGAGAATGAAGTGCAAAAGATTGGGTATTTGGCGCTCCTTCCAGCCCGACATTTTGAAATCGGCTGCTTAAATTAATACTGAGGGCTTCATGCATTCCCGCATAAGCAGGGTTTATGGCTAGCCCATTGAACATATACTG
>JAAUQD010000016.1 GCA_012032815.1 Flammeovirgaceae bacterium
ACGGAACAAAAACGAAAATAGGGTACGGTTGATTTTTCATCGCGACAAACTACTGGAGGTGAGAACTGGAATATCCGGGCTGCACTACATGAATTTATTCGTGAAATTTTTAAAGAAGAATTTCAGGCCATAGAAGATCAATTGCTGATGCCCGAAGGAGAAGATAATCCTTACCGGCAAACTATGGCCATACTACACAATTTGACCAGTGGGTTTGAAAAAAAATGAAAGGAAAAGCGGATGTGGCATTAACTCTTCTAGATCAAAATAATATCACATCCGATGATTTTAACAATAAAGACCGAGGCACTCCAATAAAATTCTTCCGCGAGTTTTCGGAAGGCCGACATTATGATAGCTCAGGCAGCTATATGCAAGCGCAATTGCGAGTTCAAAGAGCTGGCCCGGCAAAAAGAGTAGAAATTATGATGCGTTGCTGGAGCTGGCTGAAAACCAACTACGGCCTATACTGCTGGACATGGTAAAGTATGATGCTGACCATCGAGTTGAATACCTGACGGCTAAACAAATTCTTAGGAACTTTTATGCTTTTGGACTCATCACAGACATCACCCAAAAACTAAATGCGTATAAGCGGGAAAATAACGTCATGTTACTTTCTGATGCTCCAAAATTTTTAAATGGTGTTATTAATGAAAGCGATACACCTTTTATCTATGAAAAAGTTGGATCCTATTTCAGGAATTATCTGATTGATGAATTCCAGGATACTTCCGGATTTCAATGGAAAATTTTCAGCCTCTACTAAAGGATGCCTTGGATCAAAATCAGGGCAGCGTTATAGTTGGAGACGTAAAGCAATCCATTTACCGATGGCGTGGCGGTGATCAGCAACTTTTGCAGGAGGACGTCATCCATGTAATGGGCAGTGACTCAATTGAAGAAAAAGTACTGGATAAAAATTTCAGGAGCGCTCGGCATATTATTTCGTTCAATAATCAATTCTTTCCTGTCGCGGCTACGATTATTTCTGAGCAGTCGGGGCAGCCATTGGCCAACATCGCTTACCAGGATGTTACTCAGAAAACTATCCGTGATGAAAAAGGTTTTGTGAAAATCAGTTTTTTGGAGCCTGATGATGACAGCGATAACGATTGGATGGAACAGGTACTTGACCTGTTGCCCGGAAAATTAGAAGAACTTCAGGATAAGAAAATTGAATTGCGTGACATCGCTATCCTCGTTCGCAAAAATGAAGAGGGGCATCGAGTTGCAAAGAAATTATTGGAGTATCAGAATTCGGAAGCTAAACCCGGCTACCGGTATGATGTTGTTTCCAATGAATCCCTCCGGCTGGAAACGGCATCATCTGTTATTCTGTTGCTCAATGCATTGAAATTTCTTAATGCACCACACGATGCTGTGATTCGCGGACAATTAGCTTTTGAGGTTGGAAAGGACAAAAGAATACAATCACTCTTCATCGATGCCGGTAAATATGAGCTCACGAAAATTCTGCCTGAAGAATTTTTACACAAAGCAGAATGGCTAACCAAGCTCTCCATTTTTGAATTGACAGAAGAAATAATTCGAATATTTGAATTGGGAGATCAAAAGGGCGAATTAGCCTACCTGCAGGCGTTTCAGGATGCAGTCTTAGAGTTTTCGGCATTTGAAAAGAACGATCTGGCAACATTTCTGGATTGGTGGGAAACAATAAAGGATAAGAAGTCTATTCAGGTGTCGGCTAATGTGGATGCCGTAAATGTTTTAACAATTCACAAATCGAAAGGTCTCCAATTTAAGGTTGTAATTATTCCATTTCTTAATTGGAGGTTAAACCACGACAGAAGCCCTTTACTTTGGGCTCATCTGGATAAAAGCCCGTTTGATGAGATGGGTTATTTACCAGTGAGGTATAAGAGTGCATTAGATCAAACCTATTTCAATGAAGCGTATCAGGCTGAGAAAGGAAAGGCTTACCTCGATAATTTAAATTTATTGTACGTGGCCTTTACACGGGCTGAACTGGGGTTGATAGGCTTTGCACTTAAACCAAATGACCGCCAGGAAAAAAAGCCCGGGAGCGTAGGCGAGCTTGTTTACAAAGCGATTCAAGATGATGCGAATCTGGCAATTAATTTTAAAGATAATTCGTATATGATTGGATTGATTGAAACGGGCTCCATAGATAAAGCCGGAACAGAATACACATCATTGCAATTGGATCGGTACGCTTCCTACGATTGGCGCGAAAAGCTGATCATCAAACGCGAGGGTAGCGAATTTTTTCTTGACCGGGTAACCGACCAGAGAGCAAAAATCAATTATGGGATCTTGCTGCATAAGGTTCTGGCACACATTCATTACAAACACGATGCGGAAGCTTCTCTGCAAGAGCTTCATGTTCAGAATGTAATTACAAACGATGAGTGTAGAGTGCTCACTGAAAAAGTAAGCCAAATGATGAAACATCCGGTTATCGCTGCCTGGTTCAATAAAGAATGGGACGTGCTAACCGAGGTTCCGGTATTAATTCCCGGAGGAAAGCAAAGCCGGATGGACAGAGTTCTTTTAGGAAAGAAAAAAACAATAGTCATTGATTATAAAACCGGAGAAAACAGGGAGCAGGATCGCAGGCAGGTGGAGAGTTATGCGGGACTTCTTTCAGAAATGAAGTATCCTAATGTAGAAGCCTACTTACTTTATCTCGATGAACTTGAGGTTGTTGAAGTAGCTAAAGGTTCGACCTTGCAATTTGAATTTTAAGTATGAACGCGTTTCTTGAAGAATTGGCTGAAAGGGTTTCTTTGTATGAGAAGCTGCATGAGTGGACTTTTGTTTTTCCAAATCGGAGGGCTGCTTTATTTTTTCAAAAGTACCTGTCCCTGGTTTTGAAAAAGCCGGCATGGTCTCCTCGCTTAGTAAGCATCGAAGAATTTTTTTCGTCTCTTTCAGATTTGCGTGAACCTGACCGGCTTTCTCTGATCTTCAGGCTCTATCAAATTTACGGGAAAGTGGTAGGCATTGAGGAGCCATTTGATCGCTTCTACTTCTGGGGCGACATGCTGCTGAGGGATTTTGATGAGGTAGATAAATACATGGTGAATGCCCCCATGCTCTTTAAAGATCTTAGCCGTTTGAAAGAACTGGATGAGTCGTTTGATTTTTTAAATGATGAGCAAAAAAGTTTTCTAAAAAATTTCTGGACGACTTTTGAAGATAAACCAAAAGGAAGCAAAGAAGAATTTTTAAAAGTTTGGCGTAAACTATCCGATGTTTATACTGCCTATCGAAAAGCACTACAAAAAGAAAAATAGGATATGAAGGTATGATACACCGTGAAGTAGCGGAAGAAGTTGTTAAATCGATTCCATCAAAATTCAATGCTGCTAAAATGGTATTTGCAGGCTTTAACGCGCTCACCAAAGCCGAAGAGGTATTAATGAGCAGGTTTGTTGAGGAAGGAGCTCAGCTTTTTTGGGATACCGATGCCTACTATTATTCAAATCCTCATCAGGAAGCAGGACAGTTCTTCAGACAATATAAGAAGCACTCCATTTTAAGCCGTACTTTTTCTGAACCACCATCGAACTTCTTAACCAATGGAAAGAAAATAGACCTTACCGGAGTCCCGCAACGCATTGGTCAGGCCAAACACGTAGGACAATTGCTCACCGAATTGAAAACGAATACGGCTCCTGAGAAGACAGTAATTGTACTTCCTGATGAGAGCATGTTGTTGCCTCTTTTGCATTCCATACCGCCAGAGTTAAAAGAAGTGAACGTGACTATGGGATTTCCATTGAAGAACACCCCATTGTATACTTTGTTGGACCTGATGATCGAGCTTCAGTTGTACGTACGAGGCAATGCATTTAGTCATCGGCAGGTTATGCCCATCCTAAGTCATTCGTACATAACAGCACTCGGAGGTGAGATTGCATCATCACTTCGCAAAGAAATTGTAGAACAGAATCGAATATTCATTTCGGGATCCAGATTTGAAGAAGAAAAAAATATTCTTTCAACCGTATTTAAAAGCACTGACCCTGCAGAAGCCACGGACTATTTATTATCAGTAGTGTTATTATTAGGTTCTTCGTTTTCTTCGAATCAAAACCTGGACCGTGAATTTGCCTTTCATTTTCATCGTCACCTCTCAAGATTACAGGAAGTACTTCAGGAATCGGATAAACCTGCGGACTGGAGAGGATTTCAAAAATTATTTCGCCAGGTAGTACAATCGCAAAAAATTCCATTTTCAGGAGAGCCACTTAAGGGGCTGCAAATCATGGGTGTTTTGGAAACCCGCAATCTTGATTTTGAAAATGTTTTTATTCTTTCACTTAATGAAGGTATGCTACCTCCTTCCGCCAGGCAAGGATCATACATTCCTCACAGTATCCGAAAGGCCTATTCACTGCCCTCGTATGAACATCAGGATTCCATTTACTCATATTTGTTCTATCGGTTGTTGCAGCGGGCACAACATGTGCATCTTTATTACAATACTGAACCCGATATTATTGGCAACGGTGAGATGAGCAGGCTTGTACAACAATTGGTGTATGAATCAGGACTAAAAATTGATCATCGTGTGTTGCACACCGGAGTGAAGTTGGCGTCCAATCAACCCATTCGTATTGTAAAAGATAAAGCTACTCTCCAATTGTTGAACCGGTACGTGCTGAATGGAGATTCATTAAATAAGAAAGACTTGAGTCCATCCGCGCTCAATGATTATGTTGATTGCAGGTTGCGCTTTTATCTTAAACACCTGTCCGGACTTCGTGAAGCGGATGAGGTTGAGGAAGATCTCGATGCACGAATTTTTGGAAATCTTTTTCATCATGTCGTTCATAAATTTTATGAACAGCTTGGTAAAATTAATGACGGCATAATTTCAGAGAAAGATTTGGAACAGGGAACAGATCAAATTGATAAACTGATTGATGAAGCTTTTATTGATTTGTATACTTTAAATCCAGATGAAAAGGTAGGATACACGGGTCAGCGCATCGTTGTTCGTACCATCATAAAAGAGTTTATGTCAAAAATTATTGAACGAGACAAAGCGTATACGCCCTTTACTATAGTTGCTCTTGAAGAAAAATATAAAACAAGTATGCGTGTGGGTGAGATGGAGATCTCGTTAAGCGGAAAAATAGATCGGGTAGATGAGAAAGCTGGTAGGTTTAGAATTATCGATTATAAAACCGGAGGAGACGAACTTAAAGTTGAAAGCATTTCGACTCTGTTTAACCGAGAAACGAAGCGAAATAAAGCTGCTTTTCAAACCATGTTATATGGGTATCTCTTCAAGTGCCAGGAGGGCAATAGCAAATTAAATATCATTCCGGGGTTGATGAACAGAAAAAATCTGTTTGATGATAACTTCAAGTTTGGCCATACAATGGGCAAAGGAAAAAATAATGAGACACTGGCTGAAAGCGAAACGCATTACGAGGAATTTGAAAGTCAGTTACAGGATTTGCTGAATGATCTTTTCAATGAAGAAGAAGTATTTGATCAGACTGTCAATACCAATGCATGCTTATATTGTGCTTATAAAACAATTTGCCGGAGATAATTAAGTCGACCTTTGCTTTCATGGATATTCGTCATCATATAAAACGATCAACAAGTAAGTCTGAGGAAAATAAAAAGTATTTAAGGGGACTTAAGAAGAAGAAGTCTAAAACCATCGATCGTGCATTTCACCAGCTTCATGATGAAGTTTTTGAGGAAATAGATTGCCTGGAATGTGCTAATTGCTGCAAAACTACGAGCCCAATATTTTATCAAAAAGACATTGAGCGGCTGTCGGATTCGCTCAATCTAAAACCTGGACAATTCATTGAAAGATATCTCCGGTTGGATGAGGAGAATGATTTCGTTCTTCAAACTGCTCCATGTCCATTTCTTGCACCGGATAATTATTGTTCGGTGTATGAAAACCGGCCAAAGGCATGCCGGGAGTATCCACACACAAACCGAAAGAACATGATTCAAATTCTGGACCTTACCTATAAAAATACTCTGGTTTGTCCGGCTGTTCTGGAAATCGTTGAACGAATGAAAAAAAGCGGGTTTTAATTAATTAGCAAGAATCCCGGCAATCTGTAGGCTATAAAATTCCATATTTTTAATATTGTGATCTTCTATAGCTATGGGTAAACGTCTTGCGTATTTAATCATCTTAGTTCTCACGTTTGGGTCATTTAGGGTAGCTGGTCAAACCGATTCCGTGGCCATGTCGGAGGAGTATTATAAGATGGGAATGGAGGTATTTAACTTCACCCATCGCAAACAAGCCACCGAACTTTTTATGATGGCTTCGCAAATGAATCCAAACAGCGCGAAAGCGCATTTCATGACCGGGCGATCGATCATGCTCACCATTCAAAAGGAGAAGTCTCTTCCGTACTTTTTGGAAGCCTATAATTTAGATTCAAAAGTGGATGAAGATATTTTGTTCTTCATTGGGCAAGCCTATCACTATAAAGAGGAGTTTGATAGCGCAATGTTGTACTACGAGCGGTTTAACAGGTTATTAGCACGCTCAATGCGTTTTGAACGATCATTGAAAATAAATGAGGTAAACAGGAAGTTGTTTGAATGCAGGAATGCGAAAATTTATAAGTCATATCCTGTAGATGTGGAGATAGCAAATCTAAGCGGGGAAATTAATTCTGAATTTCCGGACTACGCTCCTACCATTTCTGCGGATGAATCGGTAATTGTTTTTACCAGCAGACGTCAAGAGGGTAATGTGAACCCGAAGGTGGCCGATGATCTCGAGTATTATGAAGATATATTTATTTCTCATAGAGTGGGAGATCAATGGCAAGAAGCAAAAAATATTGGAACGCCTTTAAACACTTTGTTTCATGATGCGAGTATAAATCTTTCACCGAATGGAAAAGAGATGTTCATCTATAAGGACACAAACGGAGGGGATATTTATGAAACATTTTTAAAGTCTGATGGAAGTTGGACGAGCCCTGTCGTGTTGAAGGGAGAAATAAACAGCCCGTATCTAGAAAATTCTGCTGCTGTAACCAGCGATGATAAAAGGATCTACTTTACCAGCAACAGGCCCGGAGGATTTGGTGGCACCGATATTTATTACGCTGATGTAAATAAACGGGGCGATTGGACCAACGTTCAAAATCTGGGTCCGATTGTAAATACTAACATGGATGAAGAAGATGTTTATATTTCAGCAAATGGCAATCATCTTTTCTTCAGCTCGAATGGGCATGCCGGCATGGGCGATTTAGACATTTACCGATCAACCTATGATTCATTGAATGGAGGATGGCAGTTTCCTGTCAATTTAGGATATCCAATCAACTCAGTAGAGAATGATGTGTTTTTTGTATTAAGCGGTGACGAAAGGCATGCTTATATCTCATCCGTGAAACTGGAAGGAAAGGGTGAGCAGGATATTTACAAAGTAAACCTGACGAATTGGAAACCCGTTTATTCTGAAGAACTGATGGCCAAACTTGAAGCGGATGCGGGACATGAGGATATTGTTTTTGAAGATCAACCAGCGACACAAACCGTGTCAGCGTCAAATAATCCGGTTGATATAATAGTGTCCATTGTACAGGAGAAGAACGGACAACCAGTTAATGCAAAACTATCGTTGAAGAATTCGTCAGATAGTACCCTTCAAGTGAAACCGCTGGGTAAAGGATCGTACCAATATCAACTCACTGATTTTGATTTATCATCGCTGAAGTTTAAAATAACAGTTCCGGAGCCACCGGCTGTGGCTTCAACACCACTTCCGAAAGTGATTCCATCCGGGACAGTTGACAGGGAAATACGAACCAATACTAATTATATTTTGAATGTTTATTTTGAAATGAACAGCGATGTTCCAAAATCTACGGATGACGTAATTTTTGTTGAAACATTAATGAGGGAAAAACCAGAGATGATGGTGGAGATTTCCGGTCATACCGATAATACCGGAGGAGATGCCTATAATCAAAAATTGAGTCAGCGGAGGGCCGATGGCGTGAAACGATTGCTGATCAATTCAGGTATTGATCCTTCGCGCATTAATTCAGTAGGCTACGGAGAAAGTAAACCCATTGCAGATAACAATACGTTTAATGGAAGAAAACTCAACAGACGAATTGAGTTTATCATTGTTGAAAATTAAAAAGGCCAGAAACCTGGCCTTTGAACTACACTAATTGAGCTTCTAATTTTTGTGAGAGTACTGATTTTGGGACAGCACCAATCTGCTTGTCCACAATTTCACCGTTTTTAAAGACCAGCAAGGTAGGGATACTGCGAATGCCAAACCGGGCAGTTACCTGCGGATTTTCATCAACATTTAATTTTGCGATTACGGCTTTACCGTTGTAGTCGCCAGCCAATTCTTCTACAATGGGGCCTATCATCTTGCAAGGTCCGCACCACTCTGCCCAAAAGTCTACTAAAACTGGTTTGTCGGTGTTGAGGGTTGTGTCAAAGTTTGAATCATCAAGTACTAATGTTTTACCCATTATTTTTCTCGTTTAAGATATAAGATTTGTTAAAATTCTATCAACCAACGCAAATATAGATCAAATAAGTTCCTTTCAATTGCTGCTTTTGTGGTCTTTTTAAATGACTGTTTTACATACTATGAAACTACTCCAATCTTTACTTCAGGAATGCGTTTTGCCCGCTTTACCATTTCATTTACCGGCCTGACCCGGAATGAGCGTGAGAGCATTTCAAGGTTAATGTTTGAGTCATTGTCCTGCAACTTCAGGTACAATGGACAATTACCAGCGTATTCTTTACATAGATTTTCAATCTTTTCGATAATATCAGAATTTACATCTGCTACTGATAATTTGATCTCCAATCCCTTGGTACGTTTGATCCCCAATTCATTTAACAATTCAATATTCCTGATTTTAAACTCCAGGTTTTTCTCTCCCCAGGAATTGCGCTCCACTCTCCCTTCAATAAATAGAAATATGCCTGGCATCATGTATGATTTGTGTTTAAGGTAATCTTCCCCAAACATGATGAAGGTGTAGCTGCCTGAATAATCCTCAAGAGTCATACGGCCATAAGGCCTGCCAGTGCGTGTAAGTTTATGCTCAGCACCAGATACAATACCTCCCAGTTTGGCATCCTTTCCTTCGAGGGGAGGCAGGTCAGCCAGCGTGGCTAAAGACATACTGCAAAAAGTGTCAATTTCAAATTTAAAGTTGTCCAGCGGATGACCTGAAATATAAACGCCTACAACCTCTTTTTCGAAGTGCAGCTTTTCAATTTCACTGAAGGGTTCAATAGAATCTATTTTTGGCGGAGGCATTGTAGTTCCTGTTGACCCTCCAAACAAATTGGTCTGTGCACTGAGTTCTTCCTGTTGTAATTTATTGGCGTAACGGATCACCTTCTCGGTTAAAGAAATATCACCATCATTGGCCGCAATGAACTGCCGCCTGTGATAATCACTCCACGAATCAAAAGCACCTGACAATGCGAGGCACTCGAAAGTCTTTTTATTGACCGATCGGTGATTAATGCGCTTGGCGAAATCAAAAATATCCTTGAAAGGTCCGTGTGCCTCCCGCTCCTGAATGATCGATTCAACAGCAGCTTCGCCTGCGCCTTTGATAGCACCAAGTCCAAATCGGATTTCACCCTTCGTATTCACTTCAAAGTTTACACCGGATTCATTAATGTGTGGCCCCAATACTTCTATGCCTTGCTTTCTGCACTCCTCAATAAAGAAGGTTACATTCTCAAGATTACTTTGTGAATGTGTAAGGACAGCTGCCATGTAATCGGCAGTAAAATTTGCTTTGAGATAAGCAGTTTGATAGGCAATAAGTGAATAACAGGTGGAATGAGATTTATTAAAAGCATATTGAGCAAATGCCTCCCAATCTTTCCAGATTTTTTCAGCTACGCGTGCATCGTGTCCATTTGAAGCACATCCCTCAATGAAACGATCCTTCATCTTGTCCAAAACGTCTTTCTGTTTTTTTTCCCATGGCTTTGCGAAGTACATCCGCATCACCTTTAGAGAAGTTGGCCAGTTTTTGAGAGAGGAGCATGACCTGCTCCTGGTACACTGTAATGCCGTATGTATCAGAAAGAAATTCCTCCATTTCAGGCAGATCATACCTTATGGTTTCTCTTCCGTGTTTCCTGTCAATGAAATTTGGAATGTATTCCATTGGTCCCGGCCGATACAAGGCGTTCATTGCAATGAGGTCCTCAAACTTATCCGGCTTAAGCCCTTTCAGATAGCTTTGCATCCCATCCGATTCGAACTGAAAGGTACCCGTAGTTTCTCCACGTTGATAAAGCTGAAAAGTTTTTTCATCAACAAGAGGAATTTGATCAATGTCAATATCAATGCCCTTTCGTTTTTTGATGTTGCGTATTGCGGTCTTTATAATGGTGAGTGTTGTTAATCCAAGGAAGTCCATCTTTAGCATCCCCGCCTGCTCAACTACACTGTTGTCAAACTGCGTGACCAGCATATCGCTGTCTTTTGCAGTGGCAACAGGAACAAATTTTGTCAATTCATCAGGGGTGATGATTACGCCACATGCATGCGTACCAGTATTTCTCAATGATCCTTCAATGATTATTGCCTGGTTCAGAACCTGACCTTTCAGATCATTTCCCTTACGGAGATCATCGAGGTCTTTAACTTCCTCAAAAGCTTTGTTCAGTGACATCCCGGGTCGTTCAGGAATCATTTTAGCAAGATTGTTCGCCTCAGCCAATGGCAGTTCCATAACACGGGCGCAATCGCGGATGGACGATTTGGCGGCCATGGTTCCATAAGTAATAATTTGCGCCACCTGGTTTTTGCCATACTTATCGATCACGTAGTTCAACACTTTATCGCGTCCTTCATCATCAAAATCGATGTCAATATCAGGAAGTGAAACCCTATCGGGATTTAGGAAGCGTTCAAACAGAAGATCATATGCGATGGGATCAATATTGGTAATGCCTGTGCAGTATGCTACAACAGAACCAGCTGCTGAACCACGTCCGGGTCCTACAGAAACCCCCATTTCGCGGGCTTTGGAAGTGAAATCCTGAACAATCAGAAAATAACCGGGATATCCCGTTTTCTTTATGGTCTCCAATTCAAAGTCAATTCGATTGCGTATTTCAGTAGTCAGTTCAGGGTATCTCTTTTTAGCTCCTTCATAGGTAATAAATTTGAGATAGTCATCTTCAGAACGGTATTCTGAAGGAATAGTAAATTTAGGCAAGTGCACTTCCCGCTCTAATGGATAGGATTCTACCTTATCCACAATTTCCTGAGTGGTAATTATTGATTGAGGCAAATCGGCAAATAATTTTTTCATGTCATCCTGAGACTTGAAATAGTATTCGCTGTTGGGGAGTCCGTATCGTTTTCCACGACCTTGCCCGATGGGTGTGGATTTAAATTCACCTTCTTTTATACAGAGTAAAACATCGTGCGCATTGGCTTCTTGTTGGTCGAGGTAATACATTTCGTTTGCCGCGAAGTATTTTACAGAATATTTTTCAGCAAATCTCAACAGCGTTTCATTAACACGATCTTCTTCGGGTATGCCATGTCGATTCAGCTCGATGTAAAAGTCCTCACCAAAACGCTGATGCCACCATTGAAACACTTCTTCTGCTTGTCTTTCGCCAACATGGAGTATCAGGTATGGAATCTCACTCGACAAACCCCCGGTTGTTGCGATCAGTCCTTCTTTAAATTCCTCGATAAGCGCCTTATCTATTCTTGGGTATATTCCATACAATCCTTCCGTAAATCCAATTGAGCTTAATTTCGCCAGGTTGTAAAAGCCGGTCTTGTTTTTGGCCAGTAAGACCTGGTTATATCGCTTATCGGGATTGTCCTTTGTAAATTTCAATTTCAACCGCTCCTCGGCAATGAAAAATTCACAACCAACAATTGGCTTTATATCTTTCTTTAACGCCTCAGTGACAAACTTAAAAGCACCATACATGTTGCCAAAGTCTGTCAAGGCAACTGCAGTCATCTTTTCAATAACTGCTTTGTCAATGATCTCAAAAACTTTGGGTGTTGCCTGAAGAACGGAGTACTGAGAATGAAGATGAAGATGATAGAATGGTTGGTCTGCTAACAACGTTGTTTGCTGATTTCCATATTCGGTTTTGCCCGTCTTCTCGCGATGGATTGAATTTCCAACTTGCAAATCGGGAGCTTCGTACTTAATGTCTTCAATGGATATACTGGCTGGTGGAGGAATGACCCTGATTCTGATCAATTCAAAAAGCAGCGCGCAGTTGCATCTACATCATACGATGCATCATGCGCATCGCCAAAGCCTTTCTGAAATAATTTTTCGTGCAGCTCCTCAAGCCGTGGTGATTTGAGTTTTCCTCCAATACCCCCCGGAAGTTGACAATATTCAATGGCATCAATACTTGTGTCAACACTCCGGACTGATAGAAGGCGCTCCGTATCCTTGGATTTTCGAAACAACTCTGATCCAATAATATTAATATCGAATTCAATATTGTGGCCTACAATAACATCTGCTCTTCCAAGATCGCCCAGGAATAAATCCAAAACTCCTGTTACGTCAGTTCCTTCCTCAGTAGCTCTTCGTGTTGAGATGCCATGAATTTGTTCAGCCTTGAATGGGATATCAAACCCATCGGGTTTGATCAGGTAATTGTGGTTAGATAGAAGCGTGCCTTTTTTATCGTGAAGCTGCCAGGCTATTTGCACCAGGCGAGGCCAGTTTTCCAGGTCGGAAATAGGTGCAGATCGGTTATGCGGAATACCGGTGGTTTCCGTATCAAAAATTAAATACATAGAAAACGAAGTGGTTGTTTACAAAAGTACAGTTTATGCGGGAGGACTCAAATTGAAATCGAATACAACACTGCGTGAGCGGGAAGTTTGCTCAGACAAATTGCATGTCATCCAGCTGCGATTCAAGCACTTGATTTTCAATGGCCTGCAATAAGGGTGTAGAATAGACCCGAATATCTGTTTTTCGGATTGTTTCCTAAACCTTTGCGAAGTATTTTTGATTTTACTTACTTAATCTGCAACCTATTTTATGAGATGGTTACTTAACCTGCTGACGAGTACGCTGGGACAAAAAATTCTGATGGCGCTTACCGGACTTTTCCTCATTATGTTTCTTGTTGTTCACCTGATTGGAAATTTGCAACTCTTACATGATGATGGAGGAAAAGCTTTTAATATTTATGCGGAATTCATGGGCAACAATCCTCTGATTCAGATCGTTTCGAAAGTCAACTTTTTGTTGATTTTGATTCACGCTGTTTGGGGAATCTGGTTATCCATAAAAAACCGAAAGGCGAGAGGCACCGTGGGATATGCCATCACCAATAAATCTTCGATATGGAGTTCCAGAAATATGGGAATTTTAGGCACATTGATTCTGGTTTTTCTTGTTGTCCACATTCGCCATTTTTATGCTGAAGTACATTTTTTTGGGGGGGTAGATACTATAACCTATGGCGATGATCAGGTCCATAATCTGTATGAAACGGTTGCCTTTTGGTTTAAAAAGGATTGGTATGTTGCACTTTATGTAGTTTGTATGGCAGCATTGGGTTTCCATCTGTGGCATGGATTCGTCAGCGCATTTCAAACCTTCGGACTTAATCACGTAAAGTATAACCCTGTTATAAATTTTGTAGGAAAAGCATATGCAGTAATAGTTCCTGCATTGTTTGCCTGGATACCGATATACATGTTTTTCTTTGACTAACGCTGACTATGAATTTAGATTCTAAAATACCAGATGGTCCATTAGCTGAAAAATGGACCAAGCATAAGTTTAATATGAAGCTGGTCAATCCGGCCAACAAAAGAAAATATGAGGTTATCGTGGTTGGTACTGGGTTGGCGGGGGCTAGTGCTGCCGCTTCATTGGCCGAACTCGGCTACAATGTAAAAGCATTTTGTTTTCAGGATAGCCCGAGGCGAGCTCATAGTATAGCGGCTCAGGGAGGGATTAACGCAGCAAAGAATTATCAGAATGATGGAGATAGCGTATTTCGTTTGTTTTATGACACGATAAAGGGAGGTGATTACAGATCCAGGGAGGCCAATGTATACCGGCTGGCCGAAGTCAGTGTTAATATCATTGATCAATGCGTAGCTC
Source organism: Flammeovirgaceae bacterium (assembly GCA_012032815.1). GTDB lineage: Bacteria > Bacteroidota > Bacteroidia > Cytophagales > Cyclobacteriaceae > ELB16-189. Next base: position 14,127 of record JAAUQD010000016.1, read on the forward strand.
AGGGTGTTCCATTTGCCAGGGAATATGGTGGACTCCTTGATAACAGATCGTTCGGAGGGGCCCAAGTGTCCAGAACATTTTATGCCCGAGGTCAGACGGGGCAGCAATTGTTGCTAGGTGCCTATAGCGCCCTTAACCGACAGATCGCAAACGGGAAAGTTAAAATGTACACCCGGTCCGAAATGCTCGATCTTGTATTGGTGGGCGGTAAAGCCAGAGGAATAATAACTCGCGATTTAATAACCGGTAAAATTGAATCACACAGTGGTCATGCCGTTTTGCTTTGTACAGGTGGCTACGGAAATGTGTTTTTTCTTTCTACCAACGCAAAGGGATCAAATGTAACGGCAGCCTGGAGAGCACACAAGAAAGGAGCATACTTTGCGAATCCCTGCTTTACTCAGATTCATCCTACCTGCATTCCGGTTTCAGGATCCCATCAATCGAAACTTACCTTAATGTCAGAATCGCTGAGAAATGACGGAAGAGTGTGGGTTCCAAAAACAGCAATAAAGGGGTTAAAGGCGAAAGATGCCGTTAGTATTCCTGAAGCTGACCGGGATTATTTCCTGGAGCGAAAATATCCTTCATTTGGAAATCTTGTACCCCGCGATGTTGCTTCTCGAAATGCGAAATACATGTGCGATGAGGGTAGAGGTGTTGGATCGGGTTTAGCCGTCTTTCTGGATTTTGCTGATGCCATTAAACGCGATGGTAAGAAAACTATTGAGGCGAAGTATGGTAACCTGTTTGATATGTATCAACAGATAACAGGAGATAATCCATATGAAATGCCAATGATGATTTATCCGGCTGTGCACTATACGATGGGAGGTTTGTGGGTTGATTATAATTTGATGACCTCTGTACCCGGATTGTATGCCCTGGGTGAAGCTAATTTTTCGGATCATGGTGCAAACCGGCTTGGTGCAAGCGCGCTGATGCAGGGATTAGCAGATGGGTATTTTGTTATCCCTTATACTTTAGGTGATTACCTGGCCACAATGCCTTACGAAAAAGTGAGTACCGACAGGCCTGAGTTTAAAGAAGCAATAGAGGCCGTAAATAATCGAATTTCAAAATTACTTAGTACCAGGGGTAAGAAAACGGTTGACGAATTTCATCGTGAATTGGGCTTGTTAATGTGGGATTATTGTGGAATGTCCAGAACGGAAGAGGGCTTGAAGAAAGCAAAATCTCGTATTCAGGAGTTGCGCAAAGAGTTTTGGGAAAATGTAAATGTACTGGGAGGAGGCAATGAGTTGAATATGGAATTGGAAAAAGCAGGACGCGTTGCTGATTTTATGGAGTTGGGAGAGTTAATGGTGGATGATGCCTTGAACCGGCCGGAATCATGTGGCGGTCATTTTCGTGAGGAATCTCAAACGCCTGAAGGAGAAGCGAAAAGAATGGATGATGAATATTCATTTGTTGCCGGTTGGGAATATACAGGAGATGGAAAACCAGAAAATCTGATCAAGGAGCCTTTGATTTTTGAAAATGTAAAACTTACGCAAAGAAGCTATAAATAATTATGAAGATCACGCTAAAGGTTTGGAGACAGAAGAATAATCAGGACAAGGGAAGGTTTGCCACATACCCGATCGAGGATGTCTCAACGGATATGTCTTTTCTCGAAATGTTTGATGTACTTAACGAAAGCCTTGTAAAAAAAGGAGAAGACCCCATCGCCTTTGATCATGATTGCCGCGAAGGAATTTGTGGGATGTGCAGTATGTATATCAATGGCCGACCCCACGGTCCTCTTCAAACTACAACCTGCCAGCTTCATATGAGAAGTTTCAAAGATGGAGAAACAATTACCGTTGAGCCCTGGCGCGCCTCCTCTTTTCCGGTTATAAAGGATTTGGTTGTCGATCGGACATCGTTTGAAAGAATTCAACAGGCGGGAGGATTTGTTTCTGTAAATACCGGAGGGGTGCCCGATGCGAATGAAATTCCAATTCCTAAAAGAATTGCTGATGTGGCTTCGATTCAGCAGCGTGTATTGGATGTGGAGCATGTGTGGCCGCCTGCAAGAATGCTTCAGCTATGCTATTTGTGAGTGCTAAAGTTTCTCAATTTGCTTTGCTGCCGCAAGGTCATGCAGAGCGCAAAACACGGGTTGAAAAAATGGTGGCTCAAATGGATAAAGAAGGTTTTGGGGCTTGCACAAATACAAAAGCCTGTGAAGCCGAATGCCCAAAGGCAATTAGCATAACCAATATTGCACGTATGAACCGTGAATATTTTTCAGCTAAACTAAGCTCTGATAATATTTAGGATTTAGGCGGATTAGTTGCTCTTACAAAGACCAAAACCTGTCCGTCCAGCGGAATTAGACACGGCAAGCTTGCCAATATTTCCACCGGCAAGAATAATATCTCTTTCGATGCCCTGATCCGAAAGGTGAATTTTCAAAGATGCCTCAAGTTCAAGTAAATCACGGTAGGAGATTGAGGTTTCATCAGCCAGTTTGGTAATATCAGTTTCACTGATCCCAGTTTTTCCAAAAACTGGAGTTAATAATGCCGCAACATCAGCTCCATCAACGCTAATATCGCCCAGGTGCAAATGAACCGGATGAAAATAATTTCCCTCTGTACCCGAAAGTACAACAATAATCTTAGTGGAGCCGTCAGTTTTTTCTTTAAAGGTTACAATGCCAGTCACCGGATAGTCGGAAGCTTTCTGCAGATAATAGGTAGATTCATTTCCGGTAAAATCAGAAACTACTTCTGTGGTCTGGCAGGCCAGAAGTGAAAGAACCAGAATGGCCATTATAACTGACTTCTTCATTTTCTTTTGATAACGTACAAAATTATTAAAATAACGGCTTCGATTGATGTTTATTTTAATATTTGACGGGTAAACACAACAATATACCGTATTTTTTGGCACGGATATGGTATTTTCGTCATCCAAAACAATATAACCTTGAAACGTTTTTTTCTACTTTCATGCATTCTCTTTTCATGTACACCGGCAGCGGTAAAAAATGCGAGTCTTAATCCAAAACCTGAGTGGTTAAGCCAAAAACCAAATTCCGGCAGTTATTATATCGGCATTGGTCACAGTGCTAAAGATGGAACCAACAACTATTTACAAACAGCAAAGCAGAGCGCATTGGATGATTTGGTCTCGGAGATTAAAGTGAATGTCTCATCAACATCCATTCTGAATCAAATGGATATCAACAAGGAATTTTATGAGACCTATGAGCAGATGATCCAGACCACGGCAGCAGATGAGATTGAGGAGTATGAGCAAATGGGCTCTTGGGAGGATGAAAGCAACTATTGGATATACCTCCGGCTCTCAAAACAGCGGTACAAAGAAATAAAGGCAGAGCAGCAACGCAAAGCGGTAACCCTCGCTATGGACTACTTTACAAAAGCAAAAGCGGCAGACCGAGCTGATGACATTGTATTAGCCCTGGGGTTTTATTTTCAGGGGTTTTATGCCATTGAAAAATATCTGGCCGAACCAATTACCCTGGTTTTTGAGGGAAATGAAATTCTATTAACAAATGAAATCTATGCCGGAATACAGAATTTACTGGATCGCGTAGAGTTAGTTTCCGAACCAAAAGAATTCTCCATCAACCGCAGAGTGGCTGTAAGTGATCATAATTTTACAGTTAGCGCGAGAGATAAAAAGAATAACCAGATGATCGATGGTCTTCCCCTGATGGCTCAGTTTGAAAAAGGAGCCGGTGAGGTGTTCCCTGAATATAAGACCAATACGGAAGGAAAGTCTAAAATTTTATTGACTAAAATCAGTTCACGCGATCTGGAGCAGCGTGTTGGGGTAAGGGTAAATTTAGTTGCATTTGCCGGCACAAATCCTACTGAAATTTATTCGTTAATCACCCAAAAGCTGGTTATTCCTAAAACGGCCATTTTACTTAATGTAATGCGCCCGGTTGTTTATATGTCAGCTACCGAAAAAACGCTTGGGGCAGAAAAACAAACCTACCAACTTACCAACAGGATTAAGAATTATCTGACCAATGAAGGATTTGATTTTACAGAAAATAGGAATGGAGCGGAGTTATTTATTGAGTTATATGCCGATTCTGAAAAGGGTGCTGCCTCCGGAAGTATTTATATTACTTACGTCACAGCAACGATCAGGGTAACCTCTATGTTGGATAATCGACAGATTTATGCGACCACGCTGGATCGAATTAAAGGATATAGCCTTGACTATGAGCGTTCAAGTCAGGAAGCATACAATAAATCGCTTGAAATTCTTGAAAAGGAAAAGATGCCGGAATTATTAAATATTGTACTGCAATAACCCTTTTTGACCATGAAATTGATATTTTTGAATTCGCTAAGACTGAAAAATAAAACTGGCCTCTTAATTGCATTAACTAAATTGCACAACCAAAATTATTAATTTATGAAAACGCTATCGAATCTTTCTATCATTCTTGTAGTAATAGCCGCAGTGGTAATGGGTGGCTGTAAAAGCAAGCAGTCTCTTCCAAAAGGAGAGCAGGAAGTAAATGTTCCTTGTTCAGGTCCGGACTTCTTTACGACCAATAAGTTTTCCGTGCCAATTCAATTGGAGAAAGTCAGGATCAGGTGACCTCAAAGAAAAAAGCATTGACAAACGCGCGCAATGAGTTAGCTCAAAGCATCTCTACAACTGTAAAAACAGTTACTGACAACTACGTGAATTCACGTGAGTTTAACAACCGTGAGGATGTTGAAGAGCGCTTTGAAAGCCTGAATCGGGAAATTGTAGATCAAACGATCACAGGAGTTCGTACGCTTTGTGAAAAATTGGTGAAAACCGAAGAAGGTACTTATAAAACGTATATAGCTATTGAGTTATCTGCAGACGAATTAGTTAAAACATACAACGAGCGTCTGTCAAAAGACGAGCGTTTGAAAATTGACTATGACTATGAGAAGTTCAAAGAAACCTTTGAAAAGGAAATGGACAAAATGGGCAAGAATTAATAGTCGGAACAAAGATCAGAATATAAAGAGCCCCGCTTAGCGGGGTTCTTTTTTTGTCAATAATTCAGTGCATTTCTACTTCTGAATAATGGTCGGAGTATTATCCTGTCCAAAATCAAAAAAGCGATTGCCGTATTAGCAAATAAAATTGTATTTGTTAGTGTGCGCATATTTATACTAAAGCTGGGGAGGGTATTCTTAATCCCTCCCGGTATTTCAAAACTTTGTAGGTTGATTGGTACAGACAAACTGTCGGCAGAGCCACTTGACAGTACGTACAATCCAAGTCCGGTTGCGATGGCAATCCCCAGAAGTATGAATACACCTCTCCAGGGGTTAAAGGATGCAACGGGTAATTGACTGATATTACGCAACACCCGTTCTGTAAAATTAGCGGAAGGACTTTCAAGCTTTTGGGACTGAAGAGATTCATGAATAATTCTCAATTCTTCCAGTCTCCTTTGCAAGGGTGATGAATTGGCAAGGTCACTTTTGAAAGTTTCAATTTCTGATTGGGTTAAGTTTCCATCCAGAAAATCCAGGAGTTTGTCATCCGATGTTGTCGATAAATTATCCATGTTCAAAGAGTTAATGCTTCATCCTTCAAAATCGTTTTTAATTCGTCAGCGAGCCGTTGACGTGCCCGATGAATCCGTACTTTAATGGTATTTAAGTTTACATTCAGTAAAATTGAAACTTCTTCCAGACTTAATTCCTTGAGATAAAACATCTGTACTGCCACCTGATCCTGATCAGAAAGACGATTTAATGCCTGGTTAATGAATTTTCTTTTGTCTTTCAATTCAATCGCACTAGAGTGGTTTAAACTGTCTTCAATCGAAATATTTTCTACAGAAGAATGTTGAACTTTCATTTTGCGTTTATAACTAACAGCTGTATTGAAAACAATCCTGTACAGCCAGGTACTAAATTTGGAACGCTTGTCAAATTTACCAAGGTACTTATAGGCTTTAATAAACGCATCCTGAGCTGCCTCTTCGGCTTCTTCCTTGTCCTTTAAAATCTTCAATGCAATAGTAAATGCATAGCTTTTATAGCGGTCCACCAACACCCTATAAAGGTCATGGTCCCCCTTAATTACTTGGTCAATAACATCAAATTCTTCTTGCATCGAATTTGGATCTTGGACGCCTGTCAGTGTCATCAGGTTACAAACTTAGCATAAAAAATTTTTGATTAAGCTGTAACCTGATGGGAGGATTATGGGTCAAAGGGTTAAAAACAAACAAAAAGATATGGAACATCAAACGATTGCACTTTTAATCCCAATTGTATCGGTTATCGGAGCTTTTATAATGATCGTTTACCTGAGAAAATATGAGAATCAGGAACGAATGGCCATGATTGAAAAGGGAATTGATCTAAATTCAATAAAAAAACCAAAACGTTCAGATGGAACAGTGAGTTGGTCATTCTTACTCATAGGCGTAGGTCTTGGCTTGCTCGTGGGCTATTTTTTGGATGTGACCTTCGATATGGAAGAAGTAGGATATTTTTCAATGATCTTCATTTTTGGAGGGGCTGGTCTTGGATTATCCTATCTGATGACGGCCAGGAAAGATGAGGAGAGAATGAATTAGTTTTTTCGAACAAATAAAAAAGCCCTTTGGTGATTTACCAGGGGCTTTTTAGGTATAAACCCAAGTGACTAAGAGCGTAGTAGAAATCAGGATAATTATGATGGAGGCAATATCCAACAAGATGCCGGCTCTTACCATATCCTTCATTGAAATGTAACCGCTTGAAAAAACGATAGCATTAGGGGGTGTCGAAATCGGGAACATAAAGGCACAACTTGCTGCAAAGGTTACGGGCATTCCAAGGATTATAGGATTAATTCCAAGGCCATTTGCTATTCCAAATACAACTGGAATGAAAATAGTTACCAGCGCAACATTACTCATTATTTCGGTTAAGAATAATGAAATACTTGTGAGTATAGCTATAAGCATAAAAAGGCTCATCGTATTTCGTTCAGCGATGGCATTTCCAATGAGATCCACTATTCCCGAAGTTTCCATTCCCTTGGCAAGACAAATACCTCCACCAAAAAGAATCAGAATGCCAAACGGCAGGCGCTTGGTGTAATCCCAGTCCAAAAGAAATTCGCTCTTTGAAAAATTTACAGGGACCAAAAACATAAGAATTCCGCCTGTCATAGCAATGTTGGTGTCATTGAAAACCTCGCTGCCGATAAAACTATTCAAAGGATTCTGAAAAATCCAGCAAAATGAAGTTAGCCCAAAAACTGCCAGTACCCTTTTTTCTTCTTTCTTCATGGTGCCCAGTGCATCCAGTTTTCTTTTAATCAGCAGTTCTGATCCTTCCACTTTTGACATTTTATTGGGAAACAGAATCCGGGTTATAATAAAATAACAAGAAAAAAGAGTAATCGTGGCAACCGGTAAGCCTACTAACATCCATTTTGCAAACTCCAGATCCTTACCGTAGAATTCTTTCATAAAACCAGCGAAAACAACATTTGGAGGTGTACCAATTATAGTTGCCATCCCACCAATGCTGGCGGAATATCCAATTGTAAGCAGTAATCCCAACGCAAAATATTTTTCATTCCTGCTCAATGCTTCACCTTCCTCACTCTGTGGTTGCTTGAGCAGATCGACAACTGAAAGGGCAATCGGCAACATCATCAATGCGGTTGCTGTGTTGCTTATCCACATGCTAAGAATTCCTGTGGCAAGAGTAAAACCAAGTATGATTCCATTTCCGGAGGTTCCGGTAATTCGAATAAGGTTTAGTGCGATTCGTTCATGAAGCTTGTGCTTCTCCAGAGCAAGTGCAATCATAAAGCCACCCATAAATAAGAAAATAACCGGATTTGCGTAGGGTATTGCAGCGTCTGTCATTTTCATAACACCAAGAGCAGGGAACAAAACGAGCGGCAAAAGGGCTGTGACAGGAATGGGTGCAGCCTCAGTAATCCACCAGGTGACTAGCCAGGCGCCAATGGCAAGAACATGAATTGCATTTTCAGAAAGAATGTTATTTGAAAGGGTAAACTCAAGAAGAATGAATAAAAGTGGTCCTAAAAAAAAGCCGAACTGCTTACCCTTATTCATGATAGAATTCTTAATCCTGAAATATAAGCAAGCTAAGACCTTTTGCAAACCTGTTTATGCCAAATCGATTAACTCCTTTGCGCTTTCTAACGCTTTTGTTGTGGGGTTCGATCCGCTGATCATTTTAGCAACTTCTTCTATGCGTTCAGTGTCAGAAAGTATTTTTATGCCGCTAATTGTTCTGCTCTTTGAAGAGTCCTTGAAAACAAAATAATGGCTGTCTGCTTTCGCTGCAATCTGTGGGAGGTGGCTTATGGCAATAACCTGATGATGAGCAGCCATTTTTTTCATAAGGCCTCCAAGTTGCAATGCTATCTGCCCTGAAACTCCACTATCAATTTCATCCAGAATTAAAGTAGGCAGTGAAATTGTTTCAGCCATAATAAATTTGACGCTAAACATTAACCGGGCAAACTCTCCACCGGAAGCTACTTGCTGCAGGGTTTGAGGATTTACTCCCTTATTGGCACTGAATAAGATCTCCACGGAGTCATATCCTCGCGGTCCCGCTTCAACAATGTCGTTCTCAATCTTAATTTGAGCATGGGGTATACCAATTGAATAAGAAGGTCGGTTAATTTTGTACTCAATGGACCAAATGATTTTTTGCGGGATTGGCTTAACCGCTTAGCCTGTGCTTGTAATTCCTTTTCCTGACTTGCTAAATTGCTTTTTAATCGCTCTAATTCAGTATCAAGGTTTATGGTTTTATCTGCTTTAGTTTGCAACTCATTCATCAGAAGTAGCAGATCTTTATCCGTTTGCAAGCGATGTTTCTGAAGTAGGGTGTAGATCAAATCTAGCCTTTCCTTCACCAATTCGATTCTTTTTGGATCGAATTCAACACGATCATCCTCTTTTTCGATTTCGGAAATAATATCCTGGAGTTCCACCGATAGGCTGTCAATTCTGTCAGCAAGTGTTTGGTAAGAAGAGGCATAGGAAGAAATTGCATTGATATGACTTCTTATTTCTTTTAGAATCGATTCGGCAGAATACTCAGACCGGGTAAGGTTTTCGAGGGCTAAATTAAACCGGGCTTTTATCTCCTCCCCATGTTCAAGAATCTTAATCTCACTTTCCATTTCATTAAGTTCGCCTTCTTTAAGATTCAGTTTGGTTAATTCATCCAATTGAAAGTTAACATACTCTGCTTCTTTTTTTAGAGAATTAGACTCCTTTAACAGTACCTCATACTCATTTTTAACTTTCAGGTAAGAACTCCACGACTTTGTATAATCCTTTCGTTCTTTTTCATTTTGGGAGAAGGCGTCAATGATTTGAAGTTGAAAGGAACGTGATGCCAGATCCAGTGTTTCGTGTTGTGAATGGATGTCCATTAACCGGCCTCCGATTTTTCTCAAAACATCCAGTGTTACTGGGGTGTCGTTAATGAAGGCACGGCTTTTTCCATTGATGTTTATTTCTCTTCGTATGAGGGTAGACTCTTCATAGTCAAGGTTCTCTTCATCAAACAATGGCACCAGGTGATAATTGGAGATAGAAAAAGTACCTTCTATAATGCATTTGTCCTTTTCGTTCAGCAATACTTTTGTATCAGCACGTTCGCCAAGTAATAAACCCACTGCTCCTAGCATGATGGATTTTCCTGCCCCTGTTTCTCCTGTAATGACGGTTAGTCGGCTTGAGGGACTCATTTCCAAGTCCTCAATCAATGCATAATTTTTTATGATAAGTTTTACCAGCATGCTGTCATTCCTGAAAAGACGTGACGCAATTTAGATGGAATAACCAAAAACAGAGAAAAGAGGGTATAAAAAATACCAAATGAGAATTCTAATTTGAAATGATGTTTTGATACACAGTCCGCTTTGGGTCGATATTGGTTAGAATATCGTATGCCTCTCTTCGGGTTGTAAGATCGCCTTTAGAAAATATGTTGGCAATTTCTCCAGACTTTGAATCGAAAAAGGTAACAATCAATACTGAGGTTGGAAACACTGCCCAGGCTCTTTGAATTGATTTTATAACTCCAAGCACAATCTCACGACTTTCATCGGGCTTTGAATTGAAATTATCCAGGGCGAGTCTATGGTAATTGTACGTATTGTGTCTAAGGTCAACCAACTGTGGGTTAATGATATCCTGAATTAGCGCATACCGGCTTCTGTTATTTCCGAAACTTTGCCACCCGGGCCTATTGGCGGGTTGTGCATTTGTGGCAACTACCAGGGCTTTTTGAAAGTAGGGATTGCCTCCAAGATCGCTGTACGAATCGTAGTCTAGTCCAATGATAATGTAAGCATAAAACGCCAACATGGATGTCAGGTTGGTCAGGTACGTATTGTCATTGTATTCGAGTGGGAGTGATTCAATGTATTCAAACTCCCAGTCCCGATCTGCAAAATTCAGTAATACCGATTCATAATTTGAATTGAAAACAGGGCGTGCTGAAGTGATTTGAACATTGGCCGCAAAATTTCCGATAGAGGGCATTTTAGTAATCGTAACCAGAACATTGCATTGAATTTTTTCATGATTTTTAAAAGTATCACCGGTCCATTTCCGGGTATTTAAAAAATTTGCAAATGAACGCTCCATGTCGGTAAAAATACCCCGATCACTGGTGGAAATTTGTTCGGCATTCACCCGAACAACACAAAACAGCTCTTGCGCCAATGTGTTTGAAGAAATAAAAACAAAAAGTATGATCAGTCTATGCATGAACCTCTTCCAGCATGGCGTCAACAATGTCATTGGCAACATCGGTTTTACTTTTCAACGAAAAGTTCTTTGTTTTATTCTCTTTAGTTAACAGAGTAATTTTATTGGTGTCATGCCCAAACCCGGCACCGCTATCATTTAATGAGTTAAGCACGATTAAGTCAAAATTTTTGTCGACCAGTTTCTTTTGGGCGTTCTTCAACTCATTTTCAGTTTCAAGGGCAAATCCTACAATAAATTGGTTCGCCTTTTTCATTTTGCCAAGCTCCAATGCAATATCGGGTGTACGTGAAAGTGATATGGATAAAGGGGCATCAGATTTCTTTATCTTTTGGTTACTGACTTCATTTGGCTTGTAGTCAGCAACTGCAGCAGCCAGTACCGCAAAGTCCATAGTCGGAAAACGTGAAATACAATTCTTGTACATTTCTTCAGCTGACGTTACCCGTTGTAAAGTAATGTTTGGATGATCAACAACCAACGAAGTGGGACCAGAAACCAATTGTACATCAGCACCACAATTGGCCAATGCCCCGGCAATAGCATATCCCATTTTACCTGTGGAATGATTACTGATAAAGCGAACGGGGTCAATGGCTTCATGCGTAGGGCCTGCTGTTACCAAAACACTTTTCCCTTTGAGCAATGTGCTTCGCTGAAAAAATAAGGATAGGTGATTTACTATTTCCTCAGGCTCGGCCATACGCCCATCACCAATCAGTCCGCTGGCTAATTCACCATATCCAGGTTTGATCATTATGCTTCCTCTGGATCGCAACATTGTGACATTTTCCTGCGTGGCATCATGCTGCCACATGTCCAAATCCATTGCCGGGGCAAAAAAGACGGGACATTTTGCAGAAAGAAATGCTGCCAGTAACAGGTTATCACAAATTCCATGATTCATCTTAGCCAACGTATTGGCACTAGCGGGAGCAATGACTAGGGCATCTGCCCAGATGCCCAGATTAACATGATTATTCCATTCTCCTTCTTTGTTTTTAGTAAACTCTGTGAGGACAGGTTTTTTGGAAAGTGTGGATAAGGTAAGTGGTGTAATAAAATCTAAAGCAGAAGGGGTCATTACAACCTGCACTTCCGCCTCATTTTTTATTAACAATCGGGTAAGAAGGGCAGCTTTATAAGCGGCTATACTTCCGGAAATACCTAGTATTATTTTCTTACCCTTGAGCATGACATTACTCCTGCTCTTTTACGGTTTCTTCTGATGAACGCATTCTATGCACTATCTTACCTTCAAGAAACTCTTCCGTGGCGGTTGTAGTGGGTTTGGGCATGCGCTCATAAAATCTTGAAATCTCAATTTGTTCCCTGTTTTCAAAAACTTCTTCAAGGTTGTCAACCGTAGTTGCAAACTCAGCGAGCTTACTATTGAGTTCTTCTTTAATATTAACAGCAATTTGCTTTGCACGGCTGGAAATGATCACTACGCTTTCGTAGATGTTTCCAGACCCTTGTGCGATATTCTCGATATCCCGAGTAATAATTGATGATTGAACAGCCATGTTATGAATTATTAGTTTTTAGTTTATTTATTTTCTCTACACTATTCTGATAGTACTTTTCTGCGTCTTTTATGTATAAGCTTTTAGGAAAATTGTCAACAAAATCATGATAGAACTCAACTACCAGTGAATACCGCTCATTTTGCAAATTGAGAAAACTTTGTTCAGCAAATCTAAACTGTGCCTCAACTTTCAAAAAGGATAATTCTTCAAGGTATTCTGAATCAGGGAAACTGCTTTTGAAATTATCGAAACTTAGAATAGCCGCTTTATAGCTTTTTAATTTGAGATACAGCTTCGCATTTTCATATCCTTTTCTTTCGAGTTTCACCTGGGTGTCTTCAATAACATTAACAGCCTGATCCAGGTACTTACTTCTTGGATATTGGTTAATAAAAGTCTGCATTGCATTCATAGCCTCTATGCTGCTTTGCTGATCAAGACTGTAGGCAGGAGATGAAACGTAAAGTGAATAAGCGTACATAAATTGTGCTTCCTCTGCTAAAGAGCTTCTTCTATAGGTTTCATAAAACCCTAAACTGATTGGATGCCAATAAATAGGTTCTTTCATTATACTGACAATAGGCCAAATAAAATTCCACTTTTTCACCCTCCGGTAGGCCTCGTACAATAGGCCTGATTTGTTCAAACAGAATGGCGGCCCTGTAATAGTCCTTCTTATTGTAATAATTAAGGGCTGCCTCATACTTTACCCGCCAATCTTCGTTTTTTTCTATTTTCTTAAAATTGCTGCAGGAACTGATAAAAAGTGCCATCATGACCCCCAAAAGCAATTTTCCCCACACTTGATCTTGCATAAGCCTGCAAATATACGGAAGCTTGAAGAATTGTCAATTTTAGAAAAAGGGGAGGGGCAATAAACTATTTTCTAACAATCATTTTGCGGGTGACAATAGCCACATTGTCCAGGTATATTGTGTAAAAGTAAACTCCGGATGCTAACTCCTCGGCTTGAATCTTTACCTTAAATTCGTAAAGAGAAAGATCGTAGTCGCCCATTTCACGACCAAGAATATTGTAAACGACTACCTTAGCTTTGGCAGATTCATTATAGAGCTGATAATCCAGATAAGCGTAATCATTGACGGGGTTCGGATATACGTCTCTGATTTTTATATCCTTTGATTGAAAGACAAATGTTTTAGAGCCCCGCTCTTCAATAGAAAGGTTAACCGGATATTCAACAATCGTAGAGGGTTGCCCTTTTATAAAAACTTCAAATTTAAAGTGATTTTGACCGGTAATGATGCCCGTTTCCAGTGTGTAGTAAAGTTTTTCCAATGTCTCACCGGGTTCGATCCGTTTTGAAAACTCTTCAATAGATGGCTCAAGACAATTCTGGTCAAGACAAAAATATCCTTTTTGTGTTGCTCCTAAATCACTGCTTACTTTTCTTATGATAAAGAATTGTGCCTTATCAGATTTATTTCTGATTCTAATAGGTATTTGGAATACCTCACTTATTGTAGTGTGGAGATAGTCCGTCTTCTCAACCAGTTCAAAACTCTGGCTGAAGGTATTATTGCTTAAGCAAAGCAGTAGACCAATCAGCAGGACTCGGATCATATGGACACACTATTTCAAGTGAAAATATACCCGAAACAGTTATGAAAACCAATGGAATTTAGATTAAAAGGGAATTTAAATACAATAATTAAGGGTAAGAGTCGTTGCAAAGACCGCTTTTTAAGGCCTATTGTTTAACAACCTGACTACGTGTAGGCCGTTCTTCTCCCCGCCAAATGAACCCCCTTAGCTCCTGATCCTCCTTATTTAGTTCGTGTGGCGGTATAAAAGAGGCATCGGGGTTGACGTAAAAACTGATGTTATTCAGTTTTCCGTCAAGGAAGTTAATCTTCATATTGCTACAAATGATTTTGTTCATACCTACCGTGGCGAGTATGCGTATAGTAGCATCTTCGGTCTCTGCTTCTGCTTCTTCGATCGCGAAGTAAAGGCTCTCCCCATTTCCCTGAACATCTACATGGTGAATTTGATCGTCTTTAAAATTTGCAACCATTTTCCTTCCTTTAATCTGATTGAAATTCTTCAAGGTATCTTCAGCAATGACAAACGCATTCATTACCATAAAAAGTTTATCAATTGATCCTTGGCTAAGTTGTATCCATACGGAGTCTGCAGACATCTGATTTTCTTCAGACCACAATACCGGATTGTTGTAAAAGTAGAGTGTTGAGTCGGACGGAGAATAAGATAAGGAGTCTGCAGTGCCTTGCAGATCAGATTTATAAATGAGCACATTGTTATATGCCAACATTCTCTTCTTGCTGGGATCTTCATTTTCAATTGACACCAATGTGTCGGCAGATAAAAATAAAGAGTCACCATTGTCTGCGATTTTCGTCAGATAAGCATTCCCATAAACTTTTGTTACTCCGTGTTCCTTGTCGTAATCACCAGCGTCACCAAACACAACCAGGTTTTCTTCTTTGCTGGTCATAGCAACACGACCCCGGGCTTTATACATTTTTACTTTATCATCAATAAAATAAGCGTCTCCCTTGAGTTTGTAGGATTCGGTTTCAATTTCACCCTGACTTAGTGTGGAAAGTTTTTTAGTGGTGTCATAATATCCGTTCTGATAATAGGCAACTCCACCCTCCTTATCTTTTAGCGTAGTGAAAGCCTGGAAGTAAATGACTTTTGATCGTGTGTTATATTGAAGCGTATCGGAGGTAAGTTCGTAGTCTTTATTGACTCCATTTACGTCCTTTTTAAAGGAGGCCATATTGGTATTTACATTGTAATACCCCTTCTTACTAGTGAGTGTATTTGTGCTGTCTACAACCTTCCCTCCATTAAAATAGGTAGCAACATTTTTAACACGATCAAAATCAAGAAAATCTGTGTACAGTGTCGCTGTTTTTAATTTGTCGAAGATTACGTTTTTTCTCAGGTAAGCTATCTTTTTGTCGCCATCGTAATTTAGCTTTGATGCGGTTACCGACACGGAGTCACCATCCTGAATTCGTATTTTACCAAAAGCTTCAATCTGATTTTTTGAGCGATGGAAAATTGCGGAATCACAATAAATTGTGGTTTGGTTTTGAACAAACACAACATTTCCAATCACCCAATCAAATCGCTCATTGTTTTCAGTGCCTCCACGCATCGTATCCGCGCTCTTAAGCTTAACCCGCTTTTGAGCAATTGCAGTTACCTGAAAAAGAAGAATCAGGCTTATGAGTAGTAATCTGTTAATCATAATTGAATAGCCTCAAAAATAGATATTTATCTTTGCTCCCGTGCTCAAAAGATTCATCCGACATATTGAACAGAAGAAATTGATATCACCGGGCAAGCCAGCTCTGTTGGCGGTAAGTGGCGGTCTTGACTCCATGGTCATGGTGGACTTATTTTTAGAATCTGGGTTTGACATTGAAATTGCTCATTGTAATTTTCAATTGCGTGGACAAGAATCGGATGGTGATGAGGAATTCATTAAAAACTTCTGTGATAAAAGGAATATTGTTGTTCATTCTAAACGCATGGATACCAATAACTATGCCACTGCAAACGGATTATCAATCCAGATGGCCGCGCGAGCATTGCGTTATGAATGGTTTGACCTATTAACCATTGAGCGTCATGCTGAAAAGATAGCGACAGCTCACCACCTGAATGATTCTATTGAAACTCAGATTTTGAACTTCGCCCGGACCGGATTGACAGGTCAGGGTATCCACGTTCAAAATGAAAAAATAATCAGGCCGCTGATGATATTTACCCGAAAAGAACTGGAGGAGTATGCCCGTTCTCGGGAAGTTATATGGCGCCAGGATTCATCCAATGTGACGGATGATTATCAACGAAATTTTGTAAGGCACCAGATAGTACCCAAGCTCAAGGAAGTGAATCCTTCACTTGAAGAAACTGTACTTCGGGTAACTTCAAGAAAAGAACTGCAACGGTTCGTATACAACCAAAAATTATCAGAGTTGCGAGATCAATATTTTAGGTATGAAAAGGAAGGGCTTTCTATTTCGAAAAGCTTACTTACAGTATATCCAGAATTTACACAACCATTGTTATTTGAATTGATTAGATCGTATGGTTTTAATTCGGAACAGTGCGACAATATAATTAATAGTATGAACCACACAGGGGCGAAGTTCCCTGTAAGTGATTTTGAACTCATCGTTGATCGTGATGTTTTTTTGATTGTTAAGAAAGAGACCAGCTTTATAAAATCTGAAATTGGTCAGGATGAAGGTGAGGCAATATTGGGAGGCATGAGATTGACGTTGAAACAAATTCCAAAAGACAAGGTTAGCTATCAGGCCGGCATTGAGTTTCTCGATTTAGATGCACTTACATTTCCACTGACGTGGCGAAGTTGGCAGCCGGGAGATTCTTTTCAGCCGTTGGGAATGAATCAATCAAAGAAGCTGAGTGATTTTCTAATTGATCAAAAAATCTCAATTCCTGATAAGCAGAAAATTACAGTCGTGGAATCAGGTGGAATTATAGCCTGGGTGGTAGGTCACCGGATAGACCATCGGTTCAGGGTTAAACCCTCAACTTTAAATGTAATATCGCTGACCCTATCGGATTAAGATCTATAAGAAGCTTAATATGTCTCACAAAATTTTTTCTTTCCTTCCCTGATTAATAAATTGCACATCATTAATTAGCAAATAAATCAATCAACATGAAAGTAACTGTAGTTGGAGCCGGAAATGTAGGAGCTACCTGCGCTGACGTTTTAGCGTATCGTGAAATTGCAAATGAAGTAGTTCTTCTGGACATCAAGGAAGGCTTGGCGGAAGGAAAATCGCTGGATATATGGCAAAAAGCACCAATCAATCTTTATGATACTCGCACCATTGGAGCGACTAATGATTATTCAAAATCTTCAGGTTCTGAAGTTGTCGTAATCACTTCCGGCCTCCCTCGTAAGCCGGGTATGAGCCGGGATGATTTGATTGGCACCAATGCGGGGATTGTTAAATCGGTCACTGAAAATATCATCAAACATTCTCCGGAGGCAATCATTATTGTTGTTTCTAATCCATTGGATGTAATGACCTATCAGGCTCACATTACTTCTAAGTTGCCACGCGCTAAGCTAATGGGTATGGCTGGTATTCTGGACACTGCGAGATATCGGGCTTTCATTGCTGAAGCCTTGAACGTTTCGCCTAAAGATATTCAGGCTATGTTATTAGGTGGCCATGGCGATACCATGGTACCGTTACCACGCTATACCACTGTTTCTGGAATTCCTGTAACTGAGTTGATGCCTGAAGAAAAACTAAATGCGATTATCGAGCGCACAAAGGTCGGGGGAGGTGAACTTGTTAAACTTATGGGTACGTCAGCCTGGTATGCGCCCGGATCGGCTGCTGCTCAAATGGTGGAATCGATTGTGCGCGACCAAAAAGAATTCTTCCGGTTTGTATTCGTTTGGATGGAGAGTATGGAATAAGGATTGCTACCTGGGTGTACCCGTTGTTTTGGG
>JAAUQD010000198.1 GCA_012032815.1 Flammeovirgaceae bacterium
ATTTTGATCGATCGTCTTTTCATTTTTTTAATGATTCGAAAGAATGGAAACAGGTAGATAAAGTTGGTCACATGTATTCAACTTTTCAGCTGAGCCACATGATTTCACGGGCCTTTCAGTGGTCCAATCTTCCGGAAAAAAAATCAGACTGGATTGGCACGCTTGTAGGATTTGGAGTCATATCATCAATCGAAATATTTGATGGTTTTTCCAGCGAGTACGGAGCATCAGCATCTGATCTGACGGCCAATGCAATCGGATCAGGACTGTACATTAGTCAAAAACTACTTTGGAAAGAGATTCGCCTTCATCCAAAATATTCATTTCACCGAACTGAATATCCACAATACAACCCTGATTTGTTGGGAAGCAATCTGCTGGAAGAAATGGTTAAGGATTACAACGGACAGACGAATTGGCTTTCTGCAGATATGGATAAATTTATCCGCTTTCCTAAATGGCTCAATCTTGCTGTGGGTTATGGTGCTGAAGAAATGGTCAATGCTGACGATGCTTCTAATATTCAAAACGGGTTTATGCCCTACCGGCAATTTTATATTTCTCTTGATGTAGACTTAACGGGCATCAAATCAAAATCAAAAGCTATTAATACGCTTATCTTCTTTGCCAACATGATTAAAATACCCGGGCCAACTCTGGAATTCTCACAGGGTAAAGTGCGAGGGTATTTATTGTATTTTTAAATTACGTATCTTAGTTTTCCAAAAAAACTCCAAAACAATGAATCTTACCAGCTTTATTAGGAAATACGCAGATCAAATCGGTGGCCAATACATTGCCTACGATACCGATCACTCTGTAATAATTGTTCCTGTTACCAGCAGCCGCTTCCAGACCGTTATTGGCACAGTACGGGAGAATGAACTTTATAAACGCAAGCTTATTACGCTAAGCTCAAAGATTACAGATTTTAATGATGGGATTAACCTGAAACCTTTATTAGAGCAAACTACCCATTTCAATTATTGCAGATTCAAGATCGAAGAGAACTTCTTACAAATCGAGGCCGTAGCTTCTTTGGATGGCATTAAAGAAGAAACCTTAAAAGAGATGATTCAGGAGGTGGCAAACCTGGCTGATCAATACGAATTGAAATTGACGGGGGCTGATGTTCATTAAATCGGTCACCAAATTTGCTTTAAGCAACCAATTGTATCCTTATCCTGTTATTTTTGCATAAATGCAAGCTGTCTTATCGCTCCGATTTATCGGGGAGGAAAGTCCGGACAACGCAGAGCATCGTACTTCTTAACGGGAAGGTATCCCGACTTGTCGGGGTAACAGATAGTGCCACAGAAAATAAACTACCCCGATTTGTCGGGGAAAGGTGAAAAGGTGGAGTAAGAGCCCACCGCTTTGATGGTGACATCAAAGGCCAGGCAAACCTTACGAGTTGAAAGATCAAATAGGTCACGGGTTGCTCGCTGATGCTTAGGCATACGTGATGGGTAGGTCGCTAGATTCTTACGGTAACGTAAGGACCAGATAAATGATAAGGACCCCACTTGTTGGGGAACAGAATCCGGCTTACAGGCTTGCATTTTTTTATTTACTAACCATTATGCCAAGAGTATTAATTATTGAAGACGAAGCAAGTATCAGGGCAGTACTAAAAGATATTCTGAATGAGCAAAAAGAATTACATCTGGAAGTTGAAGAGGCCAGGGATGGTGTAGAAGGATTGGCCAAACTGAAATCCGGAGATTTTGATGTTACATTTTGTGATGTGAAAATGCCAAAAATGGATGGCATGGAAGTTCTGCAAAAAGCGAAAGAAGCAGGCGTTGGAACTACTTTCATTATGATCTCAGCTCATGGGTCAACTGAGATGGCGGTTGATGCCACCAAATTAGGAGCTTATGACTTTTTACAGAAACCACCAGACCTCAACCGACTTTTGATTACCCTGCGCAACGCGCTGGATAAAACATCACTGGTTCAGGAAACGAAATCATTACGAAAAAAAGTTTCACGTAAATTCGAAATGATCGGAGAATCTAAAAAGATTCAGGAAGTAAAGGAGATTATCGAAAAAGTTGGACCCAGTGAAGCGCGTGTTCTTATTACAGGACCCAATGGCTCAGGCAAGGAACTGGTAGCCCGATGGCTCCATGAGAAAAGTGCCAGATCAGGTGGTCCATTCATCGAAGTGAATTGCGCTGCCATTCCCTCTGAGCTTATAGAAAGTGAATTGTTTGGTCATGAAAAGGGTGCTTTCACTTCTGCGGTTCGGCAGCGACTTGGAAAATTTGAACAGGCAGAAGGAGGAACCTTGTTTCTGGATGAAGTGGGTGATATGAGTGCTTCAGCACAGGCGAAGGTTCTCAGGGCGCTTCAGGAGAATAAAATTTCACGTGTTGGAGGTGATAAAGATATATCAGTCAATGTACGTGTTGTAGCTGCTACAAATAAAGATTTGAAGAATGAAATCTCAGCGAACAGGTTTCGCGAAGATCTCTATCACCGCCTCTGTGTCATTCTTATAAAAGTTCCGGCTTTGAGTGAACGAATGGAGGATATTCCCTTGCTGGTAGACAAGTTTTCATTGGATATTGCAGAAGAACAGGGTACGAAGCCCAAAAAATTTGACAAGAAAGCCCTGGATGAACTTCAAAAGTACAAATGGACAGGGAATATAAGAGAACTACGAAACGTAGTCGAACGATTGATTATTATGAGTGAAGATTCAGTAGGTGTTAACGATGTGAAAAAGTACCTGTAAAATCAGATCTTATTTTCCACCGTATTTTTCTTCACATCCTTCTTGCTGTAAGTGGCGCAAGTATACTGACTGCAACCCGAAACAAAGGCAACAAGGGCGATAATGGCTAAAATTCTCTTCATGGTTTTAACTTTGGTATTAACAAAAGTATAAATCTTTCAATTAGAAGCAAATATAACAGGTATAAATGTCATTTTAACGATTAATTCAGTTATTCAACCATAAGATTACACCCCCTTATATCTGAGTTATCTATTCGGCCAAGTACCTCAAAGTAACCCTTTTGACGAGTCCTACCTAAATCCTGAGTTTCGATAAATGAGCAGGTTGCATAGTTTGCCAGGTCAATTACATTAATTCCACCATGCTCCCCCCCAGCGAAGAAAGCAAACGGATCATAGAGGTCACGAATATAAACTTTCATGGTATTTGGACAACGAA
>JAAUQD010000199.1 GCA_012032815.1 Flammeovirgaceae bacterium
AATCTGTAAAATTGCACCCTCAAATAAGGGCCCTTAGCTCAGACGGTTAGAGCACCTGACTCATAATCAGGTGGTCGCTGGTTCGATCCCAGCAGGGCCCACTTTTATAACCCATTTGACGTAGCGTATAGTTGGGTACACCTCAAGAAATAAATCTGGAAAAAGAAAATATTAAAAACCTGATCTTTGATCTGGGAGGTGTAATCATAAACCTGTCTGTTCAAAAAACAATTGAACGCTTTGCTGAGCTTTCAAAGACCAACCCATCCGACATGGAGAAGAAACTGGCTACCGCTCATTTTATGGATGATTTCGAAAAGGGATTAATCTCTGATTCACGCTTCCGCGAAAATATTCGTCAATACCTTGAGATAGAATGTGAAAATGAGAAGATTGACGAAGCATGGAATGCCATGTTACTCGATATTCCAGTGATTCGAATCGAGTTACTCAATACGCTTAAACAGAAATACAGAACATTTATACTAAGTAATACCAACGGCATTCATTTAAAAAAATTCAACACGATATTAAAAGAAACCACAGGCCATGATTCACTGGATGAAGTTTGTGAAAAAGTATACTTATCTCACCTTGTACATCAACGTAAGCCAGAGGCTGCAATCTACCTGTCTATTCTAAATGATAATAAGCTCGAAGCAAATCAAACCTTGTTCCTCGATGATAGTTTGATTAATCTTGAGGGAGCGAGTCAACTTGGTTTACATACCTTTCACGTTCAACAGCCTGACATGATTTTTTCTTTGTTTGCATGAAATCAGCTCTCAAGATTATAGGTACGCATGCAGGTCTGTTTATCCTCACGTTTGTAACAACAACACTAGCTGGAGCCGAATGGGTTTATGGTAAGTCCGTATTCTTTTCTGACTTCACCATGATTGATTTTTACAATGGAATGCATTACTCGGTGCCCTTCCTGCTTATCCTTGCCGCTCACGAGTTTGGTCACTACTTTACTGCACGGCACTATCGGATCAATACGTCCCTTCCTTATTTTATTCCACTTCCACCAATCAATCTTTCGTTGGGTACATTAGGTGCGCTGATTCGGATACGGGAACGCATTCACTCCAAAAAACAGAATTTTGATGTAGGTATCGCTGGCCCACTGGCCGGCTTTGTAGTTACCATCGGTGTGCTTCTTTATGGTTTCACTCATCTTCCGCCTCCTGAATATGTTTTTCAGTTCCATCCTGAGTACGAACAATATGGCCTTGACTATGCCATGTTTGTGTATGATCCGCTTACGATGCCCGAGGGTGTTATTGATGTGACGATAGGAAAAAATTTACTCTTCGTTTTTTTGAAAAATTTATTGGTGACCCCTCACGAATTCCAAACCCGCATGAACTCATGCATTACCCGTATTTATTTGCGGGGTTTCTTTCGTTGGTATTCACCAGCATTAATCTGTTGCCCATAGGTCAGCTGGACGGGGGTCATGTAGTCTACGGCCTGTTCGGATTTGAAGGTCACAAAAAGATTGCTACCGTAGCGTTTATTCTATTTATGTTTTATGCGGGCCTTGGTTTTGTTCATCCCAGCGAATCGCCCGATACCTTATTTTGGAAGATTCCTCTTTATATTCTGATAGTGTACTTCAGTTTTTATGGATTACGCCTTTCCAGGCGAGATACGTTGATGTATGCAGTAGGATTGTTCGTGGTTCAATATGTTTTTTTTATTTCTTTTCCCCACCGTCAAAGGATATACCGGCTGGCTGCTTTTCACGGTAATCATTGGGCGGTTTATCGGTATTCAACATCCTCCCTCTGCTATTGAAGAACCGCTGGATTCAAATCGTGTTATTCTGGGATGGATCGCCTTGATAATCTTTGCAATAAGTTTTGCTTCAAACCCGATTGAAGTATTTATCGTTGGTCTGGACTAACAAGTAGTCGCGAGGTTTTTACTTTGCCATTTTGTAGATAACGGAGAATATAAACGCCCGAAGATGGATTTTGTAATTTGATCATTATCCGGTCTTCTTCTTCAGAAAAGAATAAATCAATTGCCCTGCCGGCAAAGTCATAAACAGAAATATTTTTTGCATCGCGGGCAAGATAAAATTTGTCCGAAGTTGGGTTTGGATACGGTCCCATGTCTGGCGTTCTATCTTCCAGTCCGCTGATTATTCCATCACCTTCGCCAAAAACCGGACGAATCATGAGACTGCCTGCCAGTGCAACATCCTGTACCCAAACATTACTTGTATTGAAATAAATCCGATCGCTGGAGTTACTATTCTTGTCAAGCCCAACGGCAATCACAGCAAACGAAAGTTGCTGCCATCCGATATAGAACTGGGATTGGATGGTAATTGTTTTTAATAAAGGAATTCGCACAAACTTGTTGAGACCAGTACGCTGAACGGGCACAAGTTGTTGATGGAGAATTGAGCTTGGTTCATCATTTAAGTTGGAAAGTATTTGAAGTAAAATATTCTGAGCACTTTCGTCACCAAACTTTGGAAAATAAATATCAACGGCAATAAGTGTATCGGCATCGGTTGTCCGCATTTCAAATAAATAAGCTACTCTTGAGCCAGACTGATTCAAAGCTGCGCCATATTCAGCACCACCATCATCATATGCATAATAATTGGATAGGGAGTATGTTGCTCGTATCGTATCATTATGTCTGAAATCAATGGGATTATAAATCGCTGGGTCATAATCGCCTTGACCTGACGGAGGTACATTGTCTTTGGTGGAGAGTCCCACTTTAATATCAACATGTATGGAATCAGAAGTCGGATTAAAAAAAGATACATCAGGCACGGTTGTGAGGGCTACATTTCTACGTTCAAGCCCATTTAATGAACCTCCCACGTCTTCTGCGCTATCCAAAAGATGAAAAGATTTAGATTCAACTCCATCCTTATACTGGTTTATCTCACTATAGGAGAAATAGTTCAATGGCTGATTGTTGCCAACGCGTAGATTATATATCTCAAAAGATGGCGTACCCACTTGTGCTCCGGGGTTGACAAAGTAGTGGCGAACGGGTATTGCCCAATACCCGCTAAATGGAGATGTTAGTGATGAACTAATCGTTCGGTCAGGGTAGGACGTATCTGAAAGTGTTCGTCCTTTATTTAAATAGATATAGTCGA
>JAAUQD010000017.1 GCA_012032815.1 Flammeovirgaceae bacterium
TAATATTTGGTTGTGCATTCTTCCAGCCTCTTTTCAATTGTTTCGAAAGCTGATCAAGTAACTCTTTCTTATCGATTTGGTTCGCCATGTTGGTATTTTCCTCAGGATCGTTTTGCAGATCATATAATTCAGTTGCTGCAAAATCCAATACTTCCTTGTTCGTTTGATCCCACCCATACCATTCCACATAATGATACCTGTCGGTGATCATGGAATAGCCCATGTAGTTTTGTCCATCAATTGATTCTCTTGGCCTCCGTTGGAATTGACTGAACGCTGCGGACTTCCATTCACGATCTGGATTTTCCAACAAGGGTTTAAAACTTGTTCCCTGCAAGTAGGTAGGAATATCAATGCCTGCCAGATCACATAGTGTAGAGTACACATCAACCAGTTCAACCAATCCATTCGATTTTCCTTTAGGAGAAATTCCGGGAGCCTTTACAATAAGAGGCACGCGTATGTCAATTTCATAATTGGTCATCTTACTCCAGCCGTTGTGTTCACCCAATTTCCAACCGTGGTCTCCCCACACCACAATGATAGTATTGTCATCCAACTTCATTTCTTTGATCGCATCCATGAGTTTGCCAAGCAATGCATCCACATAACTCACCGATGCATAATACCCATGTCTCAGAAGTCGAGCACTGTCAGGCGACAAGCTGGAAATCGTGGGATGCTTTACATATTCAAGATCGTAACATCCCGTAAGTTCATAAGGAGTATTTATAGCCATGACAGGCGCATCCTTTGGTTGATAATTATTAGAAGGCATTGATAACTTTTCCGGATCATAGAGATCCCAATATTTTTTAGGAGCCACAAACGGGAGATGTGGACGATAATATCCAAGGGCAAGAAAGAACGGTTCATCCTTGTCTTTCAATTCTTTTAACTTCTCAATTGCTAAAACCGTTTGCGCCCCATCATATAATTCATCATCCTTCGCATCGGCAATTTCTACCGATCGTCCGTACGCCCATCCACCACCGTATCGGGCACGGTTAGGATTTTTCTTTATTCGCTCCTCCCTCACAAGTGCATGTTCCTTTTTGATTTCATCATCATAATAAAAGGATTCTGCATCCCGATCTACCATATCCGGAGTGCTGTATTCGGCTGGTCGCAGGTCAGGCTCGTCAAAAGAAACAGAATCCGGCATGTGGTTGTGAAATATCTTGCCTATAGAAACGGTATGGTATCCGAACTTTTTAAAATGCTGTGGAATGGTAACAACATCAGGCATATTTTTTCTAAACGAATCACCCAACACCCACACCCGTGAGGAGTCCGGCCGCAGGCCTGTCATAATGCTTGCCCGTGACGGAGCACATACGGCTACCTGGCAATAGGCTTTTGTAAAGAGCATTCCTTCACTGGCCAGCCGGTCAAAATTCGGAGTGATGATTTCCTCGTTGCCATAACATCCCAGTTCAGGTCGAAGGTCATCGATGGCGATGAAGATTACATTAGGTCTCCGGTGTTCCTTCTTATTGCTGCATTTAAACAGAAAAGAAATGAGCAGTAGGAATATTAGCGCCTTCAGAACTCTCGTTGATCGATAATTCATTTGATAAATTAATTAAGTAAAGCCAGAAGCAAAGCCTCAATAGTTTTGGTCATTAAAATTAAGAAAGTACTGTTAAACAATCTCCAAGGCCAGTCTCATCATTGCCAAACTTGCCTGTTCACGGTCTTTGGACGATGCATAGGTCTTCGTAATTATATTATCGCTTACGGTAAGGATGGTTAGTGCCTGAAGACTATGCTTTGACGCTAGTGCATACAACATACTGGATTCCATCTCCACTCCCAATACTCCATTATTGGTCCACCTCTCCCATCGATTTCCATTATCATGATAAAAGGTATCCGTACTGAATATCTTCCCAACCTTGATTGAAATTTTGTCCTTTTTGGCTACTTCAACGGCTTGACTTAATAACTTTTCATCAGCAATAGCTGGCAGGTCCATCGTTCTAAAATTTTGCAAATGCGTTGCCGAATCGGTGTACGATCCATCGGCTATTACAATCTGTCCCAATTCAAGTTCGGGCTGTATTGCTCCACACGTGCCGATGCGAATGATTTTTTTAACTCCGTACTCGTGAATGAGCTCATGCACATAAATGGCAGTGGATGGTATGCCCATCCCTGTGCCCTGAACTGAAACACGCTTTCCATTATAGGTACCCGTGTATCCGTACATTCCGCGCACTTCATTGTAACAAAATGAATCCGTTAGCATTTTTTCAGTAACATACTTTGCGCGCAACGGGTCGCCCGATATCAAAACCGTTTCTGCAATCTCACCGGACTTAGCACCAATATGTAGGCTCATAGCTTTTGAATGACCAACAAATTAAAATAGATTTGGCTCAAGGAACAAACAAGCAAGATGTCAAACCCATTAGCTGAAACAGATCTCATCCTGAATAAAGACGGAAGTATGTACCATCTTCATGTGCGGGAAGAGCACATTGCCGATAATGTCATTGTTGTCGGTGATCAGGATCGGGTAAGGCAAATCAGCAAACATTTTGATAAACTCGACACACAAATTCAGAACCGGGAGTTTGTTACCCACACCGGAACGTTTCAGGGAAAGCGCATCACAGTAATGTCAACCGGAATTGGTACGGACAATATTGACATCGTTATCAACGAGCTGGATGCCGCCATTAACATCGATTCTTCCACACGGAAAGCAAAAGCTGAAAAAAGAAAGTTAAATATTGTTCGGATTGGAACATCGGGTGCGCTGCAAAGCGATATCCCGGTTGGCTCTCATGTGATTTCTGAATTCGGACTGGGATTTGATGGACTGGTTTATTATTACAATTACCCTTTAATGAACTTGAAAATGAACTCGCAGAGAAAATAGGTCAGCATCTTTCCTGGAATAAAAGGCTTTCAATTCCCTACATCTGTGAAAGCGATTCAACATTATTGAAACAACTTGGTGATGGGATGGTGAAAGGCATCACAGCCACAGCCACCGGATTTTACGGACCACAAGCCCGGACATTACGCCTCTATCCAACCGATCCCAACATCAACGATAAGTTACAATCGTTTTCACATAAGGATTATCGGATCACTAATTTTGAAATGGAAACGTCTGCGCTGTACGGACTGGGGAAAATGCTTGGACATTCCTGTTGCACATGTTGCGCTATTATTGCCAACCGTATTCGTCAGGAGTACAGCAAAGATTATCACAAGGACGTGGATAGAATAATTCAAACCGTACTCGAGCGACTCTGATTATTCTCCGTATGGAATCCAGATGTTTTTGATCTCAGTTGCTTTTAGTAGAAACTGATTTCCTTCTGCCTGTACTTTATCAAACCAATCGCGCTGCTTGCCAAAATTCACCCACGCGCGTTTCATGTTTTCAGCGGCAGCAAATTCTATTTTCCTGCTTCCCTCCTTTGTGCCGAAATACCATAAACCATCCACATCATCATGATTGGCAAGTACTTCAGCAAGTTCGTCTTGTTTTCCGGTCACGATGTTAATAACTCCACCGGGCACATCAGATGTTTCAAACACCTGGTAAAGATCAGTGGCACTTAATGGAGCTGATTCAGAAGGAATGACTACCACCCTATTTCCCATGGCAATGGCAGGAAGTACCGAAGAAATGAATCCTAATAACGGAGTGTGATCAGAACACACTATACCCATAACACCTACCGCCTCAGGCATTGCCAGTGTTACATTTCGTGATGTAGTGTGATGTACACGACCGTCAAATTTATCGGCATGTGCCGCATAATAATAGATACGTTCAATTGCCGTGGCTACTTCCTTTTCAGCGACAGCTTTTGCAACCCCCAACATCTGAGAAAGGCGACTTGCAAATTCCGATTTGCGTATAGCGAGGTTCTCTGCTATATAATAAAGTACCTGGGCTCTTGCGTGACCCGTCATAGCAGTCCATGATTCCGCAGCATGAGCCGCTTCTACTGCATTGCGAATATCTTTTCTGTTCCCCAGACTAACTTCACCAATATGCTTACCTGATTTGCTGATCACCGGCATACTATACCCGCTATCGGGTCTTGCCTGCTTTCCACCAATGTATAACTTGGTAGTTCGGTCAATTTCCGGTATTGCAGTGTATGCCGATTTTTTTATCACTACTTTCTTTACTGAATTCTTTGGAATAGTTAACTGATCATCCGCTTTCAGTTTCACATATTCAAACAATCCTTCCCTGCCTCCTTCTCTTCCAAAACCGGATTCGCGATAACCACCAAAACCGGAGGCCGCATCAAACACATTCGTGCAATTGATCCACACCGTACCTGCTTTTACTTTTGGTGCCATCTCCAACGCCAGATTTATATTCTCTGTCCAGATGCTTGCTGCTAAACCATACCGTGTATTGTTTGCTAACTTAATGGCTTCAGGATGTGTACGGAATGTCATGGCGACCAATACCGGTCCGAAAATCTCAACTTGCGCAATAGTTGATGACGGTGCCACATCGGTAAATAATGTAGGTGGATAAAAATATCCGTCCTGTGGACATGACCATGAGGGTTGCCAGATATCTCCTCCTTCGGCTATCCCTTGCTTCACCAACTTTTCAATCGTCTTTAGTTGAACGGGTGCTACTATTGCACCGATATCCACACTCTTATCCAAAGAATTGCCAACACGGAGTTTCTCCATGCGGGCTTTAATTTTTGCATACAATTTTTCTGCGATTGATTCCTGAACCAACAATCGTGAACCGGCACAGCATACCTGCCCCTGGTTAAACCAGATGGCATCCACCACACCTTCCACCACACTGTCAATATCTGCATCATCAAAAACAATGAACGGTGACTTTCCGCCAAGTTCCAATGACAATTTCTTTCCCGTTCCGGCTGTAGCCCTGCGAATGATTCGTCCCACATCAGTCGATCCGGTGAATGCAATCTTATCCACTTGCGGATGTTCAACCAACGCGGCTCCGGTTTCTCCTGCACCGGTAATTATATTCACAACCCCAGGAGGCAATCCAACCTGATCACAAATTTCAGCAAACAGTAATGCAGTTATCGAAGTAAACTCTGCAGGTTTCAATACCACCGTATTTCCCATCGCCAGCGCGGGTGCTATTTTCCATGACAACATGAGCAATGGAAAATTCCATGGAATGATTTGTCCGACCACCCCCACTTCTTTGTATTCTTTCAATTCTGTTTCGCGTAGTTGCGCCCATCCGGCATGGTGATAGAAGTGGCGTGCTACCAACGGAATATCAATATCACGTGTTTCGCGTATTGGTTTTCCATTGTCCATCGACTCAAGTACAGCAAACAAGCGAGAGTGCTTTTGAATTTGCCGGGCTATAGCATATAAATACCGTGCACGAACATGAGGTCCTGCTTTTACCCATTTGGGTAAGGCTTTTTTCGCAGCTTTCACCGCCTTATCAACATCCTTCTTATTAGCATTTGAAATTTTCGCAAGAAACTTTTTATTGGACGGGTTGACGCTGTCAAAATATTTTGATGAAGCGGGTGTTTGCCATTTCCCGTCAATAAAGAGTTGAAACTTTTGGTTATGCTTATCGAGCCATTCATTCGCTGCCGAAGAACTTTCAGGAGCGGGCCCGTATTCCATCGTTTCAAAAATGTCTTTTACTTTAGTTGTCATAAAATTTTGTTATGCCATTGGATGACGGTAGGATGCCGAATATCGTCCCGTCACAAAATGTTCCAATTGTCGTTCGATATCTCCCAACAAACTGCTGGCACCAAACCGAAACAGTTCGGGTGTCAACCATTCGTCTCCGAGTTCTTCCTTGATTAATATCAACCACTCCAGGGCCTGTTTGGCTTTTTGAATTCCACCGGCAGGCTTGAAGCCAACTTTAATTCCAGTTGCTTCATAATACTCACGAATAGCACGTACCATGACAAGACTCACCGGCAGTGTAGCATTGACAGAAGCTTTGCCGGTGCTTGTCTTAATAAAATCAGAACCTGCCATCATACAAACTACACTGGCTCGTGCTGTATTCGTTAATGTAGTTAGGTCACCGGTTTCAAGAATAGCTTTCATGTGGGCATCGCCACAAGATTTTCTAAAAAGCTTCACCTCCTCATACAACTCTTTCCACTCTCCTCTCAATACATGTGCCCTGCTAATTACTATATCAATTTCTTTGGCGCCAGCTTTTACCGATTTTTCAATCTCTTCCAGCTTTTGATCTAAACTGATCTGTCCGGCCGGGAATCCCGTGGACACGGCAGCTACCGGAATTTGTGAGCCCTCCAATGCTTCGATTGCAGTTTCAATCATATTGTGATACACACAAACTGCACCAACGGTGATATTGGCATCACTCATTCCTAAATTATCCAACAAATCCTGTCGTATAGGTCGTCTGGCTTTGGCGCATAAACGAATTACATTACCCGGAGTATCATCACCGGATAAAGTGGTGAGATCAATCATGGTCACCGCTTTGAGTAACCATGCGGCCTGCCATTCTTTTTTTACCGACCGTCTCGTACCCATAGTAGCTGACCTTCGCTCCACCGCACTTTTGTTTACACGGATTCCTTTTAACAGATTTAAATCAAGAGGTGCCCCGTTATTTCGAATGTCTATTCCGTTGTCTTTTGCGTGTGACATTTATTCGGTTGGAATTAAAGAATGCAATTTAATCACAAAGTCGATGATCTTGGTGGTTGTTATTGGGATATCCATTTTTTCAGTATATCAAGAAATTCAGGAGCAAACTCCTTTTTTAAGGTAGCATATTCAGCAGGGCTGCCGATTACTGCTTCCTGAAAAAGATGATTGGCATTTTTAATAGTTACTGACTCTACTTTTTTATTTCCAGCGCTGACCAACGCATTCATCATAATTTCACTGTTCTGAGCTGCAGTTACCTGCGTATCTAAACCTCCAAATAAAAGCAAAACCGGGCATCGTACTTGCTTTAATGTCGGCAGAGGATCGTAGTTTAAGTAGAATTTTACCCAATTATTTTTTGATTGCTGAACTACCTGAATGGAAGCCATATTGGCATAGACTTCCTTATCCTTGATTTCCTTTTGCTTTTCTTCAGGCATATAGGCTATCAACTTTAAGGTTTCTTCCTTTACAAATTGTTTAAGTTCCGCTTCAGAAACAGATGGGTCATTCATTTTTGCGATCACCTGTCTATTCATGGCCACTGATCTTTGTATAAATTCTTCACTCATTCCCGAGGTACGCAAAATAGCCGCTTGCTGCGCACTGGTAACTTCAACCCCCTTCACTCCAAACCCGGCCATTAGAATGATAAATGAAACAGACGGCTCTTGAACGGCAACCATAGGCGCAATTATTCCACCTTCGCTGTGTCCTAACAAACCAATTTCTTTACTGTTAATATCAGGCCTACTCTTTAATAGTAGAAATGCCTGATGGACATCTTCAGCTAAATCCTCAGACGTTCCAAACATTACTGAAGGACCTGAAGACTTTCCGGTACCCCGGTCATCGCAGCGCAAAACAGCAAAACCATTTTCATTAAAAAAATCAGCTAATATTTTAAAGCTTTTAAAACCGAATAAATTACAATCCCTGTCCTGGGGACCACTACCGCTGATGAGAATAATTGCTTTGTGTTTTTCTACAGGCTTGGTTGGAAATGAAAGGGTTCCAGCAAGAGTCACCTCTCCGTTATTAAATGTTACTTCCTCTTCCCGATATTGACCCTTGGAGTCAATGTTTAAAAAAAACAAAAGACAGGCGGATAAGAGATATTTCATTGATCAAAGATACATCGCTGGTAGAATTCCTGTTTGATTCTTAACCAATTAATCATATCATCGCAAACGAATAAATTTCACCGTTATGACAAAAAAGAGCTTTCCAATAATGCTGTTGATCTTACTTTCAATAAGTGGGTGTCAACCTGATAAATCCACAGTTACAATTGAAGATTATCAACGTGCTGAAAAACTCCTGGGTGTCAATACGTCTAAGTTGGTGTATGGTATGGTGGTAGATCAAACCTGGACATCTGATAACCAACTCATCTACAGAAACAGTATTAAAGAAGGAAGGGAATTTGTAATTGCCAGTCCTTTAACAAAGGAAAAGAAACGGTTGTTTGATCATGAAACATTTGCCCGGCAATTATCTTTACTGACCGGAGAAGAATATGAGCCATTCGACTTACCAATTTCACAATTGCAATTGTCTGAGGATAGTCAAATGATGACATACCTAGTTAGTGGCAAACAATACCAAACCATATTAACTGACTATACAACCACATCAATTCCATCACTTTCTCAACCCAATGAGATTCTTTCACCTAACAAAAATTTAGCCGCCTATATTAAGGATCATAATCTCTGGGTTAGGAATACAAAAACAAATGCAAAAACTCAGTTGACGTTTGATGGTAAATTGGATTTCGGTTACGCAACGAACAATGCCGGCTGGATAAAGAGTGATGGACCTGTTTTATTATGGTCGCCAAACTCTGATAAAATTGCCACCTTCCAACACGATGGACGTGGTGTTGGTGAAATGTATATGTGGAGTACAAAAGTGGGTCACCCGGATTTAGAAGCATGGAAATACCCGCTACCGGGCGATAGTCTGATATTCAGAATTGAACGAGTGGTGATCGATATTAATGCCAGGAGAGTCGTTCGATTAAAAATGCCTCCTGATCCCCATCGATCTACAACCAGTGATCACATCGCTGGTAGAGGGGGACGTTTCCTCGATGTGGAGTGGAGTAAAGATGGAGCGCAATTGGGATTTGTATCCTCATCACGCGATCATAAGATTGCTCATCTGCAAGTGGCCGATCCGAATACGGGAAACGTCCGGTCGGTATTAAAAGAAGAAACAGCTACCTACTTTGAAGGGGGATACAGTGATGCAAACTGGCGCGTGTTAAAAAATACGAATGAGGTAATCTGGTTTTCTGAACGAAGCAATTGGGGACATCTGTATCTCTACGATCTAGCTACAGGAAATTTAAAACAACAAATCACCAAAGGCGAGTGGGCTGTACTTGATGTACTTCATGTTGATGAAGCTAACCGTCAAATTTATTTTAAAGGCTCCAACAAAGAGGAAGGTGATCCCTATTTTCAATATTTATATCGGATAAATATGGACGGAACCGGTATGGTGAATCTTACTCCGGAAAATGCTAATCATTCCATCAACCTGTCAGGCTCACTTCAATATTTTACCGATAGTTATAGTACACCGACCACTCCGCCAATAACCGTAATCAGGAATATGAATGGCGAAGTGATTATGAATCTCGAAGAAGGAGATATTTCAGAATTGATTGCATCGGGATGGGTTGCACCAATACCATTCAGCGTAAAAGCGCGCGATAATGAGACCGATATCTATGGTTTGATGTACAAGCCCTCGAATTTTGACGCATCAAAAAAATATCCAATCCTTAATTATCTGTATCCCGGTCCACAATCCGGCAGTGTGGGCACCCGATCGTTTGTTCCCTCTCGTTCCGACAAGCAATCACTGGCAGAACTCGGGTTTATTGTTGTTGAAGTGGATGCGATGGGTTCACCGGGAAGATCCAAATCATTTCATGATGCGTATTATGGAAACATGGGTGACAATGGATTGCCTGATCAAATTGCTATGATCAAACAACTTGCGGCAATAAACCGATGGATGGATATTGATAGAGTCGGCATCTGGGGACACTCCGGAGGTGGCTTTGCCTCTACCGATGGAATACTCCGTTATCCTGACTTTTATAAAGTTGCCGTATCGGGAGCGGGTAATCATGACAATCGAAACTATGAAGACGATTGGGGAGAAAAATGGCAGGGACTTTTAGTGAACTATCCTCAAGAAACAGACAGTGCTTCTCAAAAGATTAGTGGAGAAGTTCATGTTGCCGGTGAGAAAACTAACTATGACAATCAGGCTAATCAATTACTCGCCCGAAACTTAAGGGTAAGTTGCTTATTGCACACGGTATGATGGATGGGAACGTTCATGCTTCCAACACGCTTCTTGTGGTTGACGCATTAATCAAAGAAGACAAGGATTTTGATATGCTTGTCTTTCCAAATGCCGGTCATGGCTTTGGTAACTCGCGGTACTTTCTCAAGCGAAGGTGGGATTATTTTGTACAGCACCTGAAAGAGGTTTCTCCTCCTGCGGAATTCAAATTTCAGGAAAATGTTAGATAGTTTCTGATCAGATTAAGGCAATGCTGCGTTCCACATAAGGCTTTTGTTTTATATCTTCATATAATTCTTACAAACTAAGCCCACTATCTTATGAATAAAGTAAAATTTAATCATCTGGCAATTTTAGTGTGTTTTATCCTGTTAACCGGTCTGGGTTTAGCCTGGTATGGTTATTTGTTTATGGAACCCTGGATGGAACTTGTTGGTCTTGATATGGCTACGGCAGAAGCCAATCCGCCTACTGCCGGTGTGTGGATAACGAATACCATAGCTACGATTGTTCCGCTCTATGCGTTAGCGTGGATCTTCGGAAAAATGAATGTCAATTCAGGAATGCAGGGAGCTGCAATCGGTTTTGTTATTACGATTAGTTTTCATCACTTGTCCGTAATGACAGGCAACATGTTTGCCATGATACCTTATGCACTAACATGGATAACTGGTGGATTTGATCTGGTAGCCATGACGCTCTCCGGTTTTATTTTAGGGGCATGGAGGAAAAAGTAAGAGCCTTCCTCAAATAAAAAAAATGAAATAAACTTTTCTCAGTCCCAAACAAACCTCCAGGTTCCGTCTGCCTGTCGCTTCCATATGGTATGAAATATTCCTGTAGTGGAACTGGTATTGCCAAGCGAATCAGGAAAAGTATAAGTATACAGTCCGTAGGTATAGGCCATATCTCCTGACTCAGAAATATCTACAAACTCCGGAGTCCATGTTAGATTTACGCCCTCCTGGCTGGTCTTATCATAGAAACTAAATATTGCGTCTTTACCTTTGTAAAGGGTATCTCTTTTAATTACGCCTTCCTCATCGGCATAATGTGCAAATGCCTCGGCCAATCCTTTTTACATTAGCCATTTCATTAAACTCTTTTTCAATCCTGACAATTTCTGCTTTTTGCTCATCGAGGGTTGAGCGATTGTTATTCACATTAGACGTAAATGTACATGACCACAGAATCAAGGGCACAATGAACAAACGATTCATTTTGGTTCTTTACCAGGTGGTAGGGCTTATCTTTTTGGCTGCCCGTAAAATATCTCGCCTGCTGATTTGCCCAAGTAAAACATGGTTATCCACCACGGGCATGCGCCTTATAGGTGTAGACAGGAATTCATTAGCTGCTGAAACCACATCGCTGGTTGGTGCCATTGTTTTAACTTCTTTGGTCATGTAGTCAGAAACCTTTCTTGTTTCCATGGGCAGGTTGTGATACACATGATCCACAATGATTTTCAAACAGTCCTTTTCGGAAATCATGCCCACCAGCTTCTTATTGGAATCCAATACAGGTGCCCCTGAAATCCGCTTGTCTATAATGATGTCGATGACTTCCTGTATAGTTTGATCGGGCCTAAAAGTGATCATATCTTTCACATGAACCATATAATTGGATACCGGTTCATAGGACGGTCCACCTGCTCCTTTGCTTTTATCGGGAGTTGTAAATTGCGGCTTAAAATTCATCTAAATTGTTGATTTTGGTTTGAGGTTGTTAAAGATACATTAAATCAATCATCTGTTCAACACAAAGCCAATCCGGAAATCAATCAGGGCTTCCTGCACTCAATTAGCCAATCCCATGGAAATGGAGCGCCCATCCACTTCGGTGGAGATGCAAACTCAGTCGTCCATTCATACTCAATCTTATCGATGGCTGTGATTTCAAATCCTGCCTCCGTAAAAAGAACCTGAAGTTCCGGGTGAGTATAGTGTTTGGTCGGAACGTTATCAATTTTTACGATGCCTTGAAAGATGTCTTTCTGATCTCCTTTAAAGTAGTTCAACTCAGATGCTGGAATCTTGTCTGGATCAACCTTCTCTTTCCGATACCAGTCAATTAGGCGCCACGCATAGAATAAAATGGAATCCATGGATGGTGCAACCACCAGTGCACTTCCTCCTTTCTTGAGTGACTTAAAGATGTTTCTGATCATTCGTTTGTTCTGATCAATTTCAGGAAGGATGATTACATTGCAACAAAAAATAAAATCAGCGGGTGGAAACTTAACATTCCGTGTAAGATCCTTTCGTACCAGATCAATATTCGCATATTTCCGTGCTGCTGCCATATCAAGGCATTTTTGCGAAATGTCAATGGCCAACACTTTTTTGAATCGCGGTGACAGATAAGGAAGTCCCTTTCCGGTTCCACATCCAAAGTCGATGGCCGTATGCTTTGTATTGGCAAACTTTTCAAAATATAGTGGGAGCCGCCCAAACTTATCACTGTTAAAAACATCAAAAACTTCCTCATTGTAATCTGAAGCAATTGAATCCCAATGTCTCTCTTCGTTCATTTTGTTTTTGTTCTTATCCAGAATTTATAAATAGCAAACAGCAGAGTAAATTCTCCCATTGCAAAAACAAACCAATTGTAATTTTTTGGAATATAGGAAGAAAAAGCAAGTAAGGAATCACTGCGTTGCATACTAAACGTGATATAGTCGATAGTCCATGATCCAACCACCAGCAAACTTCCGGTTATCAGAATTAACCACTCCTGCCTGGAAACCGAATGGCTAACTTCCTGAAGGCAACGCACATTAATAGCCCATGCTAAGATTAACATGGTTATAGAAATGAGCACAGGCGTAATTACAGGACCTACCCAAGGCACCGGAATGAGAAACAGAATGTCCCATGTAAGAAGAGAGGCAGGCCAATCCAAAATAATTTTCAAAAAGACATAGTAGAAAATATCCCAGATGGCAAACGATGCAATGAAAAAGGAAAATCGTTGATATGGAGTCTTGCCCCCTAACATACCAACACCAAGCAACATAATAACAGTGGCTGCTTCTCTTCCGATCTCGGTAAGAGCTACGTGTATGTCCATAGACGTCAGCGGAAAGTTAAATCCCTCGGGGTAGTATAATTCCCTCAGATACACCACAACAGCAGCTTCGAGAAAACCCATGGCAATACTGAAAATCGTAAGCCAAATAATACGTTTTTGATGACTCATGGTTTCAATTTACGTTTTCTCCTGAAATCCATAAGATTAAAATAAATACTGATCATGATCGCGACCAGAAAAAAGAAGGCTGTAAAAAAATCAACCATAGTTTCGTCTAAATTCACGTTTAGTAAATTTGAGATAAGATAATGAATGTAGGAATTGCTGGTAATAACATATCCCATTTCTTGCCGGATAGCGTAATGCCAATCCGTTAGAAAGCAATATCCGATTCCATAAAAAATACCAAGACCCAGCCATGAGAAGGCTGTAACGGAAAGAGTGATCAAATTCCACTTTCTTGTTCTTTTCCAAATCCAGCCAAAAAGATTGAAAAAGATCAGTCCAAGGTGAAAGGCAAAAAAGAATATATCCAAGAACCTTAATACCATCAGATAAAGGTATCATACCTCCTAAACTAATTCCATTGATATTGTAAGAAACATGAGGCTATTTTGTTTTTAACATAACTTACCACGATGAAAAGGATAATTCTTCTGTTAAATCTTGTCGCTTTCACCTCATTCGGGCAACGCTCTGACCCAGATCAGATTTCTACAAAAACTGGATCAATCTCAATCCAACCCATTCTCCACGGCACCGTGGCGTTGCAATGGAACAATAAAATGATTTTTGTAGATCCATATGGTGGTGCCAAAGCGTTTGATGGCATTCAATCTGCTGATTTAGTATTGATAACGGATATTCATGGAGACCATATGAACCTGGAAACATTAAATGCATTGGATCTTTCAAAAGCCATCATTGTGGCTCCCAAAGCAGTGGAAGTAAAATTACCAGAAAACCTGAAGACAAAAACGGTGATTCTTGGTAATGGGGAGAAAATCCAACAACTGGGAATATCCATCACAGCGATTCCCATGTATAACTTACCCGAAACCGATGACTCGAGGCATACCAAGGGAAGAGGAAATGGCTATATAATTGACCTTGGCGGAAAGCGAATTTATTTCACTGGTGATACTGAGGACATTCCCGAAATGAGAAGTCTAAAAAACATTGACGTTGCTTTTGTCTGTATGAATCAACCCTTCACCATGGATATCGATCAGGCTTCCAGTGCCGTGTTGGAATTCAAACCGAAAATTGTTTACCCATATCACTATCGTGGCCAGGGAGGACTAAGTGATGTTGAAGCGTTTAAGAAAATGGTAAATGAGGGTGATCAAAAAATAGAAGTTCGTTTAAGAAACTGGTATCCTACCTATGAATAGCCTTCGAATCGCTATTTTAATATAAAAAAGTTCTTACAAATATTAATTTCAGTTCCCTAAATATCTATATGTAGATATCAACTGAAGGGATGAACCAGGGCTGTTCAGAAAACCTTGCTGGATTTCTGAACAGCTTTTTAGCCTCTGTTTATCCCAAACAAGCATTCCCAACAAATGTCGGGTAAATGACGGGTGAATTATTTACATCCGTTGAATCTGAATTCTGATCATAGCCGTAACATTGTACAACGAAAAAATGATTTATGAGACAACCGGAACTGGGCCAAAAAATTGCTGAACTCAGAAAACAAAAAACCTTACACAGGAAGACT
Source organism: Flammeovirgaceae bacterium (assembly GCA_012032815.1). Taxonomy (GTDB): domain Bacteria; phylum Bacteroidota; class Bacteroidia; order Cytophagales; family Cyclobacteriaceae; genus ELB16-189. The sequence continues at coordinate 14,735 of JAAUQD010000017.1, forward strand.
TGGTCGAACGGTGTCATGTAAGTGTTAGAACTATCCAACGGATTGAATCTGGAGAAGTGATTCCCCGGGTATCCACTATAAAAATACTATGTGCTGCATTGGACGAAAATTTTGAATCATTTGCACAATCCTTTCCACAAAATAAACATCAAAAAAATAATTTTATGAATACATTATTTATGTTCAATATAGAGAACTCAACAAATACCGTTTTATTCAAGAATGCGTTCCAGATGGCTGCTATTGCAGGAGCCGTTTATCTATTTCTAGAAGTCATGCTTATTGTCTTTGATGTAGCATGGTTGCATGGTGAGCTCGGAACCACAGGACATACACTATATGTCATCGCAACACTAGCTGCGGTTGTTTCCTTTTTTACTTTTATGAGAGGGTTTCTGGTTTTTGGACATCTGTTTGAAAATGGTTTGTTGAAAATCGGTGCCTATATAATGATCATTGGCATTATTGGAGTTTCCGTTTTAGATATTTATAGTCTCTTTTATTTATCTGTGGAGGCGCTGCTACTTCCTTATAGTGTTGCCTCCGTCATAATTGGTTCCATGGGTATTGTGTTTGGTGTAGGGCTTCTAAAACTTCAGGACGGTATGGGACAGCTCGCTAAAGTAGTCGGGATACTGGAAATCATTTTGGGTTTTTTCCTGATAACGGTGGTCCTGTTCTTTATATCGTACGCTATTATGATTCCAACGGTTATTCTGGAAATCATTCTGCTGTATAATGGATATGAATACTTAAATAAGCAGACTTCAGCACCCAAACTTTAAGTCATAAACCCGCTAAAGCATCAACCACTTTTTCAATATCACTCATTGTGTTATACACATGAGGAGATAAGCGAATACCGCCCGAAGCTGCACAGGCAATCCCTGCATTTTTATACAATGAGGGTACAAGTTCTTTGGCATCCTTGCCCGGAATGTTTGAAATAACAATACCACCACTCATTGAAGAATCAATAGGTGTTACAAATTTTATAGAAGGAATTTTTGTTGTCAGCCCTTTTTTCAATGCAGTGTTCAATGACACAACCCGGTCTTCAATATTTTTCTTACCAATTAAATTATGAAAATCAACCATGGAAGGAATTCCTGCAGTAGTTGGATCGTTGCGTTGTCCTAACACACAAATCCTTTCATCAAGCGTCTTCCCTCCTGCTCTCCAGCCACCCCCAACAATACCTGGCCATATCTTGTCGTGGTGTTCAGAACGTGCATAAAGAATTCCATTTTCCATCGGCCCCATCAACCACTTATGTGTACTCGATGTATAAAAACTGCATCCCATTTCATTTACGTTCAAATCCATAAACCCTACAGTTTGCGCTCCATCCACCAGTGTAAGAATGTTTTTTGACATTGCCAGCTGACATATCTCTTTGGCAGGAAGCTTAATCCCGCTTACATTGGAAACATGAGAAAAAGCAATCATTTTTGTTTTTGAAGTAATCGATTTTGCAAAACATCAATCAATTCGTCTTTTGATTTTGGATTAATGGGCGTTGCCACGCGTTTTACAACAATGCCAAAGCGTTTCGCCTGCAAGTCCCATATTGCTTCATTGGAAGGATGGTTCTGATCCCAGATTATAACCTCATCACCGGATTTTAAATCAAGGCCCTGGGCTATCATACAGTTGGCTTCACTGGTATTACTTGTGATTCCAATTTCAGAATCCTGTGAACCCAGAAAATTCGCCAGCTTTTCGATTGACTCTTTTCGCTTCTGATTAAATACTTCACGGTATTGAAATGAAACATCTTTGTTCAACGCATGGACATATTCATTTACTGTGTTGGCAACAGCATGCGGACTTGGGCACAAATTAGCCGCATTCATCATGATGAGATCCTTATCTATTTCGAATTGATTCTTCACCATTTCCCAATATCCTTCTTCATCTGGTGAAAAAAACGCCAGATCTGCACTCAGATAACTCCAGGAGGTTGCTTGTGCCAAAGCGTGTACCCCAAGCATAGAGAGGGATCCAACTGATAATTTTTTTAAAAACTTTCTGCGCTGAAATTGATTTCTGTTTTTCATTGATCGAGGTTAAACGGAATGCTAATGTAGCACATCTTAAAGAATTTAAGTGGTATACTTGAAATGCCTCTACTCCGGATTAGTCTGTAAATCATTCGATTGTTTCAATACACCTCATTTTTATTCAGATCGTGCTCTGTGCTCCTCAGGGATCATGTCATCGATAACATCTGTTTTAAGCGGTTTCGATCATTACCTGCAATTCACTATTTTTATAATTCATCAACTTTTCAACTATGCTCAGCAATCCGTTGTTCAAATCAAATCCCCAGTTGTATGTCTTTGTACCCATCTTCTATGCAGTCTGGTCTGATGCTGTTCTTACCCCCTCAGAAATTCAGGAAATCCGATCTCTAATTGACAGTCAATCCTGGCTTACGAACGAGGAAAGAAACTTCCTTCTCGCAAACATAAATCCTGCCGCTCCTCCTACCCCACAGGAATTCAAATCTTGGCAGGAAGAAATCAACAACCTTTCGTCCGAACTGGCAGCCGGTAAAAAAGATAGCCTGGTAGATATTGGATTGAAGCTGGTGAGAAAAAATGCTATTGGATCAGAGAGTGATGCATTGATAAAGGCAATCCCCGCATTACAAAAAGTCGAAAATACATTGGGCATCATTTCCCGTGAGTCGGCCTACTTTATTTCATCTGCCAATCACCCCACTGAAACAGAAAAACTGACCACACAATCCTCATTTGATGTAAATGAACTGGCTAAAATTCTGGACGGTGATCAAGCAGGTATCATACGAAAAGTAAAAACGATTATATCGGACCCTTCATTCGAATTTACGGATGTCGATAATCGCAAAGACTATCGCGAAAAAGTCCTGGAATGGTGCAAACATTTGGCTGCGCAGGGGTATGGTGCGATGGCCTACCCCAAAGCGTATGGAGGCAGTGATGATATGGAGAGCTATTTTACCATTATGGAGGTGCTTAGTTATAGGGACTTAAGTATGGTGATCAAGTATGGAGTACAATTTGGTTTGTTTGGCATGAGCGTTCAGTTACTGGGTACGGAGAAGCATCATAAAAAATATTTAGAAGCAATCGGTAAACTGGAACTACCAGGTTGTTTTGCTATGACAGAAACCGGTCATGGCTCAAACGTAAAGGGAATTGAAACCACTGCGATATATAATCACAATAAGAAAACCTTCACTGTTCATACTCCACATAAGTATGCGCGTAAGGATTATATCGGCAACGCAGCTGCCCACGGACAAATGGCAACCACATTTGCAAAATTGATAGTGGATGGAAAAGATTATGGCGTAGCCGCTCTTTTAGTTCCTATCAGGGACAAGAACGGAAAAACCTTGCCTGGTATTTCTATTGAAGATTGCGGTCGTAAAATGGGTCTTAATGGAGTTGACAATGGAAGGATTACTTTCAATCAGGTCGAGATTCCAAAAGAAAATTTACTGAACCGGTTTGCAGATGTCGATGATAGCGGACAATTCACTTCCCCAATCGCCAGCGATAACAGGAGGTTCTTTACAATGCTGGGAACTCTCGTAGGAGGGCGAATTGGAATACCACGCTCTGGCTTAAGCGCTTCAAAGAAAGGACTGACAATTGCCATCCGATATGGTGATCGAAGAAAACAATTCGGACCTGAAGGAGCTGCCGAGGTCCCGATTCTAAATTACAGAACTCATCAGCGAAGAATTATTCCGTTATTGGCTAGTGCCTATGCCTTGCATTTTGCATTGCAACACCTCACTCAACGATTCCTAAAAAGAACGGAAGACGAAATGCAGGAAATAGAAGCGCTGGCTGCGGGACTAAAATCCTTTGCAACATGGAGCACGACAAAAACGTTGCAGGAATGTCGCGAAGCATGCGGAGGAAATGGTTTTCTATCCAATAATTACATCGATGATTTAAAAATGATTCAGATATCTACACCACTTTTGAAGGAGATAACACCGTGCTTATGCAACTGGTGGCCAAAAGCCGGTTAACTGAATTCAAACAGGAATTTGCCAGTATGAACTTGTTCGGTATTCTGAACTATGTTGCCGATCAGGCGAAGACATCCATTACCGAGAAAAACCCAATCATTATCAGAAATACCGATGATGATCATTTACTCGATCCTGAATTTCAGTTAAACGCCTTTGAATTCAGGGAACGAGATATTCTTACATCAGCAGCCAAACGGTTGAAACGGCATCTGGATGATGGCATGGATTCCTTTGATGCATTTAATGTCTGCCAACATCATTTGGTGGAAGTTGGCCATGCCTATATCGAGCGTATTATTTTTGAACAGTTTCGCAAACAAATTGATAATACATCGGATGCTGGATGTAAAGTAATACTTAATAAACTATCCCATGTTTTTGCTTTGTCTCAATTTGATACAAACAAAGGATGGTATTTAGAACAAGGCTATATGGAAGGTGTAAAAACAAAAGCAATCCGCAAACTTCTTAATCAACTCTGTTGGGAAGTAAGACAAGACGCTGTGCCATTGGTAGATGCATTCAAAATTCCGGATGTACTTTTGAAAGGTTCCGTAGGCCTTGGTCCGGAATAGCGGTTCACAAACTACACACGATTCCTTCCGTACCGAAACTTAAAAATAATCAACAAGGCGCTCAACAGGAAAATAATTGAATTGGCCACAATAACCGGCCACAGGGTTAAAGCAAAGCCATACACCAGCCACACAATGGTGCTTGTAAAAACGATAAACAACATCAGGAGGCTTAAATCTCCCGCACTCCTGGTTTGCCATGTTCGGTACACCTGAGGAATAAAAGTTATGCTGCTCAACAATGCACCGAAGTGCCCAACTAATTCAATGGTATTCATAGTTTTTTGTAAAGTGAAATGCAAAGGTAACATTTGCCTTGAATCATTTAGGGCTGTGAGCAGCTATGGCCTCCTGGGAAGTTTTCTCTTTTTTCTAAAGCCAACCGGATCGAAGAATTTTTTTACTTTGGCTACAATCTGGTTATCGGTGAGGTAGCCGGCAGTTTCTACTTTCTTCAACCGCTGGTATAAACCGGAAATTTTTTTGTTTCATTTTCTAATTGATGTTTTGCATCCGCTGGTCCGAAGATATAGATTTCGTCATCATCGGAAATTACAACTGCAATCTCTTTGAAGTACTTCTTCAGATCCTCCTCATATTTTCGCTTTTGATTGCTCTCAAAGTCAAAACCAATCAAAGTCCTGACTGTCTTTTTTGATTTTTCGCCTTTAATGCGAGGTTTAGGATCAGCACCCGATGTAATTGTTTTGCGGGTAACCTTACCGTTTTTTATTCGAATGATTTTCGCTTTTTTCTTATCAATCCAAATTCCTACGCTCTTCATATAATTATTGATTAGATACCTACACTCAGTACAGGAATATCTGACCGGTAAATCACAGCTTCGGTAATGCCCACTACATAGTAGGCCTTGCCCCGCCTATGATGAGCCGCCATGACCACAAGATCAGGTTTATTTTGTTCTAAAAAATTTGAAATACCTTCAGACAAATCATAATCATTATGAAGATAGTACGTTACATCCTCATCTTCGAAAATATGGTTAAGTCGATCAAATCCCTTTGTCACATTTTGGGAATTATTGAAGGTAGCCGGTGTATTGATATAAACTACTTCAATTCTTGCTTTAAGGTCACGGCTCAGTTTTTTTACAAAATCTAATGCAGGGCGTGAAGATTCCGTTAAGTCCGAGACCACAAGAATCCTCTTAATTTTTGTTTTCTTGAAGTCTTTCTTTACGGATAATACCGGACAATTCGCGCGTCTTAAAAGGCGCTGAGCAGTTGATCCTATAAATGTTTTCTTGGAGTCATCGTTGCCATAGGCTCCCATTATGATTAATTCTACCTTGTAAAGATCGGCCAGACGAACAATCTCATCATATACAACTCCTCCTTCAACAAATGTCTCTACCTGAATATTCCTGAATTGCCGGTGATTAGCAAATCGTTCCATTTTAATTTGTGCTTCTACCAGTGAAGCCTCAATCTCAGGAAATTTTTGTTGTTTGTCCACCGACAACTTCATCCAGTCTGGTGAAATTCGCAATACATGGACTAGCAGAAGACGAGCACCTGTTTCCTTTGATAGCATAATTCCGGCTCGCATTGCAACTTCAGAATAAGGTGAAAAATCCACAGGTATCAGAATCCTTTTCATATGACCCCAAAATTAAATTGAATGAACATGGATTGCATTGATACCCGTCAGGAGATAAAATGATATTGCTCACTTCTTTTGCAAACTCTATTGGTTTTAGTGAGGAGCTTTGCGACAGCAAAGTCCGAACCCTTTTAGTCATTGCGAGGAGCTTTGCGACAGCAAAGGCCAACCTTTTAGTCATTGCGAAGAGCTTTGCGACAGCAAAGGCCAACCTTTTAGTCATTGCGAAGAGCTTTGCGTCAGCAAAGGCCGAAGCAATCTGGTTTCGGAGTAAGCTCAGATTGCTTCGGACTCCTCTGGAGTCCTCGCAAGACTTTAGGACGTTAGGAAAGGTGGGAAATCCAATCAGTTGTTGATGCCGCTAACTCAGGTAGTACTACTTTCTTTCCTGCCCGAAAGGAATGATCAGCTCCTTCAAAAAACTGAAGCGTTGATTTTTTAACCCTTTTGACACTTTTTTATCAGTACGTTATCAGCCAAAGCATCACGTGTTCCTTGTAGAAACAACATGGACACTTTGACCTCCTTCAAATGATCAGCCCGATCTATCGATTGATTTCCAGGAGCATGTAGTGGAAATCCGTAAAAAATAATCCCTGCGACATAATCTGGTGACTCCTTGGCAAGGAACTGCGATGACATCCGTCCACCAAAAGATTTCCCTGCTGCAACCACGGGAAGCTTCGGAAATAAATCATTCGCCTTTTGAAGCGCAGACATTACAGCTTTATGAGCGATCGCAGGAGGATCAGGTCTTTTCGTCCCCAATTCCATATATCTGAACTGGTATCTCAACACGGCAATATCGTGTTCATTCAGTAGTTTAGTTAATTCCTCCATGAATGGATGCGTCATCCCTGCTCCTGCTCCGTGAGCAAGTACCATTACAGCAACCGGCTTTTTAGGGGCATCCAAAATAGCTGAAACCTTACCGAGCTTTTCCGAAAGGGTAATCTTAAACTTCTTCTGTGCGATAATTATTACTTTTTGATTTTCTTAACTTCTTTGGTGATGACTTGTTTACCGTCTTTCACCACTGTATCCATGCTTACAATCGTTTCAACATCGTCTTCATCATCCCTATCATGTTCCAGAATAAACTCGTTACCATGCCGGTCATACAAACCTCGTCTTTCATGACGATTATCATCATCACCTGTTGTTCTTCCCAACAGAAATCCAAGCGTACCGAATATAACGGCAACAAGTAGGATCACTAACCAGTTCTTATTAAAATTCTCCATTCTCTATATTTTACTGAACAAATCTAACCATTTGTTTTTGACCAAAGTGCATTGCCTGTGAGAGGAATTACAAATCAACATCCAAGCAACAGTCTTTGCGAGGAATTGCCAAGCAAATCGAAGCAATCTGCATTCACTGATTGCTTCGCACTCTTAACAGAGTCCTCGTAAATGATTTTCATTTTAAAAATTTCTTCTTGAAGTAATCAGCAGTAGCCTGATTTATCTTAATAGCGTTTGTATGTTTCATCCAATGGTGCGTGTCATCTACAATCACTAACGTTTCTACTTCCACTCCTTTTTCTTGCAACCGCACAACTAAATCAGTTGTCTGGCTGAAACGCACATTGCGATCATCGTCTCCATGGATCATTAGCACTGGCGAAGTCCATGTAGATACGGATGAAACCGGTGACGACTCCCATGCCATCTGCAATGCTTTTTCAGCATCAGGTGCTTTTTCATATTTATCAGGCGAAATGATATTTCGTGTGCGATCAATTGTACGATCATGCACCCCATGAATATCCACACCCGTAGCAAATAGTTTTGAATCACGTCCTAACGCCAGTGCTGTTAAAAATCCTCCGTACGAACCACCATAAATTCCTATCCGGCCTGCATCAATGTTGGGTTGCTTGGCTAGCCATTCACCTGCTGCTTTCACATCTATATATTCAGAAGCACCTGCTGATCCCGCATTAGGTGGCTGATGAAATTCATAACCATACCCAATGCCCAGCCGATAGTTCACCGACAATACAGAAAATCCTAGCGAAGCCAGGTATTGATTGGACGCGTATGCATTTGAATAATAATCAGAGTAGTGCCATCCCAACAACATTTGTCGAGGCGGACCTCCATGCACATAAATGATGGCGGGCTTTTTTCCAGTTCCGGGGCCTTCAAATAACTGGCAATGAATGTTCAATCCATCCGGAGATTTAATGATCACTTGTTTTGGAACGATCAGTTTGCTTTCAGGAAATTTTGATGGAATTAAATTTTGACCCATTAACTTCAGTGTTCCCTTGTTAAACGTCATCACTGCGGGAAGTGGTGGTCTTTTCGCGGTTGCACTGATCATTGCCACATAGGCACCATCCCTGTAACAACCGGTGTCCATTCGTTTCCTTCTCCGGGAGTTAATACTTCAATACCGGGCTTATCCACAGCCACGCGTATAACGTGCCTCCGGTCAATATCAAATTGATCTGTTCCCGCGTTGCCACAAAACAGCATCCATTTTCGATCAAAGCTCATCGATATATATTCAGCCATGAAATTTCCTGGAGTCAACAGCATAGCTGTTCCTCCGGCAGAAGGAATAGAATATAAATGCGGCCATCCATCCTGATACGATAGAAACACAATGCGATCACTGGCACCCCAGTGTAAGTTTGTTTGCCCGTGAGTCGTAGGAAATGATCCGCGTAACGTGGGTTCGGCTTTCCATATTTGCTTTGCACTTCCGGATGCCGCCTCTGCAGTCCAAATTGACCAAGAAGTATGATTGTTAGTTAATAAAGAAGACGGTGCTCCACCTGCACCATCATTCGAATGAAAACAAGCTTACTTCCATCCGGTGACCACCGAGGTGACCGGTCGCGATTAAAGGATGGAGCAATCCAATTGATGGGTGTATCCGCATTGGTATAAACACCAATAAAAGAGTGATCGCCACGACTTGACACAAATACAATGCGTGAGCCATCGGGTGAAAATTCTGCGGAGCCGTTTGACCCGCGTGCAGTGAATAATGTTTTTGCTGCAAATGACCCATCGATTGGAACACTCCAGAGCTGGTTGCCCTTTTCAAATACCACTACATCGCTTTTTGGTGAAATGACAGGCCCATGTCCATCGCTTAGCAACTTTGGCTCGCCACCGCCAAAAGACACGCTCCAGATTTGTACTTTTAGCGGAGTTGGACTGAATGTAGGATTGACGATGACCTCATCATCCCAGTTCGAACCATGATCCCCTCCCCGCTCATAGACTACCATTTTCCCATCTGCTGATATGGAAAGCGAAGTGATCTCCTGACCATCATCGGAATTGTAGTTGGTAATTTTCCGGGGAGCAAAGTCCGGCCCTTCGGCTACATACACATTGCGTTTTCCTTCTTCATCCAAAGCCCAGGCTATCTTCGATCCCGAAGCTGAAGCGGTGAGTCCTGTGGGAAAAGGATACGACTTGATCGCATCCATAGTGAACGGCTGACTCAATGCTGGCTGCTCAAATGGAATAACTAACCAACAGATCAATACAATTGTAAATAATTTTTTCATGCTGAATTATTTTTGGGTCGTTGTCTAAAATTAGTAAATAAATTGAGCAGTCCGATCAATGCTTTATGCCAAAGACATGTTTCTACATAATCGGCATGCGATAGGCCTCTTACTGAAACGGCTAACCGCATGGAGGCAAGTGGAAGAGCTCCAATTATACCTACAGATCCCTCCGCCTTGGGGAAATTATAACTAGCCATTAATCCCAACGCCTCTTTTCTTGTCTTGAAGCTTGTGAATTCCTTAAAACGAAGCTCATGGCGGATGTTGTCAAATCGGAACAGGCGACTGTCGTCATGATGTCGCTGGAGTAGGGAATTTTAAACCTCCTTCAAAATTATAAAATAAAAAACCCTCCCGAGTGTCGAGAGGGTTTTTCACAATTTCATTTTGTTGGATTACATCACTTCCTCAAATACTTCCCTGTTTCCGTTCTTGATTTTTCTTCCCAGTGTATCTTTTAGCGAGTGATATGATTCTTTTATATCATGAGAAAGTTCATTGGATCTTTTCATGAGCTTTTTACGGGTGTTAGCGCCTTTATCGGGTGCTAATAAAATTCCCGCTACAGTACCTAAAATTGTTCCTGTGATGAACCCCGTCCATATTTTTGTTGATGTTTTCATAATAATGTGGTTTTAAATTTTTCGTTCTGATATTTTCAGAACATTCTCCTTCGCAGATTCCGGTCTATTTTGTTCCGTTTTCTTTGATGGTAATATAATACGAAATTTGAGGGACAATTACAAAAAAACAGTTTCAATAAATCCCTTTAAACAAAAAATTACCTGATGAGCTTGCCGTCTTTCACCCAAACATCATCCCCTACTTTCAATGATGCGTTAGTAAAAAAATTCCATCGCACAAACGGACCGCTCACCTTACCACCCAGTTCGGTATTGTCACCTAATGACAAGCGAACTACTCCCGCACCGTATCCATAATACGGTATCCATTTTGGCTCGGTATCAGGAATCGCCAATTCCGGATTAAATCCCACTGCAAATTCACGAAAGGAGTAGCCAGCATCACCCGCCTCATCTAGTATTCTTTTTACTGACTCTGTCCCCTCATCCGCTGCAATACCCACCACCTTTCCACTTTTAAAAACCATTTGCAAACCCTTCACCATCGTTCCACCCCAGTCGGAATCAGGGAATGCAATAATTCCCTCTACCGTTTCTTCAATAGGCGCAACCCGAATGGCGCCAGCGGGCAGCTCTACTTCACGATCAATAAGATTTTTTGCCGCCATGGATCGTTGCTTTGAAGCATCTCCATCCTGTTTAGTAACAGGTCTGTCTCCTATCTGAAATTTGATGTTAGTCCCTTCCGGTGTAGTCACTTCAACCCAATGATCGCGCATTGCAGTTTCAAACTCTTTTTGCTTTTTAGCCAGGTTTTGATAATCCGTATTTAAAAGTGCATGCTGGTATTTACTGTTTATTTCATCATTAAGTTCCAACGGATCTCCGGTCATTGAGTACGCGCCTGTCCAATGAAAATGTATGGTACGGTTTTTTCTGAATTCAGAACTATCTGCATCGCACCGTAAACTTTGTCGGACGGGACTGGTCCTGGCAACATTACTGCCAAATCAACAGAGGATAATTCCGACAACAAGTCATCTTTTTCCATCGGTCGTATTTTCGTCACAAAATCAGTTACCCATTCTACAGGTTGTGCATCGGTTACAGATACAGCGCCAAGATATTCTCCTCCGGCATCCCTAATCTTTTTCGCAAGGACATCAACCAGCGGGTCAAATAATCCGGGAGAAGCGACCAACAAAACACGCTCACCATCCTCCAGATTCATCTGTGTTACAAGTTGATTTCCAATCGCATCCCAATCAAAAATAAATGATTCCTGGTTATTTACTTTCGAGTCATTTTTAGTTGTGGAGGTGCAACCCGATAGCATGAGGAGAAATACGATCAATCCTGGTAAGTGAAATTTTTTCATTGTAACAGATTTAATCTTTGATAGGGACAGCAACTTCTTTACTTCGCTTACCACCTATCTTCTTTTTAAGAGTGGAAAAGGTGCTGAACGGTCCTTCCGCAGCAGCGATATTCACCAGCCAGGCGGGTAACGCGCCTCCGGGATCAACCTGCATTTTGTATTTAATATCTAAATGTGTCTTGGAAATGGGAGTAATCCACCATTCAGCCTTAGACATAGGAATACGCACAAGTCCTTTCTTTGGTGGAATAAATTCGGGAACACTCTGGGCCACCATCGTCATGTGTCTCGTTTTAGGATCTTGTTCAATTTTAATGTTGACAACCAGATCTCTGTTTTGGACAGGCCAGGGCGCTTTGATTACAGCGTGATAAATATATTCCAGATCGCCTACCTTCTTTAAAATGGTGGTTTCAATATTATTATAATGCCAATTTGGGTAGTCAGTGATATTAAGCATCATATAAGCAAGATCTGAAAGGGTTGCATCTATGGTAAAAGTGGACCTTATGCTCTTGAAATTTGAATCAACTTCATCACAAACACTCACTTTTATCCCCTCATCGTCTTTTTTTAGGTTGCAGGGTTCGGCTGGATCCTGAACAAAACCGGTTAAAACGCAATAAATAAGAATCGATTTGACCATTCGAAAAAAACCTTAGATTTTGAACTAAATTAACAAACTGATTCTAAATCCCTCAACCTCAAGCATTCTTGATATTACATTCATATTACCAAATTGTTATGTCGGACAGTTCATTTTGTAATCTAAGGTCGAATCGCTTGTTTTGGGTGATTTAGAATCGTTTATGGACATATATTATGTAGTTCTTGCCATTTTGTTCTGCCTTGCCATTATCGACCTAATTGTTGGGGTGAGTAATGATGCGGTAAATTTTCTTAATTCTGCAATTGGTTCGAAAGTAGCCAGCTTTAAAGTGATCCTAATTATTGCCAGCCTGGGTGTAATTGCTGGATCAATGTTTTCCAGCGGTATGATGGAAGTGGCAAAAAACGGAATTTTCAATCCGGCATTCTTTACTTTTGATAAAGTCATGATCATTTTTCTGGCGGTCATGCTCACCGATATCATTTTACTTGATTTCTATAATTCACTGGGACTCCCCACCTCAACAACGGTTTCTATTGTATTTGAATTATTAGGGTCTGCGTTGATTGTCGGAATACTTTATTCATATGACAAAGGCTTATCATTTGGTAATTATGAAGAGTTCATCAATATATCCAGTGCCATTACAATCATTGTCGGTATATTCCTTTCTGTTTTTATTTCGTTCATTATTGGAACGATTGTTCAGCACATTTCCCGAATCCTATTTACTTTTAATTTAAAAAAATCCCTAAAAAGGTTTGGATCAATATTTAGTGGGTTGGCCATTACAACCATCGTTTACTTTTATTAATAAAAGGGGCAAAAGGAAGTTCGTTTATTACTGATGATCAGGTCAAATGGATTATGGAACACACCTGGTCAATCGTTTTAGTATCATTCATTTCATTAAGTATTTTGGTTCAGGTGTTAATGTGGACCATGAATGTCAATCCGTTAAAAGTTGTTGTCTTACTGGGTACCTTTTCTTTGGCCATGGCATTTGCGGGAAATGATCTCGTAAATTTCATAGGCGTTGCCGTGGCAGGTTTGTCATCTTTTCAAGCCTGGGTAGGATCAGGTGTTTCACCCGATCAATTCAACATGTCCATTCTCCAGGGTAAGGTAGCCACACCAACCTGGATTTTGTTAGGCAGCGGGCTCATCATGGTTATCACTCTTTGGTTTAACGCAAAAAGTAGAAAAGTAACAGAGACCGAAGTTTCTCTTGGTCGACAGGATGAAGGTGATGAAAAATTTAAACCAAATTTCATTTCACGCGCCTTGGTAGGATCGGCAGTATTTTTGGGAAATGAAATTCAAAAAATGATGCCTCCTAAATGGAATGAAGCTTTATCGGTGCGATTTGATAAAGTGAATATAGGCCAACTTCCAGTTGAAACGGACAAACCTTCTTTTGACCTGATACGTGCTTCGGTTAATTTATTGACGGCAAGTGTTGTTATCGCGTATGGTACTTCACAAAAACTTCCTTTGTCTACAACATTCGTGACCTTCATGGTAGCGATGGGTACTTCATTTGCCGATCAAGCCTGGGGTAGGGAAAGCGCTGTATATCGTGTGGCAGGCGTAATTAATGTGATTGCGGGATGGCTTGTAACAGCATTGGTTGCCTTAACGATGAGTGGGATTTTTGCTTTTATACTTTACAAAACAGGAATGACCGGAATGCTAACCCTGACCGGTTTAGCTGCGTTTTTTCTGATCAGGAGTCACTTGGTTTTTAAAAAGAAGATCAAAGAAGAAGAAAGCGGTGAGTCAAAAGTTTTCTCTGGCGACAAAGTTGTAAACATGCAGGAGGCGATTGATGAAAGTAAAATCAATACTACCAAAAACCTCAAAACAGTTAAGAATATCTCATTGTTAAGTATTAAATCTTTGATTAGCGAAGACCGGGAGGTGTTGCGTAAATCAAAGAAGCAAATCGCCAAACTCAGCAATCAAAATGAAAAACTCCAGAGCAAGATTATCAAGTACATCCGAAAGATGGACAAAGGAAATCTGCCTGCCGGTCGATTATATCTATTGGTCTTTGATTTGGTACAAGATCTTTATCAAAGTGCATTGCTTCTCAGTGCCGTTTGTGAGGAACATGTGATCAATCACCACCCTACACCAAACCGGAAATATGTGAAAGTACTTTCGGATGTAGACCATGAATTGGGATCTTTCATTGATCATGTAGTCAACAGCATTGAAAAACTAAATTTTCAGAATTTCGCTTCGATTGAGCAATCCAAAAACAAGTTGATGGATATGATCAATAGCAAACTGGATGATCAGGTGATGGATATCCAAAACGATCAGCTTGGAAACAGAATGGGCATGCTCCAAACTAAACTATTGCTCGAAACAAAAGATATCGTGGCTGTCGTCCACCGGATCTATCTATTGTATTTCGATTTCGCCAAGTCAAAGTAATTAATCTTCTTTGGGGGGAAAGTTTTTAAGAGAAAGTGTAATCGCCTTTCGCAAATTCTCCTCTGTTATATCCGGATTAACATCCATGTAACCTATAGCCTGCGCTCTCCACACCATTCTACCTTCTCCCTTGTCAGCAATGTGTATGATCACTGTTCCTTTATGATAAGGAACCTCTTCCCTATCGGATAAAGGGGCATAATAGAAGGGCTCATCTTCACGGTAATGGTATAGTACACCGGTCTGATTTTCAACGGTGATGTGAAAGTCGATGAGTAAATCCGGATAATCCGCATCATAGCTAATTCCTTTTGCGGATAAATCTGCGATTATCCCTTCCTTGATGTTCTCACGAATCAGGCTGTCATTCAAATACTCAGGTCCCGAGAAGTTAAACTCACAGCCATCCATCCAACAAAACGTCTTATATTTTTTAAAATCAGTTTTAAGGTCGTACGCTGTTTCCACTTCAACATCGCACGCTGAAAGAAAAACTGTTGCAATTACGAAGAATGAAAAAAATCTTTTCATGGTTTGAATTTTGCAACAAAATTACAAAGCCGGTCAAACATAAAAAGTGATAAATATCAGGAGAGAAAATGATTTAGAGAGTCATTCCCATGATCTTACAATGACCTTCTCAATCATATCGGTATAGTACGAGCCAAAATATGGACCCACCCAATTCATTATTCTGACTTCGTCCCGAGATTGTGTATCATAATGTTTATCGTAGGTTATATAGCCGGTATATCCGCCATTGAATGAGGTTATAATTAGTTTTTTATTATGGGATGAAGCAAACTCACTCAAACCGGACTCCACAAAGAGTTCACCTGAAAAATCACAGGGCGTCCCGATTAATAGTACATCGCCAATTGAAACTACACTTAATTCGCCCTGCAGCGGTTGAGATACTGCACTAAACACCCAGTCTCTTATTTCCAATTCTTGCCAATTCTAACCTGTGAAGGGCCATGCATAATTTGTATAGAAGCTGTCTTTATA
>JAAUQD010000094.1 GCA_012032815.1 Flammeovirgaceae bacterium
CGATTAGTCAGGAACTTCAGCGCAACGGACAAGTCTTCTTTGTTCATAATCGCATCAGCGACATTTGAGCAAATCGCAAACACCATATATAAGTTGGTCCCTGATGCGCGAATTGGAATAGCCATGGGCAGATGGAGGGCAGCAAACTCGAGCGTGTGATGCTCAAATTTATTGAGGGTGAGTATGATGTGCTGGTGTCAACAAATATTATTGAGTCGGGGCTTGATATTCCCAATGCCAATACGATCATAATTAATCAGGCTCATCTTTTCGGACTTAGCGATCTCCATCAAATGCGGGGACGCGTAGGCCGATCAAACAAAAAAGCGTTTTGCTTTTTACTTACACCTCAGGGTAAAATTCTTACTGCTGAATCAAGAAAAAGACTTACAGCGCTTGAGGAGTTCTCTGAACTGGGCGATGGATTTAAAGTGGCGATGCGTGATCTTGACATTCGGGGTGCCGGAAATTTATTGGGGGCCGAACAAAGCGGATTCATCAGCGATCTTGGCTTTGAAACGTATCATAAAATCCTTGACGATGCAATCGCTGAATTGAAGGAAACCGAATTCAAAGATTTATTTGCTGTGGAGCTTGCAGAAAAAATAAAATTGATAACACAGGATTGTAATATTGAAACCGATCTTGAAATAATTATTCCGGATCACTACGTATCTAATATTTCGGAACGGCTCAGCCTGTACACTCAAATTGATAATCTGAAAAATGAAAAGGAGCTTTTTGCATTCAGCTCTCAATTGGTAGATCGGTTTGGCGTTCTCCCTCCATCTGTAGAACAACTTATAAATTCAGTAAAACTTCGGTGGATGGGGGAAGAGTTAGGCTTTGAAAAAATAGCATTGAAAAATGATAGTCTTAAAGGATACTTCGTACAGCACGATGAATATTTCAAATCAGAAGTCTTCGGAAAAATTATCTCATTCGCTCAAGCTTTTCCGAAAAAAATGCACCATGAAAGAAATCAAAGGAAAACCGATGCTGGTCATTAACAATATCCTTTCTATTGACGATGCTATACAAATGCTGGAGCGCATTGAAATTCAATTTAATTCTTTTCGGGCAGGAGTCGAGAAATGAAAACGGTTGAAAAAACCTAGGCTAAAGGCCACTAAATGCTCTGTTTGTCGTAAAAACCAGTTGTGCAATTCGCTTTTTGGACAACCCGTCTTATACTAATTAATTCATCGATTCGTTCTACAGCCAAAAGAGGCAGTTTCACTTGGATTAAGGATTTACCAATAAAATCCTTACCCTTTGGAAAACATGTGATTATCTATTTATATTAGCGTTTACTTTTTATCAATTTCTATGAAAAATATGAGACTTATCAAAGCTCTGGTTTCTCTGGTTGGTAGCTCAGTCATTATTTCGTCCTGCTCATTGATCGGGGGTGGCGGTGGAAAGCCAACAGCTACAAACCCAGGCCAAATGAGTACCGCAACAGGATTGGCTTATAACGATGAAGATCAGGGTGGATATATGGTGCCTGATTTTGAAGGGCAGCCCGATGCTCCCAATACAGTTTTCATTGAGGGTGGTCGTGCGGTAATGGGCTCCTATGAGGAGGATGTAATGGCCTATCGCGATAATATAGAGCGTACTGTTTCGGTTGCTTCTTTTTTCATGGATGAAACAGAAATCGCTAACATTCATTGGCTGGAATATCTTCACCATCTGGCTAAAGATTCGACACAAGATGTTTATTCGGCCGCCCTTCCCGATACAACGGTGTGGGTTGGAAAGCTTGCCTATAATGACCCCTATGTTGATCATTACCTGCGGTACCCTGGATTTCGTTATTTCCCGGTTGTTGGTGTAAATTGGATTCAGGCCAATCAATATGCTGAGTGGAGGACCATTGCGGTTAACCGCCAGCTTGCTGAAGCTTCGGGCGATGAATATGCAGAAACGGCCGGTCGAATTCCACTTGAATCCGGAATCGTAATCCCTGCTTATCGTTTACCTACAGAAGCTGAATGGGAATATGCCGCGCAGGCATTAATAGGAACGCAATGGATTGAAGAAATGCAAACTCACCAGCGAATTTATCCGTGGGATGGTCACGCTCTGCGAAATCCTTATGGAAAACAA
Organism: Flammeovirgaceae bacterium; assembly: GCA_012032815.1. GTDB lineage: Bacteria > Bacteroidota > Bacteroidia > Cytophagales > Cyclobacteriaceae > ELB16-189. Next base: position 2,113 of record JAAUQD010000094.1, read on the forward strand.
ATGGGATTCTTTTTAGCGAATTTTAAGAGAGGCCGAGGAGATTATGCGGGTATTGCAGGAAGATTAAATGATGGAGCCCTGATTACAGCCTACATTTATGAATTCCCACCCAATGACTACGGACTTTATAATATGGCAGGTAATGTCAGCGAATGGGTAATGGATGTGTATCGTCCGCTTTCATATCAGGATTTTGATGACTTGAATCCAATTCGCAGGGATGGATTCCTGGATGATGCTGGAAAATACAATTCAGATTTTGACAAGAATCCTCAAAGTTTTACATCCCTGATTACAGACAAAGCCAGAGTGTATAAAGGCGGATCATGGAAAGATGTGGCCTATTGGATGTCTCCGGGTACGAGACGTTTCTTAGATCAGGATTCAGCAACAGCCACCATAGGATTCCGTTGTGCAATGATTAAAGCGGGATCTAATTACTAAAATCGAAATTTAAAATTTTATAAGCCCATGCACTTGTATGGGCTTTTTTATTGTGCCTCAGCAAGACACGCCACACTAAGCTGATCGCATCCGGCTTCTATCAGGTGAATCCCGCACGCCTCAAGGGTTGTTCCGGTTGTAATCACATCATCTACAAGTAAAATTCTTTTGCCCTTTATCTCTTTTCGGTTCATTGAAATTGAAAACGCATCTTTAACATTTTCCCATCGCTCCTCCCTTGACTTATTGGTTTGTGTCGCTGTCGACTTCGTTCTTATTGCGATGGATTCAATACAAGGAATCGTCATGGCACGACTCAGGCCTTCCGCAAAAAGAGTACTCTGGTTGTACCCACGCTTTCTTTTCCGTGTTGGATGAAGCGGAACAGGAACGATCAAGTCAAACTCCTTGTGGAGATTTAGCTCTACTAATTCTTTGCCATAGAGCATTCCCAACCGAATTCCAATTTCAGGATGCTGATTATATTTTAACTGATGAAGCAGTTTCTGAACAATTCCTTTTTTATGAAATTTCAAGTATGCCCATCCATGAATTATCGGCAGCCTTCCGGCCAGCTTTTGTTTGACAGGGGATGAATCCAGGGTATGATATCCAGTTTTTGGAATGTCGGCAATACACCGCGTGCATAGGATATCTTCACCTTTCACCAGAGATCGGTTGCAACCCAAACAATATTTTGGAAAAAATAAAGCAAGGAAATCTTTCAAAACAGACTTGATACCAGTTAACATTTGATTTCCGTTAATACACCATTCATATTTGCATGAAGACAACCCATAAATAGTATGAACCAAGTAGAGCAATTTAATGATTATCGCACCAAAATGAATGAGCGCATTTTGGAATCCGACAACTTAATTATCAAACGGATATTTAACTTAGACACGAATGCATATGCCGATGGGGAGGGGATATTAAATGTCAAGGTGAAAGAACTGATTGGCTTGACATGTTCGCTCGTATTGCGTTGTGATGATTGTGTTAAATATCATTTGGGGAAATCGCATGAGGCAGGATTAAGTTCAAAGGAAGTCCATGAAGCTATGGGCATCGCCACATTAATTGGTGGTACCATTGTCATTCCTCATTTGCGCAGAGCATATGACTATTGGGATGAACTAACAGGGAAATAGAAGCATGTATAAAAGAGATCTGGACCTGGAAAGGCAATGGAATGCGCTTTTAATTCAAATTTCAAGGGTTTTGGAGAAAAGGCCTAAGGATTTGAACGGGGTACTATTTTTAATTGGTGTTCAGGAATTAGGACAATCCAATCGGAATTTCTCTAAAGAAGAAAAGCAGGATCTTCTTCATATTGCAATTTGCAAGGTATTGAGTCTTTCGGGTTATTATCAACTCGAAGGACTTGATGAGCAAGGTTGGCCACACTGGAAGCTTGTAAAAAAATTACCCCACTTTGATTTACTGGAGCAAGAAAAGCTTCTGAAAACACATGTGCTTGAATACTTCGAAAAGGAATTTCAATGGATATTTCCATTGCTGCCGTAAAATGGTGGATTCATCACCGCACAGAAGATCCTGGTCTCAACTTTTTTGAATTCGATTTGTCATGTCTGTATCTTTAGTGGGGAATAACAATTATTCTTGAGAGTACGTTTTCATCAAAGAGTGCAATGAGTCACAAGATTCAACAAATCGATCAAAAGCTAACTGCTTTCAACAAAAAGTACTATACGAATCTTTTGATTCGGGGGGTGCTACTTACGCTATCATTGGTGCTTGGCTATTATGTGTTAGCGACTTTAATCGAATATAATCTCTGGTTATCAAGACCTTTCAGGCTCATCCTTTTTACCTTATTTTTTGCTGTTGTGGTGTTTAGTTTTCTGCGATTCCTGAGAGAACCTTTTCGCTGGTGGATATATGGCCGTGGCTTAAATCAGGAGGATAGCGCAAAGCTCATTGGCAAGTATTTTCCATTTGTTGGTGACCGGTTATTAAATCTGATCCAACTTGCCAAGGCTGATCAGACATCTGACCTGATCGATGCAAGTTTGTTACAGCGCTCGCGACAATTCGAGCCCATTTCTTTTGAGTCTGCCATTAATCTTTCAGAAAACAAAAAATACCTGCGATATCTTGCTATCCCGTTTGTGCTGTTGCTTCTTCTATTCTTTATCAATCAGAATATTTTTACATCAAGTACGCCCAGAATTATTCAATTCAATAGAGAGTTTGCTCCACTTGCGCCATTCACGTTTGAAATCCAAAATGAAAATCTATTTGCTTTTTTCAATGAGGATTATACTCTTTCAGTGAAATTAACCGGGAAGGCTATACCGGACGCAGCCTACATCGTGTATGGAACCCAACGTCATAAAATGGAAATTGTGCAGGCTGGAATGTTTGTTCATACGTTTAATAACCTTCAAAATGAAGTCAGTTTTAAAATTGAGGCCGCTGGATTTTTCTCAGAACTGAAGACTATTAAAATTATTAACCGGCCCGAGCTAATCAATCTGAAAACTCTCCTGAACTATCCAGCCTACCTTGAAAAGCGAAATGATGAACTCGTCAATACAGGCAACTTATTAGTGCCGGAAGGCACCAAAATAACCTGGAAAATCGCGACAACCAATGCGAAAAAAGCTGAAATAAAAATTGGAACCAGTGATGTAAATCAAATGCAACTATCTGACAACCAATTATATACTTATAGCCAGGCAATCAGTGACCCAAACCCGTATTTGCTCTTGTTAGCCAACGATCACAGTGAAAATAAAGACCGCATTCAATACTTCATAAATGTTATCAAAGATCAATATCCCCAAATCAATGTAGAGCATTTGCGTGATAGCATTTTATTTAAAACCATCCACCTGGGTGGAACTCTTGTTGATGATTATGGTGTAACCGGATTGAAACTTCATTTTGAAATTCAACATCAAAACAATAAGTCTCAAGAGAAAACTATTGAGATTCCAGTTCACAGATTTCAGCCACAACAGAATTTCTTTTTTACCTGGCCGATAGATTCGTTACATCTCCAGCCGGGTGATCGGCTTACTTATTATCTACAAGTGTGGGATAACGATGGAGTCAATGGGCGCAAGTCAACCAAATCATCGGTCTATGTTTTTAGTTTGCCAGGTAAAGATGAATTGTCTGAAATTATCAAAAACTCTCAGTCAACGACACAATCACAAATAGATAAAAGCGTACAACGGGCAAAAGAACTAAACAAGTCAATCGAAGAAGCTCAGCAAAAATTAAAAGGTAAGCAGGTACTGGATTGGCAGGATAGAAAAATGCTCGAAGACCTTCTTCAGCAAAAAAATAATCTGGATCAACTGATCAATGAGCTTCAAAAACAAAATGAATTGTTAGACGAAAAGAAGGAAAACTTGTCTGAGCAAAGTGATGAGGCTAAAGCTAAAGCCGAGCAGCTTCAAAAATTGTTAGACGAGCTTCTCGATGAGGAAACAAAGCGACTGTTTGAGGAGCTAGAAAAACTGCTCAATGAAAAATCAGACCTCTCCCAGATACAACGGATGTTAGAACAAATGCAGCGCAATGAAAACACGTTGGAGAAAGAATTAGAGCGAACGATGGAACTCTTTAAACAGCTTCAATACGAATACAAACTGGAGCAGGCAATAGAATCGCTAAACAATCAGATTGAAAAACAGGAAGAGCTACTGGAAAAAACCGAGCAATTAGTCAATCCAGATGAAAAGAAAATCGACAAGCAATCTGATAAGGGTGAGGGGGCAAACCAGGACAATAAAAAACCGGATAATCAAGACCTTGCAGCTGACCAGGAGGAACTGCAAAGGAGTTTGAGCAATTTGATAAATCCATTGACGAACTGAATGAATTGGGAGAAGAATTGGATCAGGAGCAAAGCACACCATCAAAAGATGAACGCAACGAGGTGACAGAAGAGCAGCAAAAAAGTAAGGAGTCGCTCGAACAAGATGAACCTAAAAATTCTACCGGACCACAAAAAAAGTCAATACAAAAGATGAAGCAAATGGAGCAACAGATGAGCCAGATGCAATCTTCCATGCAAATGGAAATGGATATGGAAGGACTGGAAATGTTGCGGCTGATCGTTCACGGACTCATAAAACTTTCCTATGATCAGGAAAACTTGTTGAAGGAATTCCAAGCAGTGCAGCAAACGGACCCACGATACATTCAGCTTGGGCAAAATCAGATCAAAATCGAAAACGATGCTAATGTATTGGAAGACAGCCTATTAGCGTTCGCAAATCGCGATCCCTTCCTAGGTTCTCCTATAATTAAGGAGCTTGGACAACTTGATGAACATTTGGATAAAGCTTCAGAAAACATTCGAGAACGGAGAAAAAGCAATGCCTCCGCTGAAATGCAACTAACCATGACCAGCATTAATAATCTGGCCCTAATGCTAAACCAGCATTTGGAAATGATGATGGAAATGATGGCTAACGGAAAAGGGAAAGGAAAAATGAAGAAGGGAAGCAAGAGTCAACCGAGTCTTGGGGAGATGCAGCAGCGACTGAATAATCGTATTCAGGAACTTAAGGAAAGTGGTTCGGGTGGGCGTGAGTTATCAGAAGAATTAGCAAGGCTGGCAGCGGAGCAGGAGCGAATACGAAGATCATTGGAGGAGATGCAGGAAGACCTTCGTCAGAGTGGAGGAAAACCCGGTGGCACCGAAATACCGGAAAAAATGGAATTGACTGAAATGGAATTGGTTAACAAACAAATTACTGAAGAAACTATAAAAAGGCAGCGTGAAATCCTGACGCGATTGTTAGATGCTGAGAAAGCTATGAGAGAACAAAAGATGGACGATGAACGTAAAGGTGAAACAGCAAAGGATTATGAAAAAGAAATGCCTCGTGCATTCGAAGAATATTTAAGATTACGCGAAAAAGAAGTAGAATTGTTGAAAACCATGCCTCCCAAGTTGTTACCGTATTACAAAAAGGAGGTCAGTGAATATTTTAAAAGAATTGGCGGAAGCGAGTAAAGCACATAGTATGAAAAGTATCCGGATTGAGATTCCCTCAATTTCTGACAATATCCGGATGATTGAAAGCTTCATTGATAATGCTAAGGAGAAGTATCAACTTAACGATGATATCTACGGAAACATTATGATTGCCGTAACTGAAGCCGTCAACAATGCCATTAAACATGGCAATGCTGGAGATTCCTCAAAAAATGTATCCTTGTCCTTATTACTTGACGAAAATCTGATCAAGTTTTTTGTTGAAGATGAAGGTGCTGGCTTCGATTACAAAAACTTGCCAGACCCGACAACTCCAGAAAATCTGGAGAAACCAAGTGGAAGAGGCATATTTCTAATGAAACATTTGTCTGATGAGGTTGAGTTTCTACAAGGTGGGCGCGTTGTAGAGCTTCGCTTTTATATCAATTAATGGGTGTTATCCGGTATTTCTCGGAAGGCACCCATTTTAAGCTTCCCGATTCCCGAAAAATAACTAGGTGGGTTAAATTCATTTTAACTAAGGAGGGGGTTGAATTTTCATTCATTAACTATATTTTTTGCTCTGACGAATTCTTGCATAGCCTTAACAAGAAGTACCTTTCCCATAACGACTATACCGATATCATAACCTTTCGGCTAAACGAAATTGGAGAGTTGATTGAATCAGAGATCTATATAAGTATCGACCGAGTAATTGATAATTCCAATGCCTATGGAATCCCCTTTTTAGAGGAGCTGCATCGCGTTATTGCACATGGAGTACTCCACCTGGCCGGGTACAAAGACAAAAAACCTGCAGAAAAGGCACTAATGCGAAAAAAAGAGGCCGCTTATCTATCTTTGCGGAAATTAAGTTCCACGTGAAACCGTTCAAGAGTGTGGATCTAAAGGTTTCACGTGAAACACTGAAAAAACTATGTTTTCTGAATACGATGTAATTGTAGTTGGTGGAGGCCATGCGGGGTGCGAGGCTGCTGCAGCGGCAGCCAATCTCGGCTCAAGAGTGCTTTTGGTTACTATGAACATGGCAACCATAGGCCAAATGTCATGTAACCCAGCTATGGGCGGTGTTGCAAAAGGTCAAATCGTACGAGAAATTGATGCTTTAGGGGGATATTCAGGGATTATTTCTGATAAATCGATGATTCAGTTCCGCATGCTTAATCGCTCTAAGGGGCCGGCAATGTGGAGCCCCAGAACCCAAAATGATCGGACGCGATTTGCTGAAGAATGGAGGTTGGCTCTGGAAAACACCAAAAACCTCGATTTCTGGCAAGAAATGGTTAGTGGCCTGATTATACATGGGAATAAAGCCATTGGAGTCAAAACCTCATTGGGACTCGAAATAAGGGCAAAATCCGTGGTGCTTACCAATGGAACGTTTCTAAATGGAAAAATTCATATCGGAGAAAAGAGTTTTGGTGGTGGAAGAACCGCTGAACGATCAGCTACGGGTCTTACTGAACAGCTTGTCCAGTTAGGATTTGAGTCCGGACGAATGAAAACAGGAACACCCCCGAGGGTTGATGGAAGATCTTTGGATTATTCCAAAATGGAGGAACAAAAAGGGGATGAAAACCCAGGGAAATTTTCATTCACGAGCACAAATGCACTCTCAGAGCAACGTTCTTGTTGGATTACATATACCAATGAGTCAACGCACGCAGAACTTGAGAAAGGATTTGATAAATCGCCAATGTTTCAAGGTCGAATTGAAGGTATCGGGCCAAGATATTGTCCATCCATAGAAGATAAAATAAATCGGTTTGCTGATAAGGACCGTCATCAGATTTTTGTAGAGCCTGAAGGGTGGAATACAATTGAAATCTATGTCAACGGTTTCTCTACTTCTCTTCCAGAAGATATACAGCACAATGCACTAAAAGAAT
>JAAUQD010000095.1 GCA_012032815.1 Flammeovirgaceae bacterium
AATGCCCTGGCCAGACCCCTATCCATGAAACACCATTCTTGTCTTTGGTAATGGCCTTTACATCGGTGAGACTTTTGGAGGCACATCGATCAAAATCCTGAATGAAATATTTATAAAGGCCATTTCCGGCTGTGCCAAACCAGGTGTTTCCTTCAGAATCAGTCAATATTTGGGTAACACTAATGTTGTTTAATACGGTGTCGATCTGGTGAACCCCCTCACTTTCATACTCCTTGAGCAGATCTAATTCCGATCGTGTCCAGAAATTATTGGTCAGCGTATCATATTGGATAATATAGTTTTTTAGATTCTGTTTTCCCTTGTAGAATGTTTTGTCAGAAGGATCAAACCAAAAATATCCCAGATCAGTAAGAAACCACATTTTGCCATCGAAATTGAAAATGTTTTGTGTTCTGTTGAAATACTTTTTGTGAGATACAACGTAGTCAGAGGTTTTTGACTTAATCAGTAAAGTACTGTCATTGAGATACAAACACACATCACGATTTGGCATCAAGTGTGTATACAGGATTATTTTATTTTGATTTGCCGGCTTACTCCAATAGTGCAATGAATCTTTATAAACAGCACCGAGCATACCTTGTCCGTTTACTAAATAGACTGTATCGCGGTGTTCAAAAATTCGCCTTACTCTTCGCAGTGTGGTATTGGAATCAGGTTGATTGAATTTCTTAAATTCCAGGCCATCATAGCGACTGATTCCCCTTGGATGAACGATCCATAAATTACTTTGAGAATCAATTTTAATAAAATGAATAATGTTGCTCAGCAACCCATCCCGTGTGGTGTATACCTTAAACTCTTTTCCATCAAACCGTGCAAGTCCACCTCCATGGGTTCCTATCCACAAGTATCCGTTGGCATCTTCCGTTACAACATTAACCTGCAACTGAGGAAGACCATCAACAACAGTGTATTGGCGCAACGAAAATTGCTGAGCCACTAAAGGAACTGAACGGAATCCAATTAAAAATGCGCAAATGATCAACCAACACCTCATGCTTTAACAAGGTAGACCGAAACCGTCAAAACCCTGTACCCCAATTTACGTCTTTTTTGATCTTTTAGTTCATCATTAATTACAGCAAGCTCACGTCTAATCTCCTTTCCCATTTGTGACTTATTCCTAACCTTCGGATTTTACAAAAGAATTGAAGCCGCCATGACGGAAGATCAAATTAAGCAGGAACTTGAAATCATCAATCAGGCAAAAAATGATAAGCAGGTTTTTGGCCTACTGTATGAAAAATATTTTACACGAATTTATTATTTCATTTTCAGACAGACGGATGACGAGGATGTAGCTGGAGACCTGTGTTCGCAGACATTTCTAAACGCATTAAACAAAATTAGCACTTACGAATTTCGAGGGTTTCCCTTTTCGGCCTGGCTTTATAAAATAGCAGCCAATGAAGTCAATAAATATTATCGCAAAAACAAGCGCAGCAAAATCTTCAGCATTGAGGAGCTCAAGATCAAAGAGCTGGCAGAACAAGCGGATATAGGATGGGATGAAGATCTGATCAAGAAACTTATTGAATTTATGAAAGACTTACCTACGGAAATGGTGCAGGTACTCGAACTCCGGTTTTATGAGGATAGAAATTTCAGTGAAATAGCCTACATCCTGGATATTACTGAGAGCGGTGCCAAAATGAGAACCTATCGTGCTCTTGACCAGTTAAGGAAACGCTTCAATATTAAAATTAAGTATCATGGGTAGACATGAGATACGACTGAGAAGACAACGCATGACGTCACACGGTGCAGACCGTTACAGGAATTATAATATTCTGTTGAAGCGACATGAACGGAACAAGCGCATGAAGAAAGTGTTTTGGGTATTTGCCCTGTTCGCTATTGTATTATTTCTGATAACGGTGATGTATCTGCTTGGGGCTTGGGAAAAACGCAGTGCAACAGCTATCGAGTGGAATTATGATAACTACGTTTCAAATCAGGTTAACTTTCGCACCGGATTTAAGGAGGTTTATAAGGGAGTTTAAAAAAATGATCATATTGGCCATCATTTTTATCCAATAAATCCCGTCCTGTGAAAAAATCGCTTTCGGCACGCATTACCTCCTGGCTCGAAACCACCTCAGGTTTAAATTTTACAGTGTACACAGCAATCTCCGCCTTTTGCCTTTACACGTGCATCTTCGCGTTGCGAAAAACGTTTGGCGTTGGCATCTATGAAGGTATGGCCATATGGGGTGTGAGTTATAAAGTTTGGATGGTCGTATCGCAGGTGATCGGTTATATGATCTCCAAGTTTATTGGAATTAAGGTGGTATCTGAACATACTGCAGAGGGCAGAGCAAAAGGAATATTAATCATGGTAAGTGCAGCGAGCATTTCCTGGCTTTTCTTTGCCATCACACCCCAACCATACAATCTCATTTTCCTCTTTTTTAATGGTCTGCCATTGGGCATGGTGTGGGGAATGGTTTTCGCCTACCTGGAAGGGAGACGTTTTACAGAAGTATTAGGTGCCAGTCTTTCCGTCAGTTTTATTTTCTCGGCCGGGTTTGCGAAAACAGTTGGCGGATATACAATGATTCATTGGGGTACTTCTGAATTCTGGATGCCGTTTGTTTCAGCATGTTTATTTTTCCCTCCACTGGTCCTATTTCTTTGGATGCTCAACCGGGTTCCTCCACCCAATGAAGAAGATGAACGTCTAAGAACAAAGCGAAGTCCGATGATGGGGCCTGAGAGGGTTAAATTTTCAATGACTTTTTTGCCGGGCTTGATCTTACTTGTTCTCACCTACACACTGCTAACCGTATTCCGAGAGTTCCGCGATAATTTTTCAGCAGAGATATGGCAATCGTTGGGATATGGCGATAAACCAGAAATTTTTACTATCACGGAAGTACCCGTGGCGCTGACTGTTCTCATCATCATCGGAAGTCTTATGGTCATCAAAAAGAATTATAAAGCACTAATTGTTAATCACATCATGGTATTGATAGGTTTTATCATGGTAGGGATTAGTACATGGGCTTTTGAAAAGGAATGGATCAGCGCACCGGCCTGGATGATTTTAATAGGTATGGGCCTGTATTTTGGCTACATCCAGTTTAACAGCATCTTTTTCGACCGGCTAATTGCCACATTTAAATATGTGAGTACCGTGGGCTTCCTGATTTACATTGCCGACTCAGTCGGTTATGTGGGCAGCGTAAGTATTTTGATGTACAAAGAATTTGGTCAGCCGGATTTGAGCTGGTTGAGTTTTTTTAAGTCAACAGGATATTTTATTTCAGTTGCGGGGAGTTTGTTAATAATACTCTCTCTAGTTTATTTCAGGAAAAAATTCAAAACTGAATATGGGCCGGCAGTTTAGCCTGTATGGTCAATGACCACTTTCCACTCACCCTTTATTTTTTTCCAGACCAATGAAAAGTGCCCACTTACATCTCCTACTTCACGAGTGAGATGAAATTTGCCAATCATATAATAATGGCTAGGACCCATTTTTGTATATACAAAATTTCAAAATCAAGCATACCGGTATGACCTGGGTCCGGATATCTTGTTTTATAATTATCCAATGTAGCCTGCCATCCGTAGGTAATACCATTCGCCCCTACAAACATCAGGGAATCTGATTTCCAATATCCATCCATAAATCGTTCAAGATTTCCTTCCGACCAATCGGAGGCCTGGTGATTAAGAACCGTTTTAATGGCCTGTACCTCTTCGGGGTCATTTTTATAAATATCCGTAGATGTCAGATTAGCTTCACATGACGCCAAAGTGCAGCTTATAATTCCTACAAATAATAGTTGATTCACTTTCATAAAATATCTATTTCACTCGTTTAGGCTCTATCCAGTTGGAAATTCACTTAATACATTTTAACAGCGTGTACTATCTTACGTGTAAATAAGCCAATCGTTTCGAATAAAGTAAAAATATTGAGTCAAATGATTACAACCAAATACGCCATTCATTCGATAATTTGATCCGAATTTTTTATAAACTGCTGGTATGAACGACTTGCGCACCATTGAAGCCTCTCAGACATTGCTGATCAATCAGCAATCGAAAAAACTCATTGCTGAAAAGAAGACCATCTACAAATTTGGATTTGGGGAGTCTCCGTTTATGCCTCCCGATTTTGTACTGGAATCCTTTCGTAAAAACGTCCATCGAAAAGATTATGGCCACGTGCAAGGTGATCTACCATTGCGCAAGGCCGTCTCAAAATTTTATAAAGAGGCCAACGGTATTAACATAAGTGAAGAGAATGTTTTTGTTGCTCCCGGTTCTAAAATTTTAATCTTTTCGGTATTGGCCTCTTTTACGAAAGCGGATGTTTTTATTCCAAAACCATCGTGGGTTTCGTATGCTCCACAAGCCAAGCTGGCTGGACATAACCTCATTCCGGTTGAAACAAGTTATGATCTTAAGTGGCGCGTTACTCCTGAGGCTGTTGAGCAATCACTCAAAAAGAAAAAACATCAATCTTCGATTCTGATTATTAACTATCCCGGCAATCCTGACGGATTGAGTTATTCAGAAAATGAAATCCGCGCATTGAGCGCTGTCGCAACCGAAAATGATATTCTTGTTATATCCGATGAAATCTATGCATTGCTTCATCATTCTGATAGTCATTGTTCCTTTACCAACTACCACAATAAGACAGTAACCACAACCGGGTTATCAAAATGGTGCGGTGCCGGAGGATGGAGGCTGGGGGTAGCCCTACTTTCTGATGAGTTGGGTGAAGAATTCAAAGAGGCCATGATCGGAGTAGCATCTGAGACGTATAGCTGCGCACCCACTCCGGTTCAGATGGCGGCACTGGAGGCTTTTGGAAGTTATGATCGGGTAAAACCTTATCTGAATTCTCAAATCAATATTTTAAAACAGCTGGGTGCTTACTGCCATTCCAAATTATCGGAAACAAAAATTAAGATACACCTGCCACAGGGTGCATTTTATATGTTGCCCGATTTTTCTGATCACCGTGAAAAACTGGCATCAAAAAATATTTCAACATCTGGTCTGTTGTGTAAAAAATTACTGGAGGACACCGGAGTTGTCTTATTGCCCGGAAGCGCATTCGGTTTAGAACCTAATTACCTGGCTGCCCGACTAGCCTATGTTGATTTTGATGATCCGCTTAAAAAAACGGATTTTAATCTCCATCGTGATTGTACAAGAGTTGTGGAAGGAATTGAAAAGATGTGCAATTGGATAACTGCTTTATGATTTTTAACTATTGCAGGTATAAAAAAATAAGTTCACTATTTATTGGTATTTTATTGCTGGCAAGTTGTTCAACCTACCACAGAATCAAATCAATTGGGGTAGTCAACAAAGCAACAGTTTCTCAAACATCATTTTTAGAGTCAATCAATTATGAATTAGTTCAGGCCCTTCCGGTGTTTTTTGTTCAGATTGATGGTAAGCAGTATCGCTTTATTGTTGACACAGGAGGATACACGGTACTTTCAGAAAAAATTATGAAGGAAGTGAAGGGAATAAAAAAAGTTAGTTATTTCGATATAAAAGATGGAAATAACGAAAGTGATAAAATAGGCACTTACATACTTGATAAAATAACAATTGGAGGAATACCATTTACTGATGTTGGTTTTGCAAAAATCGGATTCACGGAAGCAGAATGGTTTTCCTGCCTTGGAATTGATGGCACAATTGGTCCGAATATCCTAAAAGAGTGCATATGGTTTTACGATAATGATAACCTACGTATCGTATTGACAGACCGAATAGATAAGGTAAACTTTGACGCTTCTCTAACTATACCCATTAAAACAAACAACATCAATAAACCAATCATTGACTATTCGATCGGAAACTATTCCGGAAACTTAACATTTGACACGGGTTATAATGGATTCCTGAATTTTTATAATCCGACTAAAAATCTTGTTTTTGAAAACTTTCCACGCATCGAAAAAATTGGCCACACTTCGAACGCTGGAAATAGTATTGAAAAAAGAAAAATTGAAATTCTAAAAATTGATATAGTCAATGTTAATGGCTTGTTGTTCACTAATACACTGGCTACTCTCGACAACTATTCTTCCAGCGATATTTTGGGTAGCCGCATTTTTGAAGTCTATAACGTAGCGTTTGACCTGGCAAGCGACAAAGTTCATTTTCAGCAACGAAGTGAAGGAATCATTGAAAATAATCTTAACTCCTTTGGATTTGGATTTGAGTTTTCCAACCACACTATCCAAATCGGATATATTTATAAAGAAAGTCCCGCCAGCAAAGCTGGCATCGAAGTAGGAGACAAAGTAGTGAGTGTAAACGGAACTACTTATGCATTTGACTCCTATTGTGATTTTATGGAAAGATTTGAAATAGCTTCACACGATGTGATCGAACTGGAATTAAAGCGCAATCAAAGAATCTTTCGAGTTTCATTAAAAAAAGAAAAGCTTTTTAGTTTTATGGGATGTTTCCATCCAATAAATGAGCAGCAACATCTTTAATCGTCCACTTTGCTGCCAGTGTCTTCATTTCCCAATCTGAAGGGTTCAGATTTTCCGATACTTCTAAAAGTTTTTCATCCAATTTTGGAAATGAAGGAAGCGTATCAATGGGTATTTCTTTCGTCATAAAGACTTGATTTGGTCACTTTGAATATCCAACTTTTCCATCCCTTCGTGGATCAGCAGCACCTACCCATTGTCCATTTTGCCAGGCAATGGCATGCACCCCACCAAAATAAGCATTAACACCATCATGCAGGTAGGTGTCATTTGCTTTTCTGACACGCATCCCCGGAACCCCCACTATAAGAAGACTATCTGCCAGATCAAGATCTTCCACATAAAAATTCCGACCGCTGACATGGAATCTTTTTTTGTTGACGGCCTGCGTCACGTCATTTTTGATAATCCAATTGGCACTCACTTGCGCCACTGTTGAAATAATTCGCTTGCTGCCGGGACTGCCCACTATTAACACGGTTCTTCCTTCTTTGCGTACAATAGTCGGGCTCATGGATGAAAATGCCATTGACCCTGCCCGGATAGCATCCGGATGATCGGGTTTTCCAAATTCAAAATCATCCATGTATGAATTATAAAAGAATCCCAGCTCCGGTGAGGCAGCCTTAGCACCAAAGTAGGCGTTGATGCTTGCGGTAACTGCCACCGCCAATCCATTTTTATCAACAACAGAAAAATGAGTTGTTTCACCTGAAGAATCCAGGGAATCATCAGGCAACTCAGGCGCATTTATTAAAGCGTTGATGTACTCTTCAGTTAATCGCTCGTCTATTTCCATTTCATACTTTACCAAATCCTTAATCGGATTTGCATCCCGATCGTTATGAACCATCTTCAATGCCCTTGCCCACTTCTCAAAATCCCGCAAGTCAGAATTTTGCTGCTGATTATACACTTTTAGTATTTGCAATACGGCATACCCACCACCTGGAGGCGGCATACTGTACACATCATGATCCTTGTATTGTACATGTAGTGCGGGCAATTCAGTCGGCTCGGGAAAGTTTTTAAGGTCATTCAATCGAATCCACCCTCCGTTTTTTTCCATATCCATGCTGATCGTTTTGGCAATTTCACCTGAATAAAAATCAGTACCTCCATGCACAGCTAATCGCTCCATAGTTTTAGCCAATACAGGCTGAACTATCCGATCACCAATAGCAGGTATGGTGCTGTTATCTTTCAGCCACAGTTGCGTACTGTATGGACTTGAAGTCATAGATTTTTCGTATTGCTTATAAACAGCCGCCCTGAAGCGACCAACTTCAAACCCATTTTTTGCCAAATCGATGGCGGGTTCAAGTAGCTTCTCCCATGAAATATTTCCACTTCCATATTTTTTCCATGCATACTCCAATACTTTCACTGTGGACGGAATGGTAGTTCGCTTGTGAAACGTAAGTGAATCCTTTGCTATCAGTGAATCGGTTAGGGCGGGTGCATACGTTGTTCCGTTAATCAAAAAAGGAGCCGTACCCGGAATACTTACCAATAGTTGAGTGCCTCCTCCCAACCCCGACATGGCGGGCTCTGTCACACCCAGGGCAAATGAAATAGCTACCGCGGCATCGATTGCGTTACCACCCCGCTCAAGAATTTTAACACCAACATCGGTGGCTTCCGGAGAGGCAGATGATATTACTCCATGGGGTTGCGGAGATTGACATCCGAAAACTATATTAACAGCTACAACACAAAGAATAAACCGAATGGTTTTTCGAAGAATCATCTATCTTTTCTCTGGTTAAAATTCTATTAAATGTAACTTATGGCGTAAACTATTTCAATATGCACATTAACCTCAACGAGAAATTTTCAAAATTCAGTAAGCATTGGCATCCCCACATTATCGGTGAATTAAATGACAATTATGTAAAACTCGCCAAGGTGAAGGGAGATTTGATCTGGCATGCCCACGAAAATGAAGATGAATTATTTGTAGTCCTTAAAGGTACCCTGATGATGGATTTTCGGGATGGGCGAACGGTCTCTACAAAGCCGGGCGAAATTTTAATCGTTCCAAAAGGTGTTGAACACCGGCCCTGGACGAATGATGAAGAAGTTCACCTGATGCTGATTGAACCCAAGAGCACAAAGCACACTGGAGACGTGATTACCGAACAAACGGTTCAGCATCAGGAGTGGATTTAGGGTTTTTAAATAATCACCGATTTATTTTCAACTTAAGATATATTTTTCACTATCTTTCATATCGCAACGGTCAGTATTAAGTGGCCGAGGGGTTTGAATTGCTGGCTTTGCAAACTGGACCTGTACCAACCAAAACCCCTTACTTCATATGAAAACTTTTTTGAAAATTCTCAAGTACCTCGGTATCGTAGTTGTACTTGTTGTTGTCGTATTTGTCAGCATGGTATTCTTGCGGCATGATCGCACGTTTGACGCACCTTATCCGACCGTTCAGATCAGTACAGATTCAGCAACATTGGCTCGAGGAAAGTATCTTGTATACGGACCAGCACATTGCTCTTTCTGTCATGTCCCTCTTTCGGAATTTGAAAGAGTTGAACGCGGTGAAGAAGTCGCACTTAGTGGCGGCTTCAATTTCAAACTTCCATTTGGAACGGTGTATGCGCCCAACATAACACCTGACCCAGAAACCGGCATTGGAAAATTACGCGATGAAGAAATTGCCCGATCGCTCCGGTATGGAATTCGTCATGACGGCCGTGCCATAATTGACTTTATGCCATTTTATGATTTTAAGTGAGCGTGATTTAAATGCGATTCTTTCCTACTTGAAAACAACTAAGCCTGTTAAAAACGTGCGTCCGCAAAATGAGTGGTCGTTTATG
>JAAUQD010000200.1 GCA_012032815.1 Flammeovirgaceae bacterium
CAACAAAGGGTTGGTTAAAATAACCAGCCCTAAGCGCCTTACTTTGGATCCAAATCAAATTGATCCGTTGAATGCAATCATCCAAATGATATTTGGTCATTGTGTCTGATGTGCGATTCATCGCACTGACAATTTGTGACTTCAACGTTTTCAATTCACCGCGAACAATCGGGCGTATGTCGGATTGACTGACATCCACCGGAGTGAATCCTGCGAAACTTCTAAAGTTTCCTGACGGAGCTGTTGGCTCTTCATTCATCAGGTACTCCATTCGTTCAATATGAGCGCGCTGAAGATTTCTGCGGTAAGGATCAATCGTTTTTCCTGCTTTCAATTCTGCCCAGATACCATCCCGCATGTCCGCAAACATTTCGAGCGGTGTGTATGTTTTCGTTCCCATCACAGCTTCAGCCTCGATGAGACGTGCAATCCTTCCAGGTTCCAAAATTTGATTTAGTGTATTCGCCTGCATGTTGCGCACCCGATCCACCATTCCGGCATGTTCAATTTTTTTAAGAATACTTTCATCCAGCATCCAGGTAGGTGTCGCAAACGTCTCCTTATGCAAATAATTCATGGCGTCTTTCTGAATGTTTTTTGGAACAGGCGTAAACACGTTTCCGGCCTGATCGTAACTCTTGTACGTTTCGTATACACCGCCAATGTTGGATTTTACATGTCCGTTATATCGATTCCACTGGCCCAATACATTTTTGTAAAGCTCATCCAGGTCATCGTAATCTTTGCCGGTTTCAGAGCTCCACTGAATTAAGTTTGGCACGATGCGTTTTAGATTGGCAATGCCATACGAGCTTGCCTTCATCGCATCATTTCCAAGGTCTTCCGTTTGGGCCCTTGGATCAATCGGGTTAAACGTTTGACGGCCATAGAAGTACATGGGGTTGCTGGCTCTGTCTACAATCCACTTGTTCAACGTTGCTTTTTCATCATCCGGGGTTTTGGCATCCGGTATCCACCTGTATCCCCAATTGACAATGTATTTATCATATTCTCCAACTTTAGGCATCAAGGCAACACCCTCATCTCCGGGTTGCGCTACATAGTTAAAGCGTGCGTAGTCCATAATCGATGGTGCGGTGCCCATTCGTTTAGTAAAGGAAGCTGAGCGCAGCGAATCAACCGGGTATGCGAAGCTTGAACCCATGTTGTGGGGCAATCCTAACGTATGACCAACTTCGTGCGATGACACGAAGCGAATTAATTCGCCCATCACTTCATCCTTAAATTTAACACTACGCGCATTTGGATTGATAGCAGCTGTCTGGATAAAGTACCAGTTGCGCAACAGATTCATTACGTTGTGGTACCAGCCGATATCACTTTCTATAATTTCACCGGTACGTGGATCAGATACATGCGGCCCGTACGCATTTTGAATATCAGATGCGAAATAACGAATGACGGAATAGCGGGCATCTTCCGGGCTCCACTCCGGATCTTCTTCCTTCGATGGCGGATATTTTGCAATGATGGCATTCTTAAACCCCGCTGCTTCAAAAGCAACCTGCCAATCTTCAACACCCAGTTTTAAATAGGGTCTCCATTTCTCAGGCGTAGCCGGATCAATATAGTATACAATGGGTTTAATGGGTTCCACCAATTCTCCGCGCTTGTAAGCCTCAGGATCTTTCGGTTCAAGGCGCCACCGTGCAATGTATGCGCGTTCAGTAGCGCGTTGTTCATCCATTCCATAATCCGTTTGACGAATTCCAAAATATCCTGCCCGCTTATCGCTCAATCTGGGCATCAATGGTTTCTCCGGAAGCATAATCATGGAGTTATTGATTTCAAGTGAAATCGATCCCACATCTGAGTTTGAAGGGGCTTCACTTGCTTTGTAGGTAATTACATTTCGCGCTTCCACATTGATGGGGTAACTGCGGATAGACTCAACGAATGTGCGACTTTCATCAATGGATGTGGCTTTAAATTGTTTCCGTCTCCGATCATCAAGGCCAAAGGCCGGAACGTCTTTTGTGAACATAGGAGTAACTTCAACCACCAATGAAGAGTCTTTTCCAAAAGCTTGATATCAAAACTGTAGATGATGGGTTCGAAATTCGAATTGCGAACCGAGATAGCCATGGGCAATGAATCACTGGCTACATTATTATAAGACACTACACGCAGCAATACCTTTTTGTCTTTTCGTTCCCAGCGTAATACCTGTTCGTTTATTTCTTCACCGCCATACCCAATCTTATCCGCAGTTTTAGCAATGCGGGTAACGTTAAGCATTTCTTTGTTCAGTTTGGCAACAGGGATTTCGTAGTAGTATTTGTCTTCCACTTTATGCACGTTGAAAAGACCATCATCGGTAATGGCTTTATCGGTGATGACTTTGTTGTACGGTTGAGGGCCATCTTTTTTCTCGTCCTTTTTTTCAGCAGGAGGTGGGGTAGCGGGAGCATCCGACTTTTTCTTACTTTTTTTCTGTGCTATTCCAGATGAAATGGCCAGAGAAACAATAACGATAAGAAGCAAACACTTTTTAAGCATGGTGAGTCATAGTTTTATTAGCCTGCGAAGTAAAGACTTATCCAGCTATCTTTTCGAATAACAACATGTTAATGGTTAAATTGGCAGGATAAAAGGAGAGAAACTATGCTCCCTATTCATAATTGACGGGGTTCAAAATCAGATGAATATTCTTTATAAATCGTATTTACTATGACATCACGCAGACGTGTTCTTAAGTCCATTGGCCTGAGTGCGCTGGCCATTCCCTCATGGTCGGCCCTTGGTAATGACCAAACTATATCTTTTCCGATTGCAAATGATCCGGAGTATTGGAAAAAAATACGCGCTCAGTTTATGCTTTCGGGCGACAGCGTATTTTTTAACCCAGGAACGGTTGGGGCTATGCCGCGGGTAGTTGTAGAAAAGATGTACGACCACATGAAATATACAGCTGAACACGTAGCTGACTGGGCATACAAAGACGACAATAAGGAAGAATTCATCAGTGGTTATAATAACTTATTACCCATACGAACTAAAGTAGCCAAACTTATTAATTGTGATGCCGCTGAAGTGGCCATGACGGATAATGTCACAAATGGTATGAGTTA
>JAAUQD010000096.1 GCA_012032815.1 Flammeovirgaceae bacterium
GTATGGTCTTACATTAGCAGACGAGCTTAAAATGCTTCGGGTAATAAAGAGAATAAAGGAGACTACACCCGTAGAAGTAAAAGCAACTTTTCTAGGCGCTCATGCCGTACCTAAAACACACTCCAAAGAAGAATATATAAATCTCATTCTGGATGAAATGATTCCAGCAATAAAGGGGGAAAATCTGGCGGACTATATTGATGTGTTTTGTGAAAAGAATTTCTTTACTCCGGAAGAGACCGAAAAAATAGGATTGGCGGGTAAAGCGGCAGGCTTGACTCCGCGCTTACATGCCAATCAACTTCATCGGTCGGGGGAGTTCAAACGGGAGTAAAAATCGGAGCCATTAGTGTAGATCACCTCGAAAATATGGGTGATGAGGAAATTGAAGTATTAAAAGGAACATCAACGATGGCTACGGTTTTACCGGGTGCCGCTTTTTTCCTGAATTTGCCGTACCCTCCCGTGCGTAAAATGCTTGAGGCCGGGTTGCCGGTAGCGATCGCATCAGACTATAATCCGGGAAGTTCACCTTCCGGTAATATGTCGTTGATGATCGCATTGGCGTGTATAAAAATGAAAATGACACCCGAAGAAGCTATAAATGCCGCAACGATAAATACCGCCTATACCCTTGGTTTGCTCGAGTCGTACGGGAGCATTACCCGAAATAAAGTGGCCAGCGTTTTTATTACCAAACCAATGCCCTCTTATTCATTTTTACCTTACAGTTTTGGTGATCAGTTGGTTGATCGAGTGATTTTGAACGGCAAGGAGATTACGAACTAAGGCCTGATCACACTTACTGATGTTGAAATTTCAGCTTTCATTGAACTTGCGACAGTACAGTATTTGTCAAGCGACAGATTCACCAGTTTTAACAATTCAGCTTCTGTTGCATCAGGAGAAGTCAATTTGAAATGGCAGTGTATTGCGGTAAAAGCCCGGGGTGTCTCAACTCTGCGCGTTCCTTCAGTTTCTATTTCGAATTTCAAAATCGTCTTTTTTCTTTTCTTAAGCATGGAGATGATATCCACTGCGCCACATCCTGCCAGCGCAGAGAGCAACAATTCAGGGGGAGATTGATGTTGGCGTTGTTCAGGACTGCGTGTATCCACAACTAACGAATGACCATATTCATTAGTAGAATTGAAAACCTCATCGTCAATCATAAGGGTGGAATTTTTCATAAGTATGAATTTGATAGGCTAAAATATAATGGGTTTTCATATACTTTGATCAAAACAGGATTGTTTATTTTGCCGGATGGATATTAGAACTGAACTTGATCAACTCATTCGTGACATTCCTGATTTTCCCAGGAAGGGAATTGTATTTAAGGACATCACTCCGGTGCTGTCCAATTCAGAAATGTGTTTGGCGGTAGTGGCTGAAATCAAAAATCATTTTGCATCTGTGAAAGTAGATGCTATCGCAGCTATTGAAGCTCGGGGGTTTATTATGGGTGGCATGATCGCCCATGAAATGAATATCCCGTTTATTCCGGTGCGCAAGGCGGGCAAATTGCCGTATGAAAAGATTGAACAGAAATATGATTTGGAGTACGGAACTGCAATCGTTGAAATGCATAAGGATGCCATTGAAAAGGGATGGAATGTTTTGATTCATGATGATCTGCTGGCAACCGGTGGAACTGCTGAAGCTGCTGGTAAGATGATTCAAAGGCTTGGTGGAAAAGTAGCAGGTTTTTCTTTTATGGTTAATCTTTCTTTTCTACTTGGTGAAGATCGGCTGAGAAAAGCGTTTGGAACCGATACTCACTACTTAATTTCCTACTAAAGTGTAACTTTAATGGTCTTTTAGTGTTAATAGGGTATGGTAAGTACAGTTAAAATACCAATGTTTCCGTTAGCGATATTTCCCCTTCCGGGTGAACTTGTTCCGTTGCATATTTTTGAACCACGCTATAAGCAGTTGATTGACGAAGTTGAGAAGACCGACATAGCATTCGGGATTTTCTTTAATCATGTGATGAATAAAGAGAAATTGGGATCGCTGGTAAAATTGGAGAGCGTGCTGAAGAGATATCCGGGTGGGGAGTCTGACATAGTAGTACGGTGTATCGACCTGTTTACTATGAGCACACTTTTTAGAAATTATAAAGATCGGATCTATCCCGGTGGAGATGTCAATTACTGGAAGATGGACCAGACTGTACCTGTAGCTGAAAATTTGGTTGAGCCGTTTAAGGAATATTTGAGGTTGATGAACATTTCAAAAATGCCGGTGAACACCACATTGTTCAACATTGCCAATGAGTTGAATTTAGATGTTCAGGACAAATTAAAGTTTGTCATGCTGGATGATCAGAAGAAGAACAAACTGCTCATGTCACGAATTAAATATCAAAGTCATCTTCTTTCAGAGGCGGATAGACTAAAAGATAAGTTTCACTTAAACTAAAAAAGGCTGTCTTTGACGACAGCCTTTTTTAGTAATGTAAACCTTGCTTTACTTTTTAGATTTAGCAAAGTCACCGGCTTTTACAATATTGATCTTTGAAGGATCTAAATGATTCTTCATGGCTGAATTGATTTGTTCTACAGTAAGGTCAGATACATTCTTCTCCAACTTCTCATTCCAATCCATTTTACGATCCAGAAACAAGCCGTTGCTAAGCGTAGATGTAAGCTGGGCATCTTGTGATCGTCCTACGGACTGGTTTTGCAACCAACCGGATTTTGCGGCAGCTACTTCGTCAGCTGTAAAACCTTCAGAAATCACTTTTTGAATTTCTTCCTTAAAAGCAACTTCCAGTTTATCTGCATTTTCGGGGGCGTAAATCGCATAAGCCGTAAATGATGCTGAGTTATCCAACGATCCAGCACTAAATCCGGAACCCACTCCGTAGCTTAGCCCATCCTTCTGGCGAATTCGGGTAGCTAACCGGGAGTTTAGAAATCCTCCACCCAGCATGAAGTGACCCAGGACCAAAGCCGGATAATCGGGGTTATTATCTCTAAGCTCGAAGCGATAACCTGCCATAAACATAGCATTGGCTTTGTCGGGTGTTTCAATGGACTCGTTAACAGTCTCCACTTTAAACACTTTATTTTCTAGACGTGTATAAGGTGCCGGTGATTTCCAGTTTCCGTATGAATCGTTAATCATTTTTTGAATCACTGCCTGGTCAAAGTCGCCAACAACAGCAATGGTTAAACCTGCTGAACCTCCATAAAATCCTTTGTGAAATTTCTTCACTTCATCTAGCGTAATAGCTTTGATGGAAGCGACTTGCTCATCAAAAGATTCTACATACCTTGGATCTGACTTTGCATATGGATTGATATGCTTTTGAAATTTAAGTGATGCCAATGCCTGTGGTTCACTTCGGCTTGCTTCAATATTGGCTAATTGTTCATTCTTTAATTTCTCAAATTCATCGGCAGGGAAGGAGGCATCTTTTAAAACGGAAGTCGCCAAATTCAATACCTCAACAAGATTGGGGCGAGTGGTTTCTATGCTTACCGAAACAATGGTTGCAGAACCAAAAAAGCGCACATTGGCCTTTAGCCGATCAAATTCATCCTTAATCTGCTGGCGAGTCATTTTGGTAGTTCCCTTATCCAACATACTTCCCACAAAGCTTCCCGCTGTTCCCTTATTGGCCAGCGATTTTTCATCTCCTATTCTCATTACAATAGTTGCCCGAACAGATTCACCTCTTGTTTTTTTAGAAAGGAGGGCAACCTTACCGCCATTTGCGAGCGTAGTTCGAGAAGTCCGGGCGTCAATATTTGATGGGGACGGATCAAAATCTTCACCCATTGCAATATTTTGCTGGCCTTTGTAATCTTTAACGACAGCCATCACATCAGGCACCGGAGGAATTTCCGAACGATCGGGATTTTCGGTAGGAATAAAAATACCAACGGTTCTGTTATCAGGCTTGAGATAAGCAGAAGCAACCCTTTTTACATCATCAACACTTACCGCTTTAATTCTGTCACGTGTAAGAAACCATAATCTCCAATCCCCCATCCCTATATATTCGCTCAGGGTAAGCCCTACCCGTTCTGAAGAGGTGAAGGCTAATTCAATTTTGTTTTATGATTTCGTTTTTACCCCGTTCAACTTCTTCAGCAGTGAAATCGCTTTTTGGAGTTTCATCAAGAGTTTTTAACATCGTTTGTCTCGCATCATCCAGAGATTTTTCTTTCAGAACCTGCGCTGCACAAAATAATAAACCCGGGTCGTGCCATTGAAAATCAAAAGCGAATGTGCTGCTGGCTTTTTTTGTATCCACCAGTGTTTTATACAATCGACCAGACGGACTTGATCCCAGTACTTCTGAAAGCACACTTACCGGTGCATAATCCGGATGTGAACCGGATGGGATATGGTAAGCAGCTGCACCAATTGCAAATCTCCAACACGTTTCAATGTCACTACTCGCTCACCATCCTGAACCGGATCAACTGTATAATAAGGCCATAGTTCACGGTCGGGTTTTGGAATAGGGCCAAAGTATTTATTAACCAGCTCCAATGTTTTGGGTTCATCAATTTTTCCGGCTACAACCAACACCGCATTGTCGGGTTGATAGTATCTTTTATAAAATGCCTGAAGCTTATCAATAGGAACATTCTCAATATCGGCTCGTGCACCAATGGTTGACTTACCATAATTATGATATTCAAATGCAGCAGCCATTACCCTTTTCATCAATACGCCAAACGGATTGTTTTCACCGGATTCAAATTCATTGCGTACTACGGTCATTTCACTATCCAGATCCTTTTTAGCAATGTATGAGTTCACCATTCGGTCCGATTCGAGATCAAGAGCCCAATTTAAGTTCTCATCAGTGGCGCTAAAGGTTTCAAAATAATTGGTACGATCAGTCCACGTGGTTCCATTTGGGCGGGCTCCGTGTGATGTTAATTCTGCAGGAATATCAGGATGATTAGGAGTGCCTTTGAACACCAGGTGCTCCAGCAGGTGTGCCATCCCGGTCTCACCATTATTTTCATGCCTTGAACCTACGAGGTAAGTGATATTGACGGTAATGGTTTGCTTGGAAGGATCCGGAAAGAGCAACACTTTGAGTCCGTTGTTGAGGCGGTATTCGGTGATCCCTTCCACGGTGGTCACTTTAACAGGGGGCGCCAACGCAGGCATCATGTCTGGTGCCGGTGCGTCCATTGAAGCTTGCTTTACTTCAGGGTTTTTTTCCTTGGTCTTTTTCTTTTGGGCTGCCAGCGAAAAGCTCACGGCCATCAGAAGAATGAGTATAAAGATTTTATTTTTCATAAATTGTTTATTTGGGTTGTGAATATACGTTTTTCCTTCACGCGCAGAAATAGCTTTGTCGACTAAACTCAGAATATTTTTTGAATAATTATGCCATCAGGTATTGAGATCACATATTTCTGCGGTACTGTCCACCTACCTGGAAGAGCGCTTTTGTAATCTGCCCTAATGAACAGGATTTTGAAGCTTCCATAAGTTCAGCAAAAATATTCTCGTTCTGAACCGCTGCAGTCTGAACCCTTTCCAAGGCATCTTTGGATTTACCTTTTTGGAAATCATTGAGGTTGCGTAACATTTTAATTTGATATTCTTTTTCTTCAGTTGTTGCACGGATTACTTCTTGTGGAATAATCGTGGGAGATCCTTTAGAACTTAAAAATGTATTTACACCAATGATCTCATACTCCCCGGTGTGCTTAAGAGTCTCATAATAAAGACTCTCTTCCTGAATCTTCCCCCGCTGGTACATCGTTTCCATGGCGCCCAACACACCCCCACGCTCTGTGATCCTATCAAATTCAATCAAAACCGCTTCTTCGACAAGATCAGTCAGCTCTTCAATGATAAATGAACCCTGCATCGGATTCTCATTCCTGGCAAGACCCAATTCTTTATTAATGATCAATTGAATAGCCATCGCCCTGCGTACACTTTCTTCCGTGGGCGTGGTTATGGCTTCGTCATAAGCATTGGTGTGAAGCGAATTGCAATTGTCATAAATGGCGTAAAGTGCCTGTAATGTGGTACGTATATCATTAAAATCAATCTCCTGCGCATGAAGTGATCGACCTGAAGTCTGAATGTGATACTTCAGCATCTGCGAGCGCGAATTGGCGTTATATTTTTCCCGCATCGCTTTAGCCCAGATTCTTCTCGCTACTCTTCCTATAACGGCATACTCCGGATCAACACCGTTGGAAAAGAAAAAAGAAAGGTTAGGAGCAAACTCATTGATGTCCATGCCCCGGCTCAGGTAATACTCTACATAAGTAAAACCATTAGCGAGTGTAAAGGCGAGTTGCGTAATAGGATTTGCGCCCGCCTCAGCAATGTGGTATCCTGAAATAGATACGGAATAAAAATTCCTGACACTATTGGAGATAAAATAATCCTGCACATCACCCATCAGGCGCAAAGCAAATTCTGTTGAGAAAATGCAGGTATTTTGGGCCTGATCCTCTTTCAGAATATCGGCCTGCACCGTTCCCCTCACCAACGATAGTGTTTTGGTTTTTATTTTTTTGTAGACCTCAGCAGGAAGAACCTGATCTCCTGTTACTCCCAGCAACATCAAACCAAGCCCATTGTTTCCTTTAGGAAGCGACCCTTGATAAACCGGTCTTTCTTTGCCTTTGTACAATTCCGCAATTTTCTTTTCAACTTCTTTTTCCAAACCCTGTTCTTTGATATGCAATTCACATTGCTGATCAATGGCCGCATTGAAAAAGAAGCTGAGCAACATTGGTGCGGGACCATTGATGGTCATCGATACGGAAGTCTTTGAATCACACAAATCAAAACCGCTGTACAGTTTTTTGGCGTCATCAAGGCAGCAAATGCTTACGCCTGCGTTTCCGATTTTGCCATAAATATCAGGCCGGTAATCAGGGTCATTGCCATACAGCGTTACCGAATCAAACGCGGTAGAAAGTCGTTTGGCGGGCATAGCCAGGCTCACATAATGAAACCTGCGGTTTGTCCGTTCAGGCCCGCCTTCACCGGCAAACATGCGGGTAGGATCTTCACCTTCACGTTTGAAAGGATAGATACCTGAGGTGAATGGAAATTCGCCTGGTACATTTTCCTGTAAGTTCCATTTTAACAGGTCACCCCATGCTTCATATCTCGGCATTGAGATTTTTGGAATCTGGGTATGCGATAGTGACTCGCTGTGCGTTTTAATGGAAATATCTTTATCACGAACTTTAAATGTGTACAGTGGATCGTGATAGCGTTTTACTTTTTCATGCCATTCGTCAAGGAT
Organism: Flammeovirgaceae bacterium; assembly: GCA_012032815.1. Classification (GTDB taxonomy): domain Bacteria; phylum Bacteroidota; class Bacteroidia; order Cytophagales; family Cyclobacteriaceae; genus ELB16-189. Next base: position 7,259 of record JAAUQD010000096.1, read on the forward strand.
TTTTTTATTGTGTGGATTAAGTTGAAGCGCAATGGCATCATATTTTGATTGCAAGGTCGTGGTCAGGGCCTTTGTCTCAGCGTTGTTTGATGCTGAAAAGGAGTCCATGGTTTTTTGGATGGCATACAATTGCTGAGCCACTTCTTTTTGTTCATCGCTCCATGCATCATAGCTTCGAATGGTTTCTGTAATTTCAGATAAGTAGCGCGTTCGGTTGGGTGGGATAACAAAAACCTTCTCCGACATCTCACGAGTAATTTCAAACGATGAGGTAAGGTTGGCTTTCGTTTTTTCACCAACCAAATCAATCAGTTGTTTGTACAGTTGATTAGTTCCCGGATCATTAAACTGCGAAGCGATGGTTCCAAACACCGGCATGTCATCTGGCTTTTTGTCAAAAAGCTGATGATTGCGTTGGTATTGTTTCTTTACATCGCGCAATGCATCCATCGCGCCCCGCTTATCAAATTTGTTGAGCGCAATGACATCAGCAAAATCCAGCATATCAATTTTTTCAAGCTGCGTTGCCGCTCCATATTCTGGTGTCATCACATACAGTGAAACATCACTGTGATCAAGAATTTCTGTATCACTTTGTCCAATGCCGGACGTTTCTAAAATGATTAAATCAAACCCTGAAGCTTTTAAGATTTGAATGGCATCTTTAACATAGGCTGAGAGTGCGAGGTTGGATTGGCGAGTAGCCAATGACCGCATGAAGACCCGTGGATTGTTGATGGCATTCATTCGAATTCTATCCCCCAATAATGCACCACCTGTTTTTCTTTTTGATGGATCGACCGAAACAATACCCAACGTTTTATCCTTAAAGTCAATGAGGAACCGCCTAACGATTTCATCGACCATTGATGATTTACCAGCACCACCCGTTCCGGTTATACCTAAAACAGGAATATTATTTCCTTCGGCTTTTTTAAAGATTGTGTTGAGAATTGCAGCGTGATCGTCATGAAAATTTTCAGCAGCTGAGATGAGCTGGCCGATTAACAGATGATTGGACGTGGTTAACTCACTATTTAGTTCAATTTTTTTACCGGTCGGGAAGTCGCTTCGTTTTACCAGGTCGTTGATCATTCCCTGAAGCCCCAACTCGCGGCCATCATCCGGGGAATAAATCCGGGTAATGCCATACTCCATTAACTCTTTAATCTCTTCGGGTAATATTACTCCGCCACCACCAGCAAAAATGTTAATGTGATCCGCGCCTCTTTCTTTAAGGAGGTCATACATGTATTTCAAATATTCATTATGACCTCCCTGATAGGAAGTCATGGCAATCGCCTGAACATCTTCCTGAATGGCTGTATTGACGACCTCTTCAACGCTGCGATCATGCCCAAGATGAATGACCTCACAGCCTGTGGCCTGAATAATTCTGCGCATGATGTTTATAGCCGCATCATGACCATCAAAAAGACTGGCGGCAGTGACTATCCGGACTTTATTTTTAGGCTTATAAGGCTGAGGCGCCTCATGACCAGCTAAATTCGGTTTTTTTTCCTGTTTCTTAGTGCTCAGTATTCCGGATTCCATCCTTTTTCATCTCGTATTGGAGATCAAAAATAAAGAGTTCATTCGGATATAACTAACGACAGTTAGCTAAGCTAAAAGCCTTTTCCAATCGATTATACACCACATTACCCCCCACGATAGTATAGTCTACTTTGGTGCTGAGCCATTCCTGCGGAACGGTTGTAAACAGGTCGGTATCTAATACAACGACATCGGCCAGCATTCCTTTTTTCAAAAGTCCTTTTTCACCCTCTTCAAAAGCTCCATAGGCTGATCCCCACGTGTAGGCTTTTAAAGATTCTTCCAAACCGATGCGCTGTTCAGGAAACCATCCTTGTTCAGGTTCGCCCTGAATCGTTTGCCGAGTGACGGCAGCATAAAGGCCCATCAACGGATTGATCGGATAGTACGAAGCGTTGGTGCCAGGCCAATCGGAGCCAAATGATAAAATGCAGCCATGATCCTGAAGCGTTTTAAAAGCATATGCGCCTTTGCACCGTTCAAATCCAATGCGCTC
>JAAUQD010000097.1 GCA_012032815.1 Flammeovirgaceae bacterium
GACAGGATATTTTTTCAAACAACCAGCCAGTTGGAATTTTATAGCCTTCACTTCCATTTCGAAGCGAAATTAAGATGGCATCGCTTTTCCAATTAAGGATCACTCCGGTAAAAAACAATACACCTCCCACTATAAAGTTGATCGAATGGGTATAATCAACCTCATACGAGGTTTGCATTAATGAATACCCGATCACATTTCCATTAATCGAATTAAACAACACTGCCGATAAGGCGATGATCAATGGCATTTGTTTCCCCTTCGTGCTAAGCCGGAAAGGGTAAATAAAAACACGGTTGATGTAATGAAAAATAAACAACCCGAAAAGAATCAACGTTGTCGGACCACTTGCATCTATTGCATTGAATAGATAAACGACCACAATAAAAAGAACAGGAAGCTCCATAACCACCCAACCTGTGCGATTACTAATCATAGGCCCCCACGATAGCGAAGTGTGCCGGCCATACGGTGCGGGTTTGTAGAGCAAATAAATGAACGTGATAAACGCAAGGCCAATCCAGGCCCAGACAAAAAAGTCAAAATACACTTCCATATTATTTCCCGACAAGGATATGAATTAATTTCTTTACATCATTGATACCATTTTCATGCAATGCCTGTTTCATTGCACTTTTTAGAAACTTTAGAATAATTTAGTGAAAAATGGGTTCATCGGTATGAAGAAAATTCTATTGGTAATTTCAGTTGCTGTATTGTACGGGTGTGGAGGAAAGTCAACCCCGGAAAACGATTTGAGTGTGGAGGTTGATACCGCAGTCTATGCTGTCACCTATGAGTCCGAGCTCAGCAGTGTAGATCCGGAATGGCAAAAACGGCTCGAACGGTTTATGGAGGATTTTGAGAACAGCCGGAACGCGTACCCTTCCGTCACGTATTCGCACAGCAATGAAATGAACTCATACCTGGTACACTATTACTTTGAGGATGATTTCCTGATGTGGGTGCATTCTGAGCAATCCGGAGAGGGAGGTTTCTTAGAAGACTTTATTATCAGCTTAGAGCCGGAGGGCAATACCTATCTTAAATATGGGACCGAAATAGAAGGGACTATTGGCTATATCGGCCATGAAAGCTCGGAGTGGTGCAAGGTAGGTTTAGACAATAATTTTAAACCCTTTGCGATCGGGCCCGGTGATGCTGAACCAATCAATTATGAGGTGGAATATGCCGAACACATGAAAACGGTGAGGGAGCAACGGTCAAAGTTCACATTGGAAGATGGGTATTATAATTATGAAGTGATGCGGAGAGAATACCAGGGTGAGTATGACCCAGCCGTGGAAGAAAAATCCTATAGGGTGTCAGAAATCTTATTCTCAGCAAACTTGCTCTCTCCTACCGGGGTCAATTCGGAATTAATAGAGGCCTATCTAAACTTGTGGTATCCTCTTTATGAAGATGCTTCGGGTGTGTTTTCCCGTCATATAGTATGTTCGGGTGGTGAAGACTATATTAATATAAATGTGGAGAGCGGGCATTACCGTTGGGATGAAAAGGCATCCGGGGCTACGATTGATTACACCATCATTGGTTTTGATGAAAGTGAAGGCGATGCTTTTTATGCTACACTGGAAAGAAATGGAAATCGGGTGAAGAAGACGATGGTGTTTTCAGAATCGGAACAACTGTTATTCATTGACGGGCGCAGGTATACATCAACACCAGACAAGTATGATTACATCACGCTGAAATGTGATTGAGTAAAATTTTGTAACGTTTGCTCATTGAATGAGTCAAAGTGAATTGGAATGTGTTAATCGAAAAAAATGATGATTGGCCTTAGTAATTCAAAGGATTCGACAATTCTCTATATCGTTCTACTCTGTTTCATTTCATGTACACACCCAAAGCCCATCACCTCATCCGGAAAAATAAGTACGATACTATCTCCAAAAAAGATCTTGCTGATTCAGCATTCCCGACTGACGAAACCACTTTCAGGAAACTGGAAATACCAGAACTAAAACCGGGGGAAACTATAATTTCTCATTACGCCTATTCCCTTTCCTACAATGAAAACCACGAGCAAGCGAACTGGATCGCCTATGAACTGACCGGAAAAGAAACCGTTTCCATCTTCAATAGGTCGGACAAGTTCATTGTTGATCCATTGGTAACAACCGGCTCTGCAACTGCCAGCGATTATGCAAAAAGCGGGTATGACCGGGGCCACCTGGCACCGGCCGGTGATATGGGCTGGTCTGAGTTGTCCATGACTGAGTCATTCTATTACAGCAACATGTCTCCGCAGGTTCCGGGATTTAACCGTGGGGTATGGAAACGACTCGAAGAACTTGTTCGTGATTGGGCAGTGGAAAACGACACATTATATATAGTTACCGGTCCGGTGTTTTCCAGCAATCTTCCCAGTATTGGTGAGAATAAGGTTTCTGTTCCAATGTATTACTACAAACTAGTTCTTGATAACACGCTTCCCGACAAGAAAGGCATAGGGTTTATTTTACCCAACGCCAGCTCAAAAATGCCGTTACATACATTTACAGTGCATATCGATAGCATCGAAAACTTAACAGGAATTAATTTCTTTCCATTGTTGCCCGATTCACTGGAGAACAGAATTGAAAGCAATATCCGTATTGAATCATGGTCATGGAAAAAATGAAAGCCATCGTCTACTATAATTATGGTCCGCCTGATGTGCTGAAAGTCCAGGAGGTGAATAAGCCAATTCCAAAAGACAATGAAGTACTGATTAAAGTCCACAACGCCACCGTCATGCCAGCCGATTGTGAAATGCGTAGGTTTCAATTGCACGTGTTGTTTTGGCTACCCGTGCGTTTATACATGGGACTTTTTAAGCCCAAACGACAGGTACTGGGTATGGAAATGGCCGGTGAAATTGAGGCCACTGGAAAAAATGTTACCGGGTTTAAAAAAGGAGACCGTGTATTTGGTGGTACGGGGTTGCGCTTTGGTGCTTATGCAGAGTACGCCTCCCTGCCTACAAAATTCCTGGCGATCACACCCTCAGAATGTTCACATGAAGAGGTAGTCAGCTTACCTACCTGTGGAACAAACGCATTACATTATCTGCGTCTGGCCAACATAAAACCCGGTGAAAAGATATTGATCATTGGAGCAGGCGGTTGTTTTGGTACGTATGCGGTGCAGTTAGCTAAATACTTTGGTGCAACAGTAACAGCAGTGGACACCGCGGATAAACTGGATACGCTTCGCAACATCGGGGCTAATCATGTTGTTGATTACCGCACTGAAGATTTTACAAAAAACGGAAAGACGTATGACATCATCTTTGACATACCCGGCAAAAATTCCGTGATCAAAAACATGAAGTCGCTGACAAAAAACGGGCGGTATGTATTATCCAATCCATGGGTGCTGCAAGTGCTTCAGGGATTTTGGGGCTCCATCACCAGCAACAGAAAGTTCTTTATTGCGTTGGCCGCTGAGAATCCTAAAGATCTTGATTTCCTTAGTGGGTTAATTGCCCAAGGAAAAATTAAACCGGTGATCGATAGTCGTTACCAGCTTGAACAAATGGTTGAAGCCCACCGGTATGTCGAAGGCGGAGCAAAAGTAGGGCAAGTAATTATTAACGCGGTGAAACCTTGAAAGCTGTCGTTTACTCAACTTACGGATTACCAGATGTCCTTCAGTTTAAAGAAGTTGATCAACCAGTACCCGGTGATCATGATGTATTGATAAAAACTTACGCTGCTTCCATTAATTCATGGGACTGGGATTTATTGCGGGGTGAGCCATTTATTGTCCGTCTTGCCGGTGGTGGTCTGTTTAAACCAAAAAAGAAAATCATAGGATGTGATGTGGCGGGAACGGTAGAGAAAGTTGGAAAGAAGGTCACCAAATTTAAAGCCGGAGACGCGGTGCTTGGCGATTTATCCGGAGGCGGGTGGGGTGCTTTTGCTGAATACGTTTGTGCACCAGAGAATTCTTTAACTAGAAAACCAGATGGAATGACCTTTGAACAAGCCTCTTCCCTACCCCAGGCTGGCGTCATGGCCTTGCAAGGTGTTCGTGATTACGGTAAAGTTGAAGCCGGACAAAAAGTACTGATCAATGGGGCCGGAGGCGGAGTAGGTACACTCGCCATTCAGATGGCCAAGATGTATGGAGCAGAAGTTACAGGTGTGGATAAAACCAATAAGTTGGAAATCATGCAACAACTGGGTGCCGATCATGTTATTGATTTTACCAAAGAAGATTTTACAAAAAGCGGTAACCACTATGATATTATCCTGGATGTGGTCGGTCATCACTCCATTTATGATTATAAACGTTCACTCGAACCAGGTGGTATGTACCGCATGATTGGTGGTCCGCATGGATTGATTTTCCAATCCATTTTCATTGGCCCGATAATTTCTATGTTCTCAAAAAAGAAAATGGGAATTCTCACACACGAACCCAATAAGAACATGAATTTTCTTATTCAGCTTTTTGAAGAAGGGAAAGTGAAACCGGTAATAGATAAAGTCTTTCCGTTGCAAGAACTTGTTGACGCATTTCGTTATTTTGGTCAGGGCGATTTCATGGGTAAAGTTGTGATTGTTATGAGAAAGTAAAACCGGAAATTACTTTTTTCGTACATTAGGTAATGCCATCACGCAGAAAATTCATAACTCAACTAGGTGCATTAGGGATTATGGCCGCAACTCCATCATTATCTTTTCAGGATAATAAACTCCGAACCCACACCATCCCATCCTCAGGAGAGGAATTGCCAGTAGTGGGACTGGGAACTTGGCAGACATTTGATGTGGGGACAAGCGAAGCGGAAAGAGCTCCGCTAAAAGATGTGCTCACAGAATTGGTCAGACAGGGTGCCAATGTCATTGACAGTTCACCAATGTACCGTCAATCTGAAAAGGTAGTGGGTGATCTTTCAACTCAACTCAAAATAAATAACAAATTGTTCATGGCTACCAAAGTCTGGATTTCCGGAAAGGAAGCTGGGATTCACCAAATGAATGAGTCGCTGGGCTTGTTGCAACGGGAAAAATAAGAATTGATGCAAATTCACAACCTGGTGGATTGGCAGACACATCTCAAAACATTGCGTGACTGGAAGGAAAAAGAGAAAATAAAATACATTGGCATCACCCACTACACGGAAAGTGCCTATGCACAAATCGAACAGATTCTAAAAAACAATCCAATTGATTTTCTTCAGATCAATTACTCGCTACAGAGTAGAAAAGCCGAAGAACGTTTGTTTCCATTATGCCTGGAGAATAAAGTGGCTGTGCTTATCAATCGTCCTTATGAAGAGGGAGCGCTGTTTCAAAAAGTAAAAGGCAAAAGCCTGCCGGAATGGGCGGCTGAATTTGATTGCAACAGCTGGGGACAATTTTTTTTGAAATTTATTATTTCACATCCGGCCGTTACATGTGTTATACCGGGCACATCGAAGATCACGCATTTAAAAGATAATCTTGGAGCAGCTATCGGCAGACTGCCCAATGCTTCGCAGCGGCAGAAAATGATTGGAGTCATTTAATCTATGATGGAAACTTAAGTTTCACCAAAGTTTCCTTAGCCCCTTTCGACTCCAGAAACTCTTTTACTTCAAGAGCATTTTCCTTTCCATTAATGGCGTGATGCAAAGCCGTATATCCATGTGGCCCAATCATGTGAACGAGATTTGGGTATTGGCCTACCCAGGCTTTTACGAGATCCGATTTCCCCAAAGACATAACGTAAGAAAATTCATCTGCGCACCATTGTCAACTAAATAGTTTACAAGGTCAATTAAGCCTACATGACTTGCTGCACCGAGCCCCGTTTCAAAATCACCTCCACCCCAGTCCCATGCGGCATTAAGCAGCGTTGGAAATTCCTTATGTAATTCAATAACACGGTCCTTGTTGGAGTGAGATTTTCCGACAAATTCTTTTACCAGTTCACCAGGAAGTTGAGGTTTCGTATCCTGTGCCAAAAGAAGCCCTGGCGTTATTGACAGTCCGGCAGTTCCCATAAAAGCAGATTGAATAAATTTTTTACGTGTTATCATAATTGTTGGATTTGGTATACTTGTGCTACGTCAGTTTTTGCTTATTTGTTTCACTCATACTTCAGCGTTTCCGCAGGATTGATAAAAGAAGCCTTAACAGCATGATAACTAACTGCGAGTAGGGCGATAAACAATCCTAAAACCATACTGAGTGCAAAGAGTTCCCAACTCATGGAAATCCTAAACTGAAAATCGGACAACCACTTGCTCATGGCATACCACGATGCAGGTGCTGCAGCCACAAATGCGATCAGTGCCAGCCAAACATATTGCTTATTCAATAGCATAAAAATAGTTGAGGTTTGCGCCCCCATGACTTTGCGGATGCCAATCTCTTTCGTGCGATTTACCGCATTAATACCTGCCAGACCAAACAAGCCTAAACAGGAAATGAAAATCGCAAACAGCGTGGCCAACCCCATGATGTTCATCCACCGCTCGTACGATTGATATTGTTTGGCTACATCTTCATCCAAAAAAGAATAGTCAAAAGGTTTTTCAGGAAACAATTTTTTCCATAGCCCTTTTACTCTTTCTACGGATGTTGGAATATCGCCCTTCGCCACCTTCACCAACATGGTGGTTGTATATCCCGCATTTTTTGCATCCATGGTCATAAACATTGGTTCGATGGCTTTTTCCAATGAACTAAAATGATAATCCCTTGTTACACCAATTACTCTGGCTCCCCGTGTCACCGTATCTTCCTGCCAGTTTAGAAACTGATCTATCGGGTTCTCCCACTTCATGTCTTTTGCCAGCGCTTCGTTAATAATGACGGTGTTTGTATCAGTCGGTATGGCTTCATCAAAATTTCTTCCCTCCAGTAATTCAATCCCCAATGTAGGCACATAGTAGGGATCAACTGCGTAGACATAAGCTGACTTCTGTTCACCATCAATTCTGTACCCATACCGCGAATAGCCTTGGCTAAATGATGCACTCGTTCCGCCTACCGATATGATGACGGGTTCCTGTTCAGCTTCCAGCCTGAACTGTTGAATCGTTTTGTTGGCTTCCGCATTCCACCCGCTTTGTGTGGGAATGACCAGCACCTGTTCTTTATTATACCCAAGATCTTTAGTTGTAATAAACTTCATCTGCCGGTACATGATGACCGAACTGATGATTAAAAAAGCAGAGATGGCAAACTGCAACACAACCAGGGGTTTGGTAAACCCCGCCTGTAGCTTTGACGTAAACTTTCCTTTCAATACTATTGCAGGGCGAAAATGAGAAAGAAACCAGGAAGGATAGCTTCCTGCTAAAACACCAATGACCAATGATGCCAACATCGCAACCCCGATTAAGTTAACGATATTCACTCCGGTCAATACAATTTCCTTTTTGGTGAACTCATTAAAGAACGGAAGAAAAAACACAATCAGCCCGATACCAATGAGCATCGATAAAAACGATAGCAACACAGATTCTAATGTAAACTGCCAAATCAGCTGAGATTGTTGTGCTCCGGCTACTTTACGAATGCCCACTTCAGTTCGTCTGGACGCTGACGAGGTGAGTGATAATGATATGTAATTGATCGCGGCAATGAGGAGAATGAGCAACGCGATCCCGCCAAGGATGTAGGAATACTGTTTATCACTCACCCGTGTCCAATTGATTTCCTTTTTTAAATGAATATCAGGAAGTACGGTAAATTCATATTCAAGCATTTTCACATCAGCAGGTATAGGTATAGTAGATTCGTTCCTCCATTTTTCCAGTTTTTCGCTCATGAACTTTTCAATGACCTTGTCGAGATTAGTTTTGAAGGTAACTAGATCAGCATTTGGCTTAAGCTGGACAAATGTGGGCGTAGAAAAATTGCCCCATTGATTTAAGTTTCGTTCATACCAGGGACGGTTTTGCTGAGGCACCAGTATGATAAAGTCAAAGCTTGAGTTGGCAGGCGGAGCTTCGATAATACCGGCTACAGTAAAAAGTTTTTCTCCCTCGATATCCATGCTCAGTGTCTTACCGATCGGGTCTTCGGTTCCAAAATATTTTGTCGCCATCTCGGGTGTGATCACCGTTTCGGACGGAGAGTCAAATAGCTTATCCTTATTTCCGGATATCATCGGAAAGGAAAACATGCGGAAAAAATCATTGTCCACAAACGTAACACGCTCAGTAAAAATATTATCGTTATATCGCACCACAGCCTGATCACCCGCGTTGTATCTTGTTGCATATTCTACTTCGGGGAGTTCATCTTTTAACGCCTGCTTCAGTCCCAGTTGCAAATACGCAGACCGTATAAAAGGATCAGCAGAATCATGCTCCCATGTATCAAATGATTTTTCCTCGATTCTGTAGATTCTGGATTTGTTTTCATGAAACTGGTCAAAGCTTAGTTCATCCTGAATAAAGAGATAGATCAATGTGCAAAAGGAAATAGCGATACTTAAACCGATCGCATTAATGAGGGTGTACACTTTTCGCTTCGCCATATTGCGTGAAGCGATTTTTAAATAACTTCCTAACATGATGGTATTTATTAGTTGTAGCGTAAAACGATTCCTTAAAACGATTCCGGGTCTGCAAAACGCCAAGGCATTCCAGATAAACTTTCGTTTTGCTTTTTTGTAATTGCCGATATGCTCTATATCTATTTTGAATTGTTCAAGCAAATCCCCTTCTACACTTTCAAACAATTGTGGAGGGCATATCCATCGCACAAAATTCAAAACCCATTGAGGGGGCGTATGCTTCGGTTCATTCATACTTTAACGAATCCTAATTGCGGGATCATTTTCCATAAATCAACTCTTACTTCTTTCATGGCACGCAACATAGCGAGCCCAGCATTGGTAATGGCAAAAATCCGTTTGCGTCTTCCTCCTCGTGTGCTGGTCGATCCGCCCATATGGGATTTTACAAGCCCTTTATCTTCCAGCCGATAAAGTGTAACGTGAACGGCACTTAAATTCACTTTCCGGTTCATCCGGGTTTTAATTTCATTAACAATGGAATTCCCGTAGGCATCCTCACCCAGCAATCCCACCATGGTTAGGGTCAATTCTTCAAATTCACCGAGGTAACTTTTTCCCATTAGTATATGTTTTGTAAAACAAATAAACGACTAATTTTTGAATGGGGTTACATGAAATGCCGAATAATTCCTTTCTTGTGTCTTTAAACAGAAATATGTTGAAGATATTTTGCAAAACAGCATTAACCTTACTGATCACTCAGGTTATAAGCTCTTCCACATTTGCCCAGTTATCTTACACAAT
>JAAUQD010000018.1 GCA_012032815.1 Flammeovirgaceae bacterium
TATGAGATCACGAATGCGTTGGAGTGTTATTTTTTTTTCGATCGTCCTGTTGATCACCTCGTGCGCATCAAATCGCCACACCACCAATAAGAAATTAAAACCCGGCAAACCAATTCCGTGCCCACTTAAAGATTGCTGAAGGTGAGGAAGATTATTGTAGCTATCGATGGATATTCTGCATGCGGAAAAAGTACGACTGCAAAGGAGGTAGCCAGAATTTTGGGTTACCGTTATATTGATTCGGGTGCCATGTATCGTGCAGTGACGTACTATTTTCAGCAGCACCATATTGCGTTATCCAATCCGAGGGAGGTAGATCGAGCTTTAAAAAATATTAAAGTAACCTTTAAAATAAATTCAAAGGGAATTTCCGAAACGTACTTGCAGGGATTAAATGTGGAGGATCCCATACGTTCTATGGCTGTATCCCATGAGGTAAGTCAGGTAAGCACGCTAAAACCCGTACGTGAAGCCATGGTTGCCCAGCAACGCAAATTGGGGAAGCAAAAGGGGATTGTAATGGATGGCAGGGATATCGGAACAGTTGTGTTTCCTGAAGCGGATGTAAAAGTTTTCTTTACCGCTGATTTATTGGTAAGGGCTTTTCGCAGGCAACGGGAGCTTCTGGATAAAGAAACCTTGATTGAAGTCGATACCATCATTGATAATCTAGTTGAACGGGATAAAATTGATAGTTCTCGCACTGAAAGTCCGCTGAAAAAGGCGGATGGGGCGTCTACCATTGACACTACTCACATAACTATTGATGAACAGGTTGATGAAGTTGTACGGCTGGCAGTTGCCGCTATGATCAGGGCCTGATTTATTGTTGATTAGGAATCCTATGATTTTTTCAATTGAAATATGGCCTTAACCATTCAAAAACCTTTGAATGCAACCCTAAATTACTAATTTTGCCACGTCCTAAATAAACCTGATTCTAACCGAACTATGGGCAAATTTATCCGTCTAAAACAAGGATTTGATATCAATCTTGCCGGAAAGGCAGCCCCGAAAGTTTCAGAACTAGATCCCGCAGATACGTTTGTTTTAAAACCAACCGATTTCCATGGGATGTACATCCCAAAACTGTTGGTAAAAGTAGGTGACAACGTAAAAGCAGGCACACCGATTTTTCATGATAAACGATACGATAAGGTATTTCACGTTGCTCCGGTGAGTGGTGAAATTGTGGAAATTAACCGTGGCGCTAAACGTAAGTTATTGGAAATAAAAATTCTGGCAGACAAGAATGTCGAATTTGTAAACCATAAGAAATATTCCGTTTCAGAAATAGCTAATCTATCAGTTAATGAAGCCCGGGACCTGATGTTGAAATCCGGGGTGTGGCCAAATTTGGTGCAACGTCCATTCGGTATCATGGCAGATCCTGAAGTTCGGCCTAAGTCAATTTTTATTTCTGCATTTGATACTCATCCGCTGGCTCCTGAGTATGGCATTTTATTCAAAGGCCAGGATCACCACTTTCAGGTGGGCCTCGATATTTTACGAAAATTTACGGAAGGCAATATTCACATCAATACGCATACGGAAAAAGAGATCGCCACCATCTTCTCACAGGCAAAGGGTATTGAAATGAACAAATTCTCTGGCCCGCATCCATCCGGGTGTGTAGGGGTGCAGATTCATCACCTTGATCCCATCAATAAAGGAGATGTGGTTTGGACGATTAATCCATTTGGAGTTATTCAAATTGGAAAATTGTTCACCAATGGCGTCTTTGATGCTTCAAAAGTAGTTGCGGTCACCGGTTCGGAAGTAAATCAACCCCAATATTATAAAACGTACACCGGTACTTCGGTCAAAAAATTTCTGGCAAACAATCTCAAAACCGATAATGTACGCGTAATATCAGGGAACGTACTTACAGGAACAAGCATTGGCACTGAAGGTCACCTTGGTTTTTTTGATCATCAAATATCCGTCATTCCGGAAGGAGACAAGTTTGAATTTATGGGATGGATAGCACCAACCATTAATAAGCTGAGTTTTCATAGGGCTTTTGGATTATTATCGTTTTTGACTCCCGGCAAGGAGCGCTCGTTGAACTCAAACATGAATGGCGAGCCACGGGCCTTTGTTCAAACGGGTATTTTTGAGCGGGTAACTCCCATGGACATTTTACCAACCTACTTGCTCAAGTCTATTATGGCTGAAGATATTGATGATATGGAAGCACTGGGTATTTATGAAGTTGTGGAGGAGGATTTGGCGTTGTGCGAATTTGTAGATGTTTCAAAACATGAAGTACAGCAAATTCTTCGCGAAGGAATTCAATTGTTGCAAAGCAGTTAATTAGGATGAAATTTTTAAGAAACAGACTGGACAGCATTCACCACCATTTTGAGAAAGGTGGAAAGTGGGAGAAATTTTACTTCGCCTATGAGGCTTTTGCAACATTTCTATTTGTGCCCAATTCGGTAAGTGGTGAAAAGGGAGTTCAGATTCGGGATGCGGTTGATTTAAAGAGACTGATGGCCACGGTGGTGATCTCCATGGTGCCTTGCTTATTATTTGGAATATGGAATGTTGGTGATCAGCATTTTCTGGCCATTGGCAATAGCGCTGCCACTTTTGGAGATAGAATCTTGATCGGTACTATACAGGTTCTCCCTATTGTCATTGTATCCTATTCGGTTGGTTTAGGAATAGAGTTTGTATTTGCCACCATTCGGAGACATCCGGTCAATGAAGGATTTTTGGTTACCGGGATGTTAATACCCTTGGTGATGCCTCCGGATATTCCTCTTTGGCAGGTGGCAATGGCAACAGCGTTTTCAGTGGTGATTGCCAAAGAAGCTTTTGGCGGAACAGGAATGAACATTTTGAATGTGGCACTTACTGCCCGTGCGTTCCTTTACTTTGCTTATCCAACCGACATTTCAGGAGATGTGTGGACGTATGTTGGTGGCGAGCAGCTTGTTGAAGGATTTTCAGGAGCAACGCCACTTTCTATTGGTGCTGCCGCGGTTAGTTCTGGCGCAAATGTGGTTGAGTCCTTAAATGAATTTGGTGCAGGATGGGCGGATGACATTTTCTCATTCTCCAATATGTTTTCGGTTTCATGCCGGGCAGTATTGGAGAAACCTCAACCTTAATGTGTTTGATTGGTGGACTTATTCTAATTATGACTGGCGTGGGTAGCTGGAAAATAATTTTCAGCGTTTTCCTTGGAACCTATGTAATGGGATTTGTTTTTAATATGATACCGGGCGGTAATGCATTTATGATGATGCCGGCACACTATCATCTGGTGATTGGGGGGCTTGCTTTTGGTGCTGTGTTTATGGCTACTGATCCGGTAACGGCCACACAAACAGAAACAGGAAAGTGGATTTATGGATTTTTAATAGGAGCTTTGAGTGTGCTGATCAGGGTGTTTAATCCGGCTTACCCGGAAGGTGTCATGCTGGCCATTTTACTGATGAACGTTTTTGCTCCGCTGATTGATTATTATGTAGTAAATGCCAACAAAAAAAGAAGATTAAAACGTGCAACGGTCTAATACATACATCATCATCTTTACGCTGGTCACTACCATCATTGTAGGCGGAACGCTGGCTTTAACTTCGATCGCATTAGGACCACGTCAGGCAAAATCCATTGAGTTGGATACAAAATCTCAGATATTGGGAGCAGTTATGCAATTGGAAAAAACGGACGATGCACTGGCAATTTATGATAAAAGAATCCGTAGCGTGGTGGTGGATTACCAGGGCAGCGAAATTAAAACGGATGCAAAAGGCAACCCGTTGCGTGCTGATAAAGTGAACGTAGCTAAAATTACAAACTGAAACCACAAGAAAGACTACTTCCGGTGTTTAAGTTTATGGATGAAAAGGATTCCACAAAAGTAGAATCATACGTTTTTCCGGTATACGGAAATGGACTATGGGATCGCATCTGGGGTTATGTGGCATTGAAAGGTGATCTTGAAACGATTGCGGGTATTTCGTTTGGTCATAAAGCGGAAACGCCCGGGCTGGGTGCCCGCATTTCCGATGATCCTGAAATACGTGAGCGCTACCACGGAAAGAAAATTTATGACGCATCAGGTCAGTTGGTATCTGTAAGTATGGTTAAAGGAGAACAGGGAAATCCGTTGGACGATCACCATATCGATGGTATGTCTGGAGCTACCATGACCGGGAAGGGAGTCAACAACATGTTGATGGATTATCTTAAATGCTATGAAGCCTATATAAATAAATTAAAACCAACTGCTTTGGCAGTGAATCAATAAAGAAAAGATGAGTACGGAAACCTTAGAAGTAAAACCGAAAGTCGTAAAAAAATCAGAACCGCTCTTGTCGAAGAGACGGAAGAAACTGATGAGCGATCCGCTTAATGAAGACAATCCGATCACGATTCAGGTATTGGGGATTTGCTCAGCCCTGGCCATTACCATTAAAATTGAGCCAACCATTATTATGGCGCTGAGTGTTACGTTCACGATTGTGTTTTCAAATCTTCTTATTTCATTGATTAGAAATCTGGTACCCAATCGTATTCGCATTATTGTACAGCTTGCCGTAGTGGCACTTTTTGTAACACTCGTAAGTGTAATTTTTGAAAGCCTACAACTACCCCATGTACAAAGTGCTTGGTGCTTTCGTAGGATTGATAATTACCAACTGTATTGTGATGGGTCGTCTTGAAGCATTTGCTATGGGCAACAAGCCGTACGACTCCATTTTAGATGGCCTTGGAAGTGGCTTTGGATATAGCTGGATTATTTTGGTGGTAGCTTTTGCGCGTGAGTTGTTTGGCTCAGGATCTATTTTGAATTGGAAAGTATTTCAAAGCCTGGGAATTCCGTATGTGAATAATGGATTGATGGTTGATTCCATTGGTGCATTTATGGTATTGGCCATAATTATATGGGTACAGCGCACAAAGACCGGATATGTTGAACACACCTAACCGATAAGAGTATGGAGTTAGTAAATCTTGGAATAAAATCAATCTTCATCGACAACATGATCTTTGCCTATTTTCTGGGCATGTGTTCATACCTGGCGGTGTCGAAGAAAGTTTCAACAGCGATAGGCTTAGGAGCAGCAGTAATATTTGTGCTTACCATCATCGTGCCGGCCAATTGGCTCGTACAGGAGTACATCTTAAAGGAGGGTGCCCTTGCATGGCTGGGTCCGCAATTTGAAACTATGAATCTGGAGTTTCTTCAGTTCATCATGTTCATCGCTATCATTGCCGCGATGGTGCAGCTGGTTGAAATGATTGTTGAGAAAGTATCTCCTGCTTTGTACGGCACACTGGGTATTTTCCTTCCACTGATTGCGGTGAATTGTGCGATTCTTGGTTGTGCGTTGTTTATGGTGCAACGCGATTACACATTAGCTGAAGCTTCGGTATTTGGATTCAGTTCTGGAATAGGATGGATGCTGGCAATTGTGGCGCTGGCCGCGATACGTGAAAAACTTAAGTATTCGAATGTTCCCAACGGACTTCGTGGATTGGGTTTGACGATGATCATTACCGGCCTGATGGGAATAGCGTTTAAATCGTTTATCGGTATAGCTTTATAAATAAATAAAAATATTAATGCAAAAGGCTTCCCTATAAAGAGGAAGCCTTTTTAGTTTACCCACAAATTAATTCCCATGAAAAATTCATTCAGTGTTATTATCCGTTATTTTTTGAGTGGTTCATTATTTATCGTGCCAGTTCTTGCCACGGGTTATTTTATTTTTCTGGCGATAGCATGGCTTGACGGCTTGTTGCCATTGCCCTATCCCGGGCTTGGCTTGCTGATTATTTTGAGCGTCATAACCGGTTTAGGTTATTTCACCTCCAACTACCTGTTTAAAAGTGCGGAGGGTTGGTTTGATCAGGCGGTAAATAGAATACCTCTCGTCAAGTTGATTTACAGTTCTATAAAAGACCTGATGAGCGCGTTTGTGGGGGAGAAGAAAAAATTCCGCAAACCGGTTGTCGTGTTGATTGATGAATCCAATAATTTATATCAAATGGGATTTGTGACCCAGGAAGATTTATCCGAGCTGGGACTGAACGACATGGTGTCAGTGTATTTGCCACACTCCTATAATTTTTCGGGCGACCATTTTATGATTTCAAAAGATCGGGTTCGACCGCTAAATATTTCTGGGGCCGTGGCGATGAAGTATGTGGTGAGTGGGGGGAGTGTCCGGGTTTAAGGAGGAGTAAAGCAATTCCCAGTTACTATGGCCTAAACATCCAAGATTGAAGTTAACTAGTATTGCCCCAATACTTATGAAATTGAAATCACAAATATGTTTATCCTTTTAACAGCTTCTTAAGCTCTGGATGATATTGTGAGGTCATAAATTCAGTAACGGTGAACTCCACAAGTTGGTGAATATAAAAAGGATCCTCCTTCATAATAATATCAATTTCATCCCTTGACTTGGCCAGTGCAAGAATAATTCCTCCGGTACGAGGCACCTTCCGTCCGGAGGACAACAAAATATTTTTTTTATAATAGGTTTTTAAAAATTTCACATGGTCCGTCATGTGCTCATCAAGTTTTTTAAGCGGTGCTATATAGTGTAGGTCTATGATGAACATTGGAGATTAAGATTAAGTTGATGAAATAAAAAATGGGACACGATCTGAAAATCTTGTCCCATAGTTGCTAATCAGTAAGTTACATATACCAGAGAATAATTGCGGCAACAAAACAACATGGCCAAATGATAGCCTGTGTTTATTCCGAAAAGCTTCCATGATTTCTTTTCCCATGTTACAGTGCCAATATCTACCGGCAAATAAAAACCAAGCCAGGTGAAAGCCGCGGAGTTAATAATATTCCCCATGTCGCCAAGTTCTGCAGTACCCGGCACAAAACTCCAGGCGGCCATGTTGTGTGCAAAAACATACGCCATGAAGAAGTTTCCAATGACCATAGCGATCATTCCTTTGGCCATTTCTCCAGCAGAAGGTTTAACACTGGCATCAAATCCCATTTCGGCAGCCCATGCTTTTCCGAACAGTGGAGTGTACCAGATGAAACCCAGAATAAAATTAGCTACTACTGCTGCCAGCACAGCCATCATGTTAATTTGTAGTTCTTCCATAGTTTGTTGAGTTTAGGTTTGAGATTGATTTATGAATAAATGTATGAAAATTTTATGAGGGATTTTATTGCTTCCCTGTCCGCAGAATTTAAGCGACATGCCAACCCCAAAATAGCCGAAGGACAAAAAGCGTACATGAAAGACCATTTTGAATTTTATGGGATCAAGGCTCCAGTACGCAGGGAAATTCAAAAGCCATTCCTAGTCAGGAACTTTTTACCCCCTAAAGAGAAATTGGAGGGACTCACTAAGAAACTATGGGAAATGAATGAACGGGAATATCAATTGTTTGGTCAGGAACTGGTGAGCAAATACAGTAAAAATTTTAGTGAGGATGATATCATTCTTCTTGAATACATGGTTACACATAAATCGTGGTGGGATACTGTTGACTTTATTGCATCACATTTGATAGGAGAGTATTTTAAGTTATATCCAAGGCTAAGAAAGAAAAAAACTAGAGAGTGGCTAGCATCGGATAATATCTGGCTGCAACGTTCGGCCCTATTATTTCAACTCAACTATAAAGATAAGCTGGACACAGACCTTCTCGAATCCATTATCAAACCCCTTCTGGGATCAAAAGAATTCTTCATCAACAAAGCGATTGGTTGGATGTTGCGGCAGTACAGCCGAACCAATTCACAGTGGGTGTTGAGTTATGTAAATCGTACTCCGTTGCACAGCCTGAGCAGAAGAGAGGCGCTGCGCCTTATAAAGTAAAATCCGTATAGTCTATTTTGTTTTCAAAATGGATTCGATCATTTTGAATCCATCATACATATTCGGCAAATTGTCTCTGAGCGATTTAGTGAGGATCACCTTAGCACAATGCCTTAAAAAAAGTAACACAAGGTTTCCCTTCGTCATTGAGAAAGTTGATACTTTTATGCATCATTTGAATTTATGACAGGATCGCGACTGGCTTCTCTTTTTTCCTTGTATTTGCTGGTTGCTATTATGGTCAGCGAAATTGAATGCGAAGGTCAGACTGCTTCAAAGTATATTTTTAATTATAGCCCTGAAATAATCCATTCCGGAGAGGCCGTTTATAGTGTTACTGCCGACCAGGAGGGCATCCTATACTTTGCCATTTCATCCGGAGTATTGGTTTATGATGGAGAAGCGTGGCGGGTTTTTAGTGAAGCCGGAGATTCGAGGTCCGTGGAGTACGATCAACAAACAGGTCGAATTTATGTGGGTGGGTTAGGCACATTTGGCTATTATGAAAAAGATGCTGAGCGCATGTATAGGTACACTGATTTGTCGCGTGACATTAGAGTGCAACATCCCTTTAAGCAGGTCTGGCAGATCGTGTTCATCAATGATGAAGTCCGGTTTATTTCAAACGAAGGACATTATGTATTATATCAGGATTCTATCGTAACCAGGCCGATAAAAAATGCATACATCTTTAAAGCAGGGAAGGAGATTTATTTTTCAGATTATGAGGGTACTCTTTCGGTTCTTAATAATGATAGTCTTACTCGAGTTTTTAATCAAACGGTTAATAAGGATGCGGCTTTTAATGTTCTTCCAATTAATGATTTGCAGCACCTCATATTATATCCGTGGGCGGGAGCAGTCATTCGGGATTTAGAGAAAAGCACAATCATACCGGCCAGCGTTGAGCTTAACAAAATGATTAAAAAATTCGGACATTATTATTCGCTGATGCTACCAGGAGGTTTTTTGGCGATAGGCTCATGGGAGGATGGTGTTTTTATATTGGATACGGATGGAAATGTAATTGAGAAGTTTGATGTACAAAGCGGGCTATCTTCTGGAGGTGCTTATGATATGCATCTCGATTCGTCTGGTAAACTCTGGCTGGCCATGGATTATGGTGTTTCATTAATCGATCTGAAGAGTGCAATGCCTGATCTTAATTTTGATGGCCTTCCACCCGGTCGCAGTTTGATCACATCCGTCAGTTCCAATCTGAGTAGTGAGCGATTCCCAGCGCATCAGGGTGATACAGTTTTAATAAAGGGCAATCTTGATTACCTGCAAATCAATTTTTCAACACCTGGCAATGAATATTTTACTAATCATACATATACGTATCGATTGGAAGGCTTTGATTCAGTGTGGACAGAAACGACAGAGTCATCTGCAAAATACCTGAGCGTTCCAAACGGAACTTATTTATTTCGTGTGAAGAGTATTGAACCAGGAGTCGTGGAAGGAAATATTTTTATTCAAGTTCACGAACCGTGGTATTTGTTTTTGGCAGGCCCGCCAGGATATTTAATTGGGATATTTCTTTTGGGTGGATTGATGGCTGGCACGTTGCTCATGCGATCCCGGTTTGCCCGTAAAAAATTGACCAGCCTGGTTAATGAAAAAACAAAGGAGATTGAAAAGCACCAAAAAGAATTGCTAATCATCAATCAAAATCTTTCTGAAATAATGATGAATTAGATACCTTTCTTTATCGGTCGTCTCACGATTTAGTTTCTCCGGTCAAATCCATCAAAGGATTAATCCAGTTGATGAGACTTTCAAAAGATAACCATGAAGAATACATTACTATGATGGAAGGAAGGATTACGAAATTGGAAAATATACTTCTGGAAATAAACGGATATGTAAGAAACAGCAAACAAAAACCTGTCTTCAGCATTTTTAGTTTAGATGAAATGGTGAGAAATGTGTGGTCCGATTTGAAATTTATGGAACAGGCTCAACAGGTAAGCGTTGAAATTAAAATTGATAAACATATCCACTTGAATTCAGATCCTGATAAATGGAAAATGATCATTTCAAATCTGATCTCCAATTCCATTAAGTATCATGACTTGAAAAGATCTGAACCCTATCTTAGGATTCGTGCTGAGATTACTTATGACCATTTGGAGTTATCATTCGAGGACAATGGCCAGGGTGTTTCAAAAGAACATCAGGATAAAATCTTTGATATGTTTTACCGCGCCAATGAAGCTTCAACCGGTTCGGGTTTGGGTTTATTTCTGGTGAAGAAAATGCTTGATCGTCTGGGAGGGTCAATTTCAATAGAGTCGGAATTGGGCCAAGGCACAAAAGTGAAAATTAAAACACCCAGTTCGTTGAATCATGCACTGATCACACCCGAACCAATCAGCTCTTCATGATTATACCATGCGGCAAATTGTCCCGGAGTAATTCCCCGCTGGAGATTATCGAAAACGATGTACATCCCATCTTCTTCCTGATGAATCGTGGAAGGCTCCAGTTTTTGACGGTAGCGGATTCGGGTTAGATAATTTCTTGTCTCTCCAACTTTCATCTTCAAATCGTTTCTTACCCAATGAATATCGGCAGATTTTATTTTTAATCCTTTCCGGTAAAGGCCGGGATGATCTTCACCTTGCCCTGTGTATACAATGTTTTCTTTCGTATCCGTACCAATCACAAACATGGGCTTGGGATAACCTCCAATGTTTAGTCCTTTTCTCTGCCCGATAGTGTAGAAGTGCGCACCGGGGTGTTCACCGGCTTCACTGCCTGATTGCAATGAATAATGGTAGGGTTCAATTTGTTGATGTAAATCATTCCCATTTCCATTGGCCTGAAAGACCAAAGCATCAGCTGCTACTTCAATGACTTTTCCTTTTTTGGGTTTTAATTGCTGCTGAAGAAAATCAGGTAGGTGTACCTTGCCCACAAAGCATAATCCCTGCGAATCTTTTTTCTCAGCATTGACTAGCCCGATTTTTCGTGCAATAGTCCGTACCTCCGGTTTGGTCAATTCCCCGACAGGGAACAAAGCGGACTTCAATTGTTCCTGAGTCAGTTGACACAAAAAGTAACTCTGATCTTTGTTTACATCTCTACCCGCCAGAAGTTGATAGACAACCAGCCCGTCATTAGTGATTTCTCCTTTCCTGCAATAATGCCCTGTAGCGACAAAGTCAGCTCCCAGTTTGATAGCGTGCTTCAGAAAAACATCAAATTTTATTTCGCGATTGCACAGCACATCCGGATTGGGCGTGCGACCTCGTTCGTATTCGGCAAACATGTAGTCGACAATCCGTTTTTTATATTCGGCACTAAGATCTATCGCCTGAAACGGAATGCCCAGGTGTTGGGCAACAATCATGGCATCATTGCTGTCTTCAAGCCAGGGGCACTCATCGCTGATCGTAACCGAGTCGTCATGCCAATTCTTCATGAACATTCCGATCACCTCGTAGCCCTGCTCTTTTAATAAATAAGCAGCTACACTTGAATCAACGCCCCCAGAAAGACCAACAACAACCCGCTTTCTCATAATTCTAATATTCTGAAGCTACTTTTGAGAAGTCAATTCTTCCTGCAAAAGTTCATTTACAGTCTGATTAAACCAACCGATAAATTGATCATAATAAGCACCCGTACCGGGTCCTGAAAATCCAGTATGTATTTTCTTAACCTTGCCATCTTTCCCTATAAAAATAGTAGTTGGAAAGGCCTGCACATGATTTAACATGGGCAACGTTTTTGATGCTTCTGGTTTGTCATACGTGCCTGCAATGACAAAAATCGTAATCGACACCCAACCGTTGTTTCATTTTTCTTACACGCCCGCTGGCGTAGTCAAAGTCATCTTTGCGTTCATAGGCCAATCCCAGAATTTCGACTCCTCGTTTTTGATTTTCCTTATACCAGTTGGCCAAAAATTTAGTTTCATCCATGCAGTTTGGGCACCACGTTCCAAAAATTTGAAGGATGACTACCTTGTTTTTAAAGCGGTCATCTTCATCCGTAACCGGGATGCCTTCAAGGTCAGGAAAACTGAATTCTATTTTTTCAAAACCTTCCCGTAGATATGTTAGGGATTCATTTTTTGGAAGCGTTGCATTATCATCTTTTATGCCGGTCCATGTTTCATGCCATGCCGCACCCGACCAAAAGTCTCCCCGCAGGGTATCACCATATTTATTTGCTCTGAAGATAAACGAATGATTGCCATCGAAAGTGCTTAGCCAGAGTTCACTATCCACAACATTACCTTGAAGAAAGCGGTAATCTCCGTTGTTCATAAGAAATGTTCCTGTTACCGTATTACCGTTTTGTTTGAAGATGCCCACTGCAATGGAGATCTCGCTTATGGTATCCTCTTCATGTAAAAACTCAACGCCATATGTTCCGCTAAAATCTACAGAGGATTGCGTTTCATCTTTTACAAACCGAAAAGATTCTCCTGCCCCGGCACTAAACGGGTATTTGAATTCAGGCGCATAGTTTTTTACAAAATATCCATTCAATGTATCGGAATTTACTCTAGCCCTGATTTCAGAATCAAAAATGTGCATGACAATCCGAATCGAATCACCGAAAAATTCTATTTCATCAAGTGGAATTTTTTCAGTTCCATTGACTAAAGAAATAATAACACCATTTGTTTGATCGATCTCAAAATTAAAGGGCAACGATTGCTCCTGCATCTCGATAACACCACG
The DNA here is from genome assembly GCA_012032815.1 of Flammeovirgaceae bacterium. Classification (GTDB taxonomy): domain Bacteria; phylum Bacteroidota; class Bacteroidia; order Cytophagales; family Cyclobacteriaceae; genus ELB16-189. Next base: position 12,521 of record JAAUQD010000018.1, read on the forward strand.
CCAAATTCCATTTTCGAGTTGTGGTTTTTTTGGCGAACATGCCACTAAAACCAGCCAAATAAAAATTGAAATACCTGAAAAGGACCTCATCATTAATTAGTTAGAATCGGAAAACACAAAAATGCTACAAATGATTCTAAATTCGTTCCTCATTACATATTTAAATCGAACAAATGCTCAAGGATATTAAAGTACTTGAATTGGCTTCAGTATTGGCCGGTCCAAGTGTTGGCCAGTTTTTCGCGGAAATGGGTGCAGAGGTTATTAAAGTTGAGAATACACATACCCATGGTGATGTTACCCGATCCTGGAAGACAGCTGGCGAGGAAACTGATGACCGATCGGCCTATTTCTGTTCCGTAAACTGGGGTAAAAGATCAATGGGCCTTGATCTGGCAAAAAATGAGGGAAGGAAAATTCTACATCAACTTTGTGCACAATCGGATATTGTGTTGGTGAGTTTTAAGCCCGGTGATGAATTTAAATTCGAAGCTGATTATGAATCCCTAAAGAAAATAAATCCTTCAGTAATCTATGGCGCAATTACCGGATATGGATCTGACAATGATCGGGTAGGGTACGATGCTGTGGTACAGGCTGAGTCCGGATTTATGGATTTAAACGGAGAACCGGATGGAGTACCCTTAAAAATGCCCGTTGCATTAATTGATGTTTTAGCCGCCCATCAGTTGAAAGAAGGAATTTTGCTGGCATTATTGCAAAGGGAGAGAACGAAAGTAGGGATGCGGATTGAAGTTTCCTTAATTCAGACTGGCATCACCTCATTGAGCAATCAGGCAACTAATTGGCTGGTAGCCGGGCAAGTACCAAAACGAATGGGATCGGCCCACCCAAACATTGCACCCTATGGAGATAGTTTTCTTACGAAAGATGGAAAACGAATTCTACTTGCCGTAGGAAGTGATAAGCAGTTTACGGATTTATGTAAAATCTTAAATCACATTGAATGGAAAGATGACCTGCGATTTACCAATAATCAAAGTCGGGTAAAAAATAGAAATGTATTAAACAATCTTCTCAATGGATCGATTGCTCAGATACATTCTGAAACATTGCTGCAAGAAATTCATTGGAAAAAAATTCCTGCCGGAATAATCCAGAATGTTAAGGAAGTGCTCGAAGGAAACGATGCCCGGGAAATACTTCTTGGAAATAATGAAATTAAAGGAGTAAGGAATTTCATTGGACAAGGTTTTGCCAGGCCCCACGTTCTCCCACCACCTCATTATGGAGAACATTCATCGTCAATTTTGATTGAAAAGCTAGGTTTTTCATCAAAAGAGGCTTTTTCCATGCTGGAGAAAAGTATCATATCTGGGAAATAGCCAAGCTGCAAACCAGGCTAAAAACAGCCTTTTCAGGTCATTTACATGGTAATTGATTCTCACTTTGCTGAATAAGTGTCATAAAGTGGGGGAAAGTGGTTGAAAATGTTAATTTTCTCCTTATGTTTGTTTGGTAAACCTGCGTAAAAGCGGGTTTGAGAAAGACAACCACTACGTCTATGACCTTTTTCACCAGTGAATATGAAAGCAAGCTTGATGCTAAGGGCAGGTTAGTACTGCCTGCACGGATCAAGGGCCAGCTTCCGGAAAGTTCCGGAAATGAGCTCGTGATTCGGAAAGGCTTTGAGCAATGCCTCATACTCTATCCTATGGTGGAATTCAAAAGGTGTTCTCAAAAATTTCGGGGCTGAGTGAGTTTAATGAAGAGTATAGAAAACTTCAGAGAAACTTTTTTTCGGGCACCGCAACGGTTGAGTTGGATAACAATGGTCGGTTTCTTATACCTAAAAACATGTTGAGTTACGCATCACTTGACAAAGAAGCTGTTTTGGTAGGTATGGGGAACAAAGTTGAGATCTGGAATCCATCGCAATATGAGAAACACCTGATCAACGACCCAAGTGAGTTGTCAAAACTGGCGCAGAAATACCTCGATGAGTAGAACCTGACGATGAGCTATCACAAGCCCGTCCTGCTCAAAGAAAGTATTGAAGCATTGAACATCAATCCAAATGGCATGTATGTAGATGCCACATTTGGAGGTGGTGGTCACAGTTTAGCGATCTTAGAAAAGATCAAAGGCGGAAGGTTAATTGCTTTTGATCAGGATGAGGACGCACAATTGGAAGCGGGGAAGCTTTCGCATCGTTCTTTCACATTTTGTCTGGCTAATTTCAAGCATCTTAAAAGGTATCTCAAACACCACGGAATCGAAAAGGCTGATGGGATACTGGCCGATCTTGGTATTTCCTCTCATCAGATTGATACACCCCAGCGGGGTTTTGCAACACGATTTGACGGACCTCTGGACATGCGCATGGATCGAAACACGCCACTTACTGCAGCCCGGATTCTCAATGAATATGATGAGCGAGAGCTGCATAAAGTATTAGGCATGTACGGTGAAGTTAGAAATGCCCGAACGGCAGCGCATGCCATCGTTCAACATCGAGCAACAAAGGAATTTACTGTTAATCGGGAATTGCTTGAAGTGCTGAAACCGTTGGCCCCCGGGGGAAAGAAGCAAAATATCTGGCCCAGGTATTTCAGGGGTTGCGAATAGAGGTGAACGAAGAAATGAAAGCGCTGGAAAGTTTTTTAAACCAGTGTGGAGAAGTGATAGCCACAGGAGGACGATTAGTAATTATCTCGTACCACTCACTGGAAGACAGAATGGTGAAAAATTTTATGAATACCGGGAAAACGACAGGTGAATTGGAAAAGGACTTTTATGGAAATCCAAAACGCCCTTTTAAACTGATTACAAGAAAACCCATCGTTCCGGGCGAAAAAGAAAGTAACGAAAACAGCCGTTCGAGGAGTGCAAAACTGAGAGCAGCTGAACGAATAGAAGAAAAAAATGAGTGAGAATAAATTCAAATTAGGAGACCAGGGCAGTTCAGGTTCCAGCATTTTCTCAGGACTTGAGAAAAAACTGAAGCTTGAAAATTATTTTTAATTCAGGGTATCCCATTCACCACTTGCCAAAAATTATCTTCATCATGGTGTTAGGACTGATTTACATTTCAAACACACACTACGCAGAAAAAACGGTTCGACAAATAAACACAGTTCAATCGGATGTTGAGGATTTACGAGCTGATTTCACTACGTTAAAATCAGATTTGATGTTTGCGAGCAAGCAATCAGAAGTTGCGCGCAAAGTAAAATCCATGGGCCTTGAGGAAAGCCTGACCCCACCTACTAAAATCATTGTCGATAAGGATGAATATTAAAAAATCCATACTGATACGGGTGCGCGTGGCATTTTTGTTTGTCATGTTGTTTGCGGTGGCTATTGGATATAAAATCAGCCACGTCCAGTTTGTGGAAGGAGATGAATGGAGAAGGATAGGTGAAGAGATTTCTTTTGATTATAAGAAAGTAAAAGCCACACGCGGAAACATTTATTCTGACAATGGGAGTTTACTGGCCACCTCGTTGCCTTTTTATAAGGTAGCTATGGACCCGAGTCAGATACGTGACGATGTATTTGCTTCAGGCATTGACTCACTCAGTCTTTTAATCTCGCGTTTTTATAAGGATAAATCCGCACTGGAATATAAGAGGATAATAAAAGATGCCCGGGCTACCGGTAAACAATACATTATCCTCAACCGAAAGCAAATTAATTATCAGGCAAAAAAGGAAATGACTTCCTGGCCAATTTTTCGCGAAGGACGGTTGCGAGGTGGAGTAATTTTTGAAAAATTAGACGTCCGCTATCGTCCTTTCGCTGGCCTGAGTAGAAGAACCGTTGGTTTTGTTAACGAAAATGGTCAGGGGGCCGGATTGGAGTACAGTTTTAATAAAGTTCTGGCCGGTCAGGATGGGGAAGCTCTTTTTCAAAAAATTGTGGGCGGAACCTGGAAGCCAATTTTTGATGCCAACAACATTAAATCAATTGATGGATTAGATATCGTTTCCACAATTGACATCAATTTACAGGATGTAGCAGAAACTTCTTTATACCGTGCAATGGCTCATCATCAGGCTGATGAGGGCACTGTCGTTGTTATGGAAGTTGAAACTGGCGAGATCAAAGCTATTTCTAATCTCACCCGGGATGCTAACGGGCAGTACAGTGAGAAATTTAATCATGCTGTTGGTGGTTTATTCGAACCCGGATCAACATTCAAGCTCGTTACGATGATCGCCCTTTTGGATGACTCTCCCGTAAAACTTTCGGACAGCATTGCTACCGGAAAAGGTGAACAAAATTTTTATAACAAAACGGTCAGGGACCACGAAGAAGGAGGACTGGGTACAATCACGGTTGCTGATGCATTTAAACATTCCTCCAATGTGGCCATGGCAAAACTGTTGGATCAACACTTTGGTGTAAGACCTCAGAAATTTATTGACCACGTTGATCGGTTGGGATTGAATAAGCCATTGGGATTGCAACTTACCGGTGAGGCCATACCTAAAATACCAAGACCAAAGGACAAAGAATGGAGTGGAATTACGTTGCCCTGGATGTCGCATGGATACGGAATAGAAATTTCTCCACTTCAAACGCTGACCCTCTACAATGCAGTAGCAAATGAGGGAAGAATGATTCGTCCTGTATTTGTTACGTCTGTAAAGAAAGTGGATCAAATCAGAGAAGAATATGAAACAGAAGTACTGACCCGGAAAATTTGTTCAGGAAAAACACTGACGAATCTTAAAATTCTTCTGGAGGGAGTAGTAGAGGAGGGTACAGCGAAAAATTTAAAGAACAGTCATTATCGGATTGCCGGCAAAACAGGTACAGCGCAGATTCTCGAAAATGGAAAATATTCCAAGAAGTACATTACTTCCTTTGTTGGCTATTTTCCTGCTCATGCCCCTCGGTATAGCGCAATTGTCCTTATCAAAAATCCAAAGGGCTGGCAGCAGTATGGAAATAATGTGGCGGGTCCGGTATTTAAAGAAATAGCCGATAACATTTATGCCAGAGATATCAACCTGCATCAGGCCATGATAAAACGGAAGGTTCTTGAGGAGGGTGTGTTTCCGGTAATCCGCGCTGGCAATCAACAAGAACTCACCATGCTTTGCAATGAACTTGGGGTTTCCAATCACTCAAACACTGAAGAAGATTGGATTCGCGCGGTGCGAAACGGAAATGCGGTGAATTGGAGAACCAATGAAATCGTGAAAGGGAGAGTGCCTGACGTTACCGGCATGACGTTTCGTGATGCAATTTATTTATTGGAGCAGAACGGCCTAAAGGTTTGGTATGAAGGAAAAGGGAGAGTGGCTTCTCAATCGCTGGCACCGGGTACAAAAATTTCAAGGGTACGGTTATTAGTATACGACTGAGTTAATGGCTGATTTACGCGACATATTATATAAAGTAAATATTACCTCAACGTCTGGCGACATGGAGCAGGATGTGAAGGGAATCGCTTTTGATTCGCGCGTTGTGAAACATGGGTATTTATTCATTGCCACCAAAGGAGTTCAATCAGATGGGCATCAGTTTATTGATATGGCCATCAACAAGGGTGCATCCTCCATTGTATGCGAAAAGCTTCCCGACAATCTTCACGAAGCCGTATCCTATGTGACGGTAAAGAACAGCAAACAAGCTCTTGGGATTATTGCATCTAATTTTTTTGGAAATCCATCAGCAAAACTAAAGCTAATTGGTGTTACGGGCACCAACGGAAAAACCACCGTGGCTACGCTGATGTTTAAGCTTTACAGTTCTCTGGGAAAAAAATCCGGATTGATCTCCACCGTTGAAAACAAAATTGGTGATCAAACTATTCCTGCAACACATACTACGCCAGATCCCATTCAACTCAACCGATTGCTTCAGCAGATGGTAGATGAAGGATGCACCTATTGTTTTATGGAAGTGAGTTCTCACGCCATTGATCAGGAACGAATTGCGGGGATGAACTATGAACTGGCCATTTTCACCAACATTTCACACGATCACCTTGATTACCACAAGACGTTTGAGAATTACATCAAAGTAAAAAAGCGATTTTTTGATAACCTGAATTCGCACGCAACATCTCTGGTAAACGCTGACGATAAGCGTGGCATGATCATGCAGCAAAATACCAAGGCAAAGAAGTTTTCCTTCGGATTGAAGAAAGTCGTGGATTTCAAAGGAAAGATTATAACCAATTCCATAGAAGGCCTTGAACTAGAAGTTGATAATAAAAGCGTTTGGTTTAAGTTGATTGGCGACTTTAATGCCTACAATCTTTTAGCTGTATATGGAGGAGCCATATTGCTCGGTGAAGATTCAAGCCAGGTTCTGACAATATTATCGTCAATGAGCGGAGCCGAGGGTCGATTTGAATTGATCAATCCTGGATCGAGAATCACAGCTATCGTTGATTATGCGCACACACCCGATGCACTGAAAAATGTGCTGGAAACCATTCAACAGTTTAGAAGCGGCAATGAACAGATTATCACAGTAATAGGGTGTGGTGGAAACCGCGACCGTACAAAGCGTCCTCTTATGGCTGCTATTGCCTGCAGGCTTAGCAACAAAGTGGTTCTCACTTCAGACAATCCCCGTGATGAAGATCCAATGGACATCATTCGTGAAATGCAATCCGGGATAGGACCTACGGATAGTAAAAAAACATTGGTCATGCCCGATCGTGAGCAGGCCATAAAGACGGCATGCATGATTGCCAAGGAAAAAGATATTGTATTGGTGGCGGGGAAAGGCCATGAAAAATACCAGGAGATAAACGGTATTAAACACCCTTTTGATGATAAGGAAGTATTGGAACGTATGTTAAAAATGTTTGCCAACTGAAATGCTATACTACTTGTTCAATTATTTGGATAAAGAATTTGACCTGATGGGTGCCGGAGTGTTTCAATACATTTCATTCAGGGCGGGCATGGCGGCTGTCCTTTCTTTGCTGATCACCATTCTTTTTGGAAAGAGGTTGATTAACTACTTGCGTAAAAAGCAGGTGGGAGAAGAGGTACGCGATCTGGGACTAGAGGGGCAAATCCAGAAAAAGGGAACGCCCACTATGGGAGGGCTCATTATCATTGCCGCGATCTTAATACCTACCCTCTTGTTTGCTCAACCTAATAACATCTATGTTTTGATTTTGGTTATTGCAACCATCTGGTTAGGGCTTATTGGATTTATTGATGATTACATAAAAGTTTTTAAAAAGGATAAAGCCGGTCTGGCGGGCAGGTTTAAAATAGTTGGTCAAATTGTTTTAGGATTGATCGTAGGATTCGTTTTGTATTTTAATGATGAGGTGGTTATTCGCGAGCGAGTTGCCGAGGCCAATACTATAGAGGTTGTTGAAGATGCAAAACCTCAGTATGTCGATGTAAAATCAACCAAGACAACAGTTCCCTTTCTCAAAAATAATGAGTTGGATTATGGTTCATTGCTTCCCTTCCTGGATGAAGATTATACATGGATCATCTATGTGCTGGTTGTGATTTTAATCATCACGGCAGTTTCTAATGGAGCGAACATGACCGATGGAATCGATGGTCTTGCAGCTGGTACTTCCGCAATCATAGGACTTACACTCGCCATTTTTGCCTACATATCCGGCCGCGTAGATTTTAGTAGTTACCTCAATATTATGTACATCCCCAACTTAAGTGAGTTGGTAATCTTCTGTACGGCTTTTGTGGGTGCGTGTTTGGGTTTTCTCTGGTACAATACCTATCCGGCCCAGGTATTTATGGGTGATACTGGAAGTCTTTCGCTCGGTGGCATCATCGCTGTTCTGGCGCTGGCTGTTCGAAAGGAGTTGATTCTTCCGTTGCTGTGCGGAGTTTTCCTGATCGAAAATCTTTCGGTGATCATTCAGGTGTCCTATTTCAAATACACCCGAAAAAAATATGGTGAAGGCAGACGAATTTTTTTAATGTCACCGCTGCACCATCATTATCAGAAAATGGAAATCCATGAATCGAAGATCGTCACACGATTCTGGATTGTTGGTATTCTTCTGGCTATTCTCAGTCTGGCAACCTTAAAACTCCGATGAAAGAGCGCATTGTCATATTGGGTGCAGGTGAAAGCGGAACGGGCGCAGCCGTGCTCGCTAAAGCGAAGGGCTATGATGTGTTTGTCTCTGACCTTTCTCAGATTAAAGAAAAGTACAAAACAGAATTGATGAACGATAAAATTCAGTTTGAAGAGGGAAAACATAGCGAAGAATTGATTCTTAGTGCGAACCTGTTGATAAAGAGTCCGGGCATTCCAGAAAAAGCAGAGATAATTAAGCAAGCAAGATCAAAGCACATTCCTGTTATTGATGAAATAGAATTTGCATTTAGGTTCACCGAAGGAAAAATTATAGCGATTACGGGAACGAACGGAAAACAACTACGACACTGCTCACTTATCACTTGTTGAAAACGTCTGGTATTAATGTGGCCTTGGCTGGCAACGTTGGCGAAAGCATGGCCCGCAAAGTGGCAAAAGGAAAGTTTGATTGGTATGTGTTGGAGGTTTCAAGTTTCCAGTTGGATGGGACCATAAAATTCAGACCTGATATTGCTGTGTTGCTGAACATAACACCGGATCATCTTGATCGGTATGAGTACTCAATGCAAAATTACACGAATTCGAAGTTTGCGATAATTAAGAACATGGGAAGTAAAGATCATTTTATTTATTTCTCTGATGATCAGGTTATAAAAAATGAAATTGACGGAAAGCGTATAAGCCCTAATCAAATTAGTATTTCGCTAACTAAACCTTCAACCGTCCATTACAATGGTTCTCAAATGGTTTTTGATCTGATGGACAGCGATTTAAGAATTTCTCAATCCGATACAACATTAAAAGGTGCACATAACCTGATCAATACCATGGCAGCTGTTTCGTCTGCGATGTTGAGTGGCGTCTCTATTTCCAAAATTCGTGAAGGACTAAAGACATTTAAAAATGCTCCTCACCGGCTTGAGTCGGTGGCAGTGATTAATGGTGTTGAATTTGTAAATGACTCCAAAGCCACCAATGTGGACTCGGTTGTCTACGCGCTCGGCAGTTTTTCACAGCCTTTAATTTGGATTGCAGGTGGTATTGATAAAGGAAATGATTACAAGCAAATCGAATCTCAGGTAAGTGAAAAAGTAAAAGCACTCGTTTGTCTCGGAAAGGATAATTCAAAATTGAAGAAAGCTTTTGAACATCGGGTAGATGTTATCCGTGAATCTCAAAATATAAGGGAAGTGATCCGGTTAGCGATCTCGTATGCGCAAAAAGGTGATGTGGTTTTACTCTCACCCGCCTGCGCAAGTTTTGATTTGTTCAAGAATTATGAAGATCGTGGAAATCAGTTTCGGGAGGAAGTATTGAATTTAAAAAAAGAATTGGAAAACCAATCGATATGAGTAAGGTGAAGGAATGGGTTGATAAAAATCTTCAGGGTGATCCGGTCATCTGGGCAGTCGTTTTCCTGCTGTCAATGCTCAGCATACTTGTAGTTTACAGTTCAATCGGTACGCTGGCTTACAAGCGGATGGTAAGTGCGGAGATGTATTTATTCAAGCACACACTCATGGTCATTCTGGGACTGGGTGCTATGTGGGTTGCACATAAAATTGACTACCGGTATTATTCCAAACTATCGCGACTCGCCTTGTGGGTGAGTGTTCCTCTTTTGATTTATACGTTTACCAACGGTACAACTATCAATGATGCCGCACGATGGATTACACTGCCATTAATCAACACATCATTTCAGCCTTCTGATTTTGCCAGCCTCGCGTTAATTATAAATCTCGCCAGCATGTTGTCTAAAAAGCAGCAACAAATCGAAGATATACGCGAATCTTTCATCCCCATGTTGATCTGGTGTGGTGTGATTTGCGGGCTGATTGCACTTACTAACTTATCAACCGCTGTGTTGCTCTTCGCTACCTGCATGTTGGTCATGTTTTTGGGGAGGGTACCAGTGAAATACCTGGCCATGCTCATGTTGGTGGGCATACTGGCCGGAGCGGTAGCGCTGAAATTTGGTGTTCGTGGCGAGACAGCCAAAAACCGGATTCTGAGTTTTGTAAATGGTACTGAACTTCCTTTCCAGGCAAAACATGCGAGAATAGCTATCGCAACGGGGGGTATTACCGGCAAAGGTCCGGGTAACAGTGACCAACGAAATATTCTACCTCATCCCTATTCTGATTTTATATATGCCATTGTCATTGAAGAGTATGGTGTGATAGGAGGTGTGTCTGTTCTTATTTTATATCTCGTGTTGTTGCACCGTGGAATGAAAGCAGCCTATAACAGTGAACGCGCTTTTGGAGGACTTCTATCAGCAGGATTGAGTTTTGATTTGGTATGTCAGGCGATGGTGAACATGGGTGTTGTTGTTGGTCTGGGGCCGATTACCGGACAACCACTTCCATTAATCAGTATGGGAGGTACCGCCATGATATTTACCGGGATATCGGTGGGCATTATTTTAAGTGTGAGCCGGGGAGAAGTGGATCAATCATGGCAGCAGGATGTTTCCGGAGAGAAAAACATTGCAAAAGCAGCATGAAGATTGAACAACCATATCGATTAATTATAAGTGGGGGAGGAACGGGAGGCCATGTGTTTCCGGCAATCGCCATAGCGCATGCGTTCAGGGTACGGTATCCGGATTCGAAAATTCTGTTTGTCGGTGCAAATGGCAAGATGGAAATGACCCGCGTGCCTGAGGCGGGATTTGAAATAATCGGACTCTGGATAAGCGGCATTACACGTAGTTTATCCTTATCCAATGTTCTGGTTCCATTCAAGTTGCTATTCAGCTATATAAAAGCGATTCAAGTTGTACGACAGTTCAAACCACATGCGGCTGTAGGTACGGGCGGTTATGCCAGTGGGCCTGTGATGTTGGCAGCCGTGCGAAACAACGTGCCCACACTAATACAGGAACAAAATTCTTCGGCTGGCTTAACCAACAGAAAATTGGCAAAGAAAGTGAACCGTGTGTGTGTAGCGTATCCGAAAATGGAAAAGTACTTCCCGGCTGAGAAAGTTACACTAACCGGAAATCCTGTGCGGGTTGATATTGTATCAACGAATGATAAGCGCAAAATGGCATTAGAGTATTTTGGATTAAAGCAAGATCAAAAGACAGTGCTTGTACTTGGAGGTAGTGGTGGAGCATTAACGATCAATCAAAGCATGCTGGCCGGGTTGAGCAAATTTTCAGATGCAGGTGTTCAGGTGATTTGGCAGACGGGAAGATTTTATTTTGAGCAGATGAAAGGGCAGGTTACGGGCGTGAACATGAAGAATGTACGGATGTTTGATTTTGTGAACAGGATGGATTTGGCGTATGCAGCAAGCGACCTGATCATTTCCAGGGCAGGTGCACTGGCTATTTCTGAAATAACGCTGGTAAGAAAGCCGGCCATATTCATTCCTTCACCCAATGTGGCGGATGACCATCAGACAAAAAATGCAACCGCATTGGTGGAAGCGGGGGCTGCGATATTAATTAAAGACAAAGATGCCGTGGCTACATTGGCCGGTGAGGCACTAAAATTAATTTTTGATACCGATCGGTGTGAAACCATGAGTAAAAATATCGGTGCACTGGCCCGACCAAAAGCAGCGGAAGAAATTGTTAATGAAATTGAGAAACTGATTCAATGCAATTGAGTCTATACCATAGCGTCTATTTTATTGGTATCGGGGGAATCGGTATGAGCGCTCTTGCACGATGGTTTAAATTAAAAGGAATGAAGGTTGCGGGATATGACCGCACGGAAACAGTCCTTACCCAGCAACTTAAAGCGGAGGGTATTGATATTCATTTTGAGGACCGCACAGATCTGATTCCGTCATTTGTTAAAAAAGAGGAGACTTTGGTTGTTTACACACCCGCTGTACCCAAGGGTCATAAGGAACTCAACTATTTGATGAATAACCAGTTTACCGTGATCAAAAGATCAGAGTGCCTGGGATTGATTACCAAAGATTATAAAACTGTGGCCGTGGCCGGAACACATGGAAAGACCACCACATCATCCATTGTAGCTCACATTTTAAGAACAGCAAGAAAAAATATGGTTGCTTTTCTGGGAGGCATCACTACAAACTACAATTCAAATCTGGTGATGTATGGCGAGGTGAATGCCGATACGATTGTGGTGGTGGAAGCGGATGAATTTGACAGGTCGTTTTTAAAACTACATCCCACATTAGCAGTCGTTACTTCTACAGATGCTGACCATCTGGATATTTACAAGGATCACGAAAGTCTGCTTCAGTCTTTTGCGGATTTCATTAGTCAAATAAAGAAAGATGGGTATCTGGCCATTCATGAGTCAGTAGAAGAAACAGCCGAACACAACCAACACATTACAACAGAATCGTATGGTATGAGCCGGGGACAATTTTTTGCCGGACGTATTACCGCACGGGGCGGATTTTTTGAGTTTGATCTCAAGGGTTTGAGAGAGATCAACAATATTCAGCTCGGTGTCCCTGGTTTTCATAACATGCAAAATGCGATGGCGGCTATTGCAATAGCCCTGCGATTGGGTATTGATGAAAATGTGATCAAAGAGGCACTCGCTTCCTTTTCAGGAGTTAAGCGAAGGTTTGAGTTTATCATTAATGATGAGAACCTGGTTTACATAGACGACTATGCTCACCATCCGCGTGAGATCGAAGCATTTATTGGCTCACTAAAAGAAATGTATGCGGGCAAGAAAATTACCGTGGTCTTTCAGCCTCACTTGTTTACACGCACCCGGGATTTTGCGGACGGATTTGCAGCCAGTCTCAGTCTTGCTGATGAATTGCTGATGATGGATATCTACCCTGCACGGGAAGAACCCATTCCAGGAGTAGACGCTGATCTCATCTTTAAAAAAATAAAAGGGCCTTCCAAGATGAAGTGTACTAAGAAAAATGTAGTTCAAAAATTGAAGGACCTCAATATAGAAGTATTGGCTACCGTTGGTGCCGGTGATATTGATACCTGCGTAGCACCCATAAAGGAATTTTTAACGAAGAAATATCATGAAGTTTAAGTTTTCGATACGGAGAGAGATTAAAGTGATGGTAGTCCTTATAGGACTTTCCATACTGATTGCTTTCTCAGGACGGAAAAATGACGGGATACTTTGCAAGAGCATTGTCATTGAGCTTGAGAATGTTCATGAAAATCATTTTGTGGATGAAGATGAGATCTACAGGGTTGTGGAATCTGGGGATCAAAAACTGGTGGGCATGCGATTGGATGAAATCGACCTCAGGGAAATTGAGACCCGCGTATTGGCAGACCGGCAAATTGCCAGCGCAGAAATCTTTACTGACCTCAAAGGTAATCTTGTCGTACATGTAGAGTTGCGCAGGCCCATAGCCCGCATTGTTTTATCCGATGCTCCGGATGCCTACATCGCACAGGACGGGTCAATCATGCCGGTATCAGACAAGTATACATCGCGTGTGCTGCTTTTGTCTGGGGCATGGCTGAAAGAAATTGTGAAACATGATCGACTTGATGAAACCGGGGACGGAGAGAAAATATTTGAGATGATTGAGTTTATCAGGGCGAATGCTTTTTGGCGTGCGCAGATCGCTCAGCTTGACTTTAAAAACAACGGGAAGATTGAAATTTTCCCGCAGGTTACCGGCCAGCGTGTAGAATTTGGAGCCCCGGTAGACATTGAAGAGAAATTTCAAAAACTGATGATTTTCTATAAAGAGATTTTGCCCCAGATGGGCTGGACAACCTATGAACGGGTAAATCTTGAATACGAAGGACAAATAATTGCAGAATAAAATGAAGTACACAACAAAACCCAATACAACCACTTTAATGATTTACAACCATGGAAAATGAAAAAATAATCGTAGGCCTTGATATCGGTACAACTAAGATTTGTGCCATCGTAGGTCGTAAAAATGAGTATGGCAAACTTGAAGTACTCGGCTTAGGCAAAGCTGAGTCGGAAGGTGTGATCAAGGGCATCGTCACCAATATTGATAAAACAGTTTTTGCCATTGAAAAGGCGATGAAAGAAGCCAGCGACATGTCGGGTATCGACATTGGAGTTGTCAATGTGGGTATAGCCGGCCAGCACATCAAGAGTTCGGTCCATCATGGGAGCATCACCCGTGGATCAAACGATGATGAAATCAGTATTGAAGACGTAAACCGCCTGACGGAAGACATGTATCGCATAGTCATTCCACCCGGCAGTGAGATCATCCATGTGATGCCGCAGGATTACACGGTAGACTACGAAGAGGGTATTAAAGATCCCGTGGGTATGTCGGGTGTAAAACTGGAAGCGGACTTTCACATCATCACTGCGCAAACCTCGGCTATCAATAACATTAATAAATGTGTGCGTAGAACGGGAATGGAAATAGAGGATCTCATCCTTGAACCATTGTCATCCAGTCTTGCGGTGTTGAGTGAGGAAGAAAAGGAAGCCGGAGTTTGTTTGATCGACATCGGTGGTGGAACAACGGATATCGCGATTTTCTATGATAACATCATTCGTCATACCGCGGTAATACCATTTGGTGGAAATATTCTGACCACTGATGTGCAAACCGGTCTTATGGTGATGGCCAAGCAGGCCGAACAACTTAAAACCAGGTTTGGTAAAGCGATAGCTGAAGAGGCAAGTCCCAATGAGATCGTTTCAATACCGGGTATTCGGAACAGAACCGCCAAAGAAATTTCAGTGAAAAACCTGTCCAATATCATTCAGGCGCGCATGGAAGAAATCATTGAAATGGCCCATGCGGAAATCATCAGCTCAGGATTTGAAAAAAGATTGGCCGGTGGTATTGTAATTACGGGAGGAGGCTCACAGTTAAGTTGCTTGAAGCAACTGGTTGAGTACATGACCGGCATGGACACGCGTATCGGATATCCTAATGAACACCTGGGAAAGAGCAAGATCGATGCGGTGAAAAGTCCGATGTATGCGACTGCTGTCGGATTGGTGCTCTCCGGATTTCGGTCATTGGATGAACGCGAAGAACGCTATAAAGCAACCAGTGGCAATTCCAAGTCTGTAAAGACCAAAAAGCAAGGCACAGCCACCGATTTCTTTTCGAATATTTTAACTAAAACCAAAGGATTGTTGATAGACGATCTGGATGGAAAAAATGAATACTAATTTTTTAACCACTAAACCCTAATTGTCATGTTTGAATCAGGAAGTTCGTATCGATTTGACCTCCCCAAGCAGCACAAATCCATAATTAAAGTGATTGGTGTTGGAGGCGGAGGCAGCAATGCGGTAAATCACATGTACAGGCTCGGTATCAAGGATGTTGAGTTTGTAGTGTGCAATACCGATGTACAGGCACTCAACAGCAGCCCTGTACCTAACAAGTTACAGATTGGAATAGACCTTACCGAAGGTCTCGGTTGCGGAGCCAACCCTCGTGTAGGCCGTGCCGCTGCTATCGAAAGCAAAGAGCAAATCACGGAATGTCTCGAATCCACCAAGATGGTGTTTATCACTGCGGGTATGGGCGGAGGAACGGGCACGGGCGCTGCTCCGGTTATTGCTAAGATCGCCAAAGGCCTTGGCATACTCACGGTCGGAATTGTGACGGTACCGTTTGCCTTTGAAGGCAAGAAAAAATATGGCCTGGCCGAAAAAGGCGTACGCGCAATGCGGAGAAGTTGCGACACCGTTCTGGTAATTGTGAATGACAAACTTCGCGCGATGTACGGAAACCTGGCCATTGGTCAGGCATTCTCCGAAGCGGATGATGTATTGACTACTGCGGCCAAAGGGATTGCGGAGATCATCACCTTAGCCGGGTATGTCAATGTTGACTTTCAGGATGTGCGTACCGTTATGAGAAATGCAGGGGCTGCGGTAATGGGCTCTGCCGAACGCAGCGGAGAAGACCGTGCTATCAAAGTAGCTAAAGAAGCGTTGTCGTCACCACTCCTAGATAATCGGGATATTATGGGTGCCAAGAAAATTCTGCTTTCCATTATCAGCGGTGAGGAGGCTGAACTTCAAATGGATGAACTAACTCAGATTTCAGAATACATTCAGGAGCAAGCCGGAACCGAGGCCGAAGTGATATTTGGTCATGGCATTGATCCTTCGTTGGGCGAACGCATCCGGGTTACGGTTATTGCTACCGGCTTTGTTGGGGAAACCCCCGAAGATGATGAGCCACCTATGGAGAAGAAAAAAGTGCTCGACCTGGAGCGGGACACGCAAGCCTCGGACGAGGCCGACAATTCAGTCAATGAATCAACGAAAGAACCGGCATTGAAGAATTCACTGGAAAGTGAGCCATCCGAAGCTGATGATTTGGATGATGAACCGGAAATCAGCAAGCCCAGAATTGAACTGGAGATTACCAACGAAAATCCAATTGAGTTTGACGAACCGGACGAAGACTTGTTCGAAGAGGAGAAGAAAAAGCTCGTTTACACACTTCCTCTGTTTGAAGAAAAATCAAACCCGGTGAACCGTTGGGAAGATGAGGACGAGGAGGAAGAAGATAATTTCTTTAATGATCTTGATGCTGAAGAAGAGGAAATCGAATCGCCCAAAGCTATCAGCGAAGATAAATTAGAAGCCTCTAGAACAAAGGAGCGCTTACATCAGCAGGCGGAAGAACGGAGATTAAAGCTCAAGGAGGCAAAAAAACGGGAGATGACGAAGGAGGAATTTAATGAGAAGTGGACGCTGCCGGCCTATTTGCGCAAGGGTGTGAAGATTGAAGATACACCACAATCATCGGAGCCCTACATTTCGCGCTATAGCTTAACGGACGATAAAGGTATACTCGGCAATAATAAGTTTTTGCACGACAACGTAGATTAACCGAAATGACAATTGGGTTTAGACCTTGAAGATATGGCATTTCGGTACGTCTGGCATTTACTCCATTCGTAGTGGTTGTTGGTGGTAAATATTTTTAGCCGGTACCGGAATGCCTGCTTACTGCGGATTACGTGATAATCCGATTTTTTAGACTGAAGTGCCCCGCTTGCGGGGCACTTTTATTTTTAGATTGCCAACGAGTATTAAAAGTTTTTGATTTGAAATACAATGAATCGATGGTGAGCCTTGTAAAAACGAAGTTGAACCTTACTTACTGTCCTCCACCTGTTTAATTACTTGCACGTTATGCTTCTCGACTTCTGAGAGTAAGTCATCCACATTATCATAACTCGCAGAATACCACGGTTGAGATGAGAAATAGTCTTTAAGCGATTGCGTTTTAAAGATATACCCGTGAATAGCAAAAATTTCATTGCGCATCAATTTAAGCTCCTCTTTTGAATAAGCAGACAAATCGCCTGCTTCTAAATAATCGGTTGAAGCCTCCGGATACTTTCGAGCATTGATAAGGTTCCCAGTTTTATCCATTACATAGTAATTAATACTTTCAGTTGTGGATTCTTCATTGGTATCT
>JAAUQD010000019.1 GCA_012032815.1 Flammeovirgaceae bacterium
AAAAAAAAACAAACATCGGTACAGGGATTCTCTCCCTTACCCTAAAATATTTGCAAGCGGATTAACAAGACGTTAACGCAAAAGCAAAAGGTTGTTGTATTGATTCAACTGATTGAGCTTCTCAAATCGGATAAAAGTTTCACACCACAACGGATGGAAATCATCAATACGGTTTCCCTTGTTTTTAATATTTTGGACAAGGATCTGAAGCTGATTGAGTCCTTTATTGTTGCTGAAAGTGCTTTAGGCCTTGTCTCGGATGATATCTTACAGATTAGCAATGCAAACCCAAAGCATAACCATCAGCGATTTGAGCATCTTACCGTTACCGGAGAAATTATTTTCCTTCGTGTTAAAAGCGAGGATATGTATTTTGTCAAATACCTTGGTGATGAATCCCATGTCTTAAACGGGTTTATCATGAAACCCAATCGGGTTTATCTTTTTTCGCATGGCAGTGCAATAAAAACTCAAACCGGAGCAGCCATATATTACAGTGATATGGTGGCTCATTTTAATGAGGAAATCCGTACTACCAAACTTTCATTTAATGCCGACATTCAGGAATACAGGTTTGCCAATGGCGTTGTCGGAATTCGAAATGTAAAGATTTCTGAAGGCCCCGGTTCGTTAATCGGAATCATGGGCGCAAGTGGTGCCGGAAAGACCACGCTGCTGGGTCTGCTGGCCGGTCTTGAGAAACCCACAAAGGGTTCGATACACATCAATCATTTTGATATTCATCAACAAAAAAATAAAATCCAGGGAGTAATAGGATATGTATCACAAGATGATCTCCTTATTGAAGAACTTACGGTTTACGAAAACTTATACTACAACGCCAAGTTATGTTTTGCCAATTTAAATGAAGACGAAATTCACAGGCGTGTCATCAACGTGCTGCAAAACTTAGGATTGGATCAACGAAGAGATCTTAAAGTGGGAAGCGTTTTGGATAAAAAAATAAGTGGTGGTCAGCGAAAACGACTTAATATAGCCCTGGAGCTCATTCGTGAACCTGCCATTCTTTTTCTGGATGAACCCACCTCCGGGCTTTCCTCGAGAGACTCAGAAAATGTCATTGACCTGTTGAAGGAATTATCTTTAAAAGGAAAATTGATTTTTGTTGTGATCCATCAACCTTCATCAGATATCTATAAGATGTTTGATAAAATGATCATCATGGATGTTGGTGGATATCCAGCTTATTATGGTCATCCCATTGATGCCGTTACTTATTTCAAAAGAGCAACCAATCAAATTGACAGCAACCGCGGCCAATGTGAGGTGTGTGGCAATGTAACCTCCGAACAAATCTTTAATATCATGGAGGCCAAAGTTGTGGATGAATATGGTCAAGCCACAACCAAACGAAAAATATCTCCGCCCCAATGGTATGAGATGTTTGTAAAAAAATTTAACACGCGACCCGTTCCGGAGGTTAAAGAAAATCCTCCCATTAATCTTTCGATTCCATCATTGCTTAGACAAACAATAATTTTTACCAAGCGTGATCTATTGGCCAAGATCAGCAACAAGCAATACCTTATTATCAATTTGCTGGAGGCTCCCTTACTCGCTTTAATACTCGGTTTTATTATTCGATACCGAAGTGCCCCGGGAGGACTGGAGTATAGTTTCAGGTATAATGAAAATCTTCCCGCCTTCATTTTAATGGCCATTATTGTGTCTTTGTTTATGGGGCTTACTGTCAGTGCGGAAGAAATTATTCGGGATCGAAAAATTCAAAAGCGAGAAGCCTTCCTCAACCTGAGCTGGAACAGTTATCTTCAATCAAAAGTGCTGATCCTGTTTCTGTTGGCTGCGGTACAAACACTGAGCTTTGTACTTGTTGGAAACTGGATTCTAGAGATTAAAGGAATGACATTAGCCTTTTGGGTTATCCTGTTTTCTACTACATGCATGGCCAGTATTTTAGGATTGAATATTTCCTCAGCCTTTAATTCTGCCATCACGGTATATATTCTAATTCCGCTTCTATTGATTCCTCAAATGATACTAAGCGGACTTCTTTTTAGTTTTGATAAACTACACCCTGCTCTCAGTTCTAAAGAATATGTCCCATTAGTCGCGGACGCGATGGTATCCCGTTGGGCGTATGAGGCAATGGCCGTTCATCAGTTTAAAAAGTAACGCGTATTACACTCCATATTATGAATATGAAAAAGAGCAGTCCAAGGCTGATTTTAAGGCAGCTTATATTGCTGATTTCCTTAGAGAGAAAAACTCAAGACTGATGGATGATTTGCAATCACAAACTCCTTTATCGGAATCGGATCTTCGGGTGATTCGAAATGAACTTATTCATGAAAGTTTTCGGGAGGGACTGAACGACCTGGATTTAAATAAAGATTTAGCACCGGATACGTATACCGAAAAAACCGGGGTTCAACTACAGACGTATCTGGAGGGCTATAAAAAGCATTATCAAAATAAGTACAATGAATTTGTTGCGCTGCAGGAAAAGAAATTGGCCTTTTTTGAACAGGAACTTGGACGATCAATCAGCGAGGAAAAAAATATGTACTACAATGAAAAAATTGCCGACCTCGTTAAAAATATAAATGTTGAGGACCGGCTTCTCGAATATAACGGAAGTATTATTCAACAAATTAATCCTGTATTTCAGGAGCCCAAACCGCAACATTCGGGAGACTATCGGACACTATTTTTCCTTCCCGAAAAGCAGCTATTCGGTATCCGGATAGGTACATTTCTGTTCAATATGGTTGTTATCTGGCTAATGGCAATCTCATTATACGTCCTCCTGTATTTTGAAATCCTTAGAAAGATTGTGAATTCATTTGGAAAAGTGAACCTTCTTCAACCAAAGACCAATAGATAGTAATTTTTGTTTTCAGATTTGGAATAGTTAATTTGTAAAATCGTTTAATTTTAGGCTATGAGAATCATCTTTATACTGATTTTGTTCTTCGTATTTTCTGCCTGTGGTTCAGGTAATAAATCTGATGATCAGGCTTTTATAGAAAGCCTGGAGTCTGGTGACAAGAAAACAGCCATTGACGAGGAGTTGATCAGTGGAATTCTTCAACAAATACCCAGTCCACTGGAGATTTCACTAATGCTCAAGGAGTCTGGCAACAAATACAATAGTGATTTTCTTAATTCACCAGACAATTATGGCAAATACAATACAAATTATAAGAAAGCATTAAACCTGGGTGTATACGGTACTGACCTTGGCTATACCAATATCTATGAAAAAAATGCTGATGGAATCAAATACTTGTCGAAAATCAAATCCATGGCTGATGAATTGAACATTGGCCAATACTTTGATATTCAGACTATCGGACGTCTTGCTGCAAATAGCCGAAATCTTGACTCGCTGCTCATGATGACGACCAAGAACTTCAACACCATAAACAGCTATTTGCAAACACAAGGACGGTCAAATCTTAGTGTTTTATTGCTGACTGGCGGTTGGGTTGAGGCCATGAATATTGTTTGCAATGTGGCTTCTATGGGTGTGGACCATCCTGAACTCAGAGAGACTATTGGCGAACAAAAAATTGTATTGGAGCAAATCATTCTACTTTTCTCGTTCTTTCAGGATTCTGATGAAAACATGGCATCCTTATTGAAGGATTTGAAGGAGCTTGAAACGGCATTTAAAGAAGTGAATATAACCTATACCTACAAGGAGTCGAGTGTTGAAATTGTAAATGGTGTTGCTGTTGTGAAAGATAATAGCACAACCACAATAACGATCACAAAACAAGATATTGAAAATATTAAAAATGTAACCGGTTCGATCAGAACTAAAATAATAAGTTAAAATTTAGCGTACATTATGAAATCAATCATGGCTTTTATTTTTGTTATACTATTTGGGATTAGTTCAACCTCATTGATTGGCCAATGCGATTCTGAGAATTACACCAACAATTGTATTCCTAAACTCGCGGAAGGCTTCAACTACCTGAAGAGTTATAAAATTGATGGTGAGGGTGGATCAAAAACTAAAGTGGAGTATTCCTATGTTTTCACTAAAGGAACGCAATACATGATAAACATTTGCGCTACAGGTGAAAACACAGATGGTATAGTTGTGAGTTTATTTGATCAAAACCGCAACAAAGTTGCCTCAAGCAAGATCAACAATCAGTTTGTTTCAGCATTGGCTTATCCCTGTAATGCAACAGGCATTTACTACATTCAATATACTTTTGATGGATCAGCTCAACATTGCGGTGGTAGTGCATTAGGATTTAAAAAGTAACAACTTACAATATTTTTAGTCAGCCCCGTCAGGGGCTTTTTTATTTATGATTGAAACTAATTCTCTTCAATTCAACTTTTCTGCCAGATATTACAAAATAGGTAACGCTACGACTGCTAAAAAAATCTGGTTTGTCCTTCACGGATATGGACAGCTCGCCCAATTTTTCATAAAGAAGTTTAACGTACTTAAAGAGAAAGATGTTTGCGTTATTGCGCCTGAGGGTCTTTCAAAATTTTATACCCATCGAAATCCAGATCGGATTGGCGCCACCTGGATGACACGCGAAAATCGCCTGATGGATATCGATAATTACATCACCTATCTTGATTCGATATATCATCATGAAATCAAAGTTGCAAAAGAAAAGGAAGTAACGCTTCTTGGTTTTTCTCAAGGCGCAGCGACAGCATCCCGCTGGGCTCAGCAAGGAAATATTTCCTATGGCCGATTGATTCTTTGGGCCGGAATTTTCCCACCCGATATGCACTTTGATCAACGAAAAGACGTACTAAAAAATAAAAAAATAATTCAGGTCTATGGAAAGACCGATCCGTTTCTGAATGATAGTATTATTGTGGAAATGAAAGATATTCAAACTAAATTAAACGTTACCCCTGAAACATTGGTGTTTGATGGGGGGCATGAAATTGATGAAGAGACGCTCTCTAAGCTGTTTTGAAGTCTTTCCTATTTTCCATAAAACCGCCAGTTCGTTTTAAAATCCTTCGTTAAAGGTTGGTTGGTCAGAATAGCCCTTACCATTTCAATCGGCATGGCGTTTTCGGCCAATACTGCATCATGAAATTCTTTGAACGTCATCTTTCCACTGTCTACCAATTCCTTCTTAAGTGCATAAAACTGCATTCCTCCAACCATATAAGCTAACTGATAAAGTGGACCATACCGTCCGGTAAAAGATCTCCGTACCTCTCCTTCAGCATTGGCTCGTTCGTGACCCACCCGGTCAACCAAAAAATCGATGCACTGCTGAGGTGTCCAGTTTCCAAGATGATAGTTTAGAGAGAAAATGATTCTTGCACATCGATGCATTCTCCAAAAGAGCATGCCGATCTTATCTTCAGGGGATTGCGGAAAATTCTTGTCATACAAAACAAATTCCCAGTACAAAGCCCAACCTTCAGTCCAAAATGGATTATTGTATGATCGATAAACCTGATTGCGTCTATTCATGAAACCCTGAAGATGATGGCCGGCAATAAGTTCATGATGAACTGTGGCCCTTGAAAAGTGAGGATTGTTTCCACGCATACTCATCAACTTATCTTCGTGATCCATGCTTTCAGTGGGATAGGAAATGGACAACACCTCACCACCCAAAAAGAAAGGACTTACTAACTGCTGTTCGGGTGTCATCATTCTCATTCTCCATGTTTCCTCGGCCAGCGGGGGTATCGTCAATAAATCATTTTCTTCAGAAAATCGATAGACTCATTATACAGTTTTAGCATGGCCTCGGGTTGCTTTCCCGGTGGGACAAAGGATTGTTTAACTTTCTCCTGAGCATCTTTCCACCGGTCACCAAAACCCATTTCCTGAGATGCTTTTAGCAATTCTTTATCGCACCATGCAAACTCCTTGTTTGCCATATCAATTAACTCCTCCGGTGAATACGGAATCATTTCAAACCGGAGTTGTTTAATAATCTCCTCTCTTCCTATCGGATTGCCAATAATACCGCTGCCATCATCCTTGGGTAGTTTTGACTTATCTGTTTTTGCTTTGATGGCTTTTGCATAAATCGATAACAAACTATCAAGGGTCTTATAAGGTGCTTGTACCCACCAGGTAAACAGGGGATCATAGCCCCTGTAAAATTCATAAACACTCTTAATCGCCTGTTGTTGTCCTTTAATTGTTTCCTCTGCCCGATTGGCCAAGGAAGCCGACAGACTGCCTTCCTTACTTAAATTTGTATGTGCCGACTGAACACTGCGAGCAATTTTATCCAATCCAATGGCCACTTCTTCACCATTTAATGAAATCCCCCTTCTTCTCAGATTCTCCAGGGAATAAATGTACTGACCGATGGATACATACTTTTCAATCTGTTTATACTCTGCTTCTTCTTTCGTGAGTCTTTCTATATTCGCTTCAAAATTTCTTTTCATAAGAAGGTAATCCACCTTACCCCCCATCGACAACGAAGAAAATTGAAAGTTGTTAAGCGAAGTCAGGTAATCGGTATAGAATTTTTTGAATCGCTCCCTGCGTTCTGGTGATTCATAAAAATAAAACCGGCTTAAGCTCCCAAAGTCCGCGTCATAGTTTACAATCAAATTATAAACTTCACTGGGTTGTCCACCATTTTGAGAGAGCCCAATACAAGGAGCATTTAAAATAGCAATTAAGGCAAGGAAGAATCTTATTTTCATAAATTGAACATTACGTAGTTTGAAATTGACCTGACACCAAGTCCGATCAAATTTAGAGATTCCGTTTTAAAACCGTAGATGATGCTTGTGCTTTTGGAAAAATAGTCATCTCAGCAATCACTACATGATCTGGCCGGGTGAGTATATATAAAACTGCATCTGCAATATCCATAGCCTGAAGCGGTTCGTACCCCTTATACACGGAAGCAGCTCGCTGATCGTCACCTTTGAACCGGACAAGAGAAAATTCCGTTTCAACTAAACCCGGATTTATGGAACTAACCTTTATTCCCACAGAATTTAAGTCAATCCTGGATCCACGGGTAATGGCATCAACCGCAAACTTACTTGCACTGTATACATTTCCATTAGGATAAACCTCCTTACCTGCAATCGATCCTATATTGATTACATGTCCCTTTTTTCTTTCTACCATACCCGGAATAATGGCATGTGAAACATAAAGCAATCCCTTCACATTAATGTCAATCATAGCATCCCAATCTGCAATGCTCCCGGATTGAATAGGCTCTAAACCATGAGCATTTCCTGCGTTATTGATCAGGACATCAATTTCACTCCACTCACGCGGCAGTGAAGTGATCGCATTCCTGACCTCATCGCTGTTTCGGACATCGAAAGTCAGTGAGATAACTTTGGTACTTTTGAAAGATTACTCACCAATTCATTCAACCGGTCTTTTCTACGCCCACATAAAATAAGGCTAAATCCATGCCGGGCCATTAACTCTGCTATAGCCTTCCCTATACCTGATGTTGCTCCCGTTATTAATGCTATCCGTTCCATACACCTATTGAAATATGAAATAAATTGATATCGTATTCGTATTAATTCGTTTTAACGGATCACTATAAATACTTTGATCGTCTCCAAGCATATTTACAACGCCACGCTGAAATCTGATTTCCTGAGAAAATTTAAAAAGAGGAAAATAGAAATCGAACCCCAATCCCGCGTCAATGGTAAGGTTAACTTTATTAACATCCAGATTGGCAGAGGTAGAAGCCACATCATTTTTGCCCGATGCTTCTATTGAAGGAGTGACTCCTCCCACCATGTACATACGCACATTGCCCCTGCGCATTGATTTATACTTTAGTAAAATTGGAAGCTCCACCATGGTAGTTTCAATAAGCTGATTTTGATGAGTATCATCCGTGTAATTATAATCTAATTCATGATCATAAAAACCAGCTTTCGGCATAATGCGAAGATCCAGCACTTCGTTCAATCTAAGATTGACCAAAAACCAAGTGAAAAGCCTGGCGACCAGGGGGGCATCACAGAATGTACCGTATCAAAATTTGAATCTACGAATTGATCGGAATATTTGATTTGATACGCGGAGGTGTGCAATCCGATCATAAATCCATAACTCAGCTTTCGTTCATCGTAATCAGGATTATTTGCACGTGCCCATTTAAACCGCTGCGCTTCTGAAGTCGCAGAAAGCAGAATCAGAATAAAAACAGATACTATTTTGATGCGGTGTATAATGAGCTTATTCCAAAAGTTAATGGCTTGCATGCTACATTTTTATAACCCAATTCGGTAAGGATTTTCAAAAAATCATCTCCATCAGGAAATGCCTGAACTGATTCGGGCAAGTACTGATAGGCACTTTGATCGTGTGAGAAAAACCTTCCTATTTAGGTAAAACGAACTTAAAATAAAAGTTGTACAATTGCTTGAAGGGAAAACTCCTCGGCTTTGAGAACTCAATTATCGCTAATTGACCCTCAGGCTTCAACACTCGGATGATTTCAGACAATCCCACTTGCAGATTTTCAAAATTACGTACACCAAAAGCAACGATGACAGCATCAAATTTATTTTCCAGAAATGGTAATTTCTCTGAATCTCCATACATTAATTCAATCGTTTCTTCAAGTCCTAATCGTTCTATTTTCTTAACGCCTACATCCAGCATACCCCGGCTGATATCGACACCAATAATTTTGTCGGGATTTAGTCGAATTGCCTCGATGGCAAAATCTCCTGTACCAGTAGCGACATCTAAAATTACTTTTGGGTTCGAAGCAGATAGCCCACGAATGGCTTTTTTACGCCATCGGATATCAATGCCAAGACTTAAAAGGTGATTTAGAAAATCATATTTTCCGCTAATGCGGTCAAACATACGGGCGATCTGATCTTTCTTAGATGCTGAATCTTCTTTGTAGGGAACTACACTCATCAAATAGGGCTAACCAACGAAGTCGTTATAATTGTTGTGGTCGCAAATTTGATAAAAGAAATCTAATTACCCGTTACTTTAAACTCAACTCTTCGATTTATTGCTCTCCCATCCACCTCATCATCGTTACTTACCAGGGGTCTGGTATCGCCAAAACCTTTAGAAGTCACTCTTCGTGCATCAATACCCTTTGATGTCAGGAAATTTTTAACGGCATCAGCTCTCCGTTGCGAAAGTTTTACATTATAAGCATCAGGCCCCCAACTATCAGTATGTCCCGAAATCTCAACACGCAGAGCAGAGTTCTGTCTCATCATGGCTTCCAGCTTATTAAGTTCATTGTAGGATTCTTCAAGAAAAGTAGCTTTGTCAAAATCAAAGTAGATATTGCGAAGAACAGAACGTGTCCCCACCACCAATTTTCTTAGAGTTATTGTCTTTATAACTTCACTACCAATTTCAGAGGCACCAGGAATCGGAACTGTTATATTCTCAAATATATAGCCATCTTTTTCAACCGATAACCTGTAATTTTTGGTTTGCGAAGATGTAATTGAATAGTTATAAACTCCGGTTCCACCAGAAGTTGCTGAGACCATCCTGTTGTCAGTGGCACCTTCCAGTTTGATTTTGGCCTCGACCGGTGATCCCAGTTCATTCATTACCCTGACAATATACGTTGTAGGAATGAGTTCCTTCTTTGTTTCTACGATAGGATCCTGAGGAACTGTTACAAGATAAATATCGGAATATCCCATTCCATCATCTCGAACAGAAGAATAATATCCACGCTCTCCATTACCAGTGCTGACGTAATAAATATCATCGTCCGGGGTATTAATCGGATAACCAAGATTTTCTGGTGTAGACCACTTATTGTTGGATAATATTGATTTAAAAATATCAAACCCCCCCATCCCCTTCATTCCTGTGCTACTGAAGAAAAGAGTCTTATTGTCATAGTCAATGAAGGGGCTATCCTCTTCAAATTCGGTGTTAATGGTATCACCCAGGTTTTTAATGCTTACCCAATCGCCACTCGAACCCAGAGAGGCAGTATATATATCCTTTCCACCCTTGCCTCCCGGACGATCGCTTGCAAAATAAATTGTCTTCCCATCCTTAGTAATAGAAACCGAGGTCTCCACATATTTTGAATTTACCAGGCCCGGCAAGGGTTTGGGTGTACTCCACGATCCATCGGCATTGCGATTGCTAACAAAAATATCTCCCCCATTTACATCTTCATATAAAAACAATGTTTTTCCATCAGCACTCAGTGCCAGGTTTGAATCATTAAATGGTGTATTTACAACTTTTCCCATGTTTTTTGCCCGGCTCCATTTATCCCCAACCTTAGTTGAAAAGAACATGTCCTCGTATGGCTTATTGTCATCCCACACGTTTTCATTGAGGTTGCCATCACGTCTTCTTGTTGTAAATACAATTTCCGTTTCATCCTCGTTGAGTACAGGCGCATAGTCTTCAAACTCGGAATTAATTTCCCTGCCAAGATTTACTACTGAAAATTTTTGAGGTTGAGACATGAATTCTTTTCCGTTTGTGCATTCATATAATCGTCTGTCAGTTTCTTTTACCCCTACGGTACTTCTGGATGCACTTGCATTATCTCCTGAAATTTTACGCTTATATCTTGAATAAAAATCTATTGCTTTGTCAAACTCCATTCCATACTGATAACTCATTCCTATCCAATACTCCAGATCGTATAAGTAGTTAGGATTTTGCCGGTACACGCGCAGAAAATATTTTACAGCATGCTCCTTTCCTATTGTTGAGAGGTGAGCGCGCCCAGCCTCAAGGTTTGCTTTTAAGTTGGTGGTATCATAATTCGCAGCTGCCACCATTTGTTCACGGGCATCATCAATGGCTCGTGTTTCGGTCATCATGATCATGGCAAGATCCATGTACTGCTTAGACAGTTCCTTGTCTTGATCCTGGGCATACACATTGGCTTCACTTAGGAAGACAAATGCAGCAAAAAAAATCAGTAGTCGTCTGATACTGCACATATAGGTTAAAGTGTTATAATCACTTTGAATTTAAAAATTCCAAGTACTTAATAAAGCAATATAATAAATTCTAATAATTGGTATGCAAACAGTCCCGTAAAGGGGTTTTATTAGTACTTTACCACGATCGAAAGTCGCTACAATGAATATCTCGTCCGCAAAATTTGTTAAGAGCAGCTCCAAAGTCAATGAATGCCCGGATTCCGGCTTCCCGGAATTTGCATTTATTGGCCGTTCGAATGTTGGTAAGTCATCGCTAATCAATTCGCTGGTTAACAAAAAAACCCTGGCGCAAACTTCCGGCCGGCCTGGCAAAACACGACTTATCAATCATTACGTTATAAACGACTCGTGGTACCTCGTTGATCTTCCGGGATACGGGTATGCGGGGGCGAGCAAACAAGCACGAAAAGGTTGGGGTAAAATGACAGAGCAATATTTATTGACCCGTAAATCTCTGGTGTGCACATTTGTTTTAATTGATATTCGTATTGATCCTCAAAAGATTGATCTGGCATTTATTCATTGGATGGGAACAAAGCAATTGCCTTTTGTTCTTGTTTTTACAAAAGCGGAGAAAATGAATAGTGTTAAATTAAAAAGCCTGGTTACAAAATTCGAGGAAAGCATGAAGCCCCAATGGGAATCCATGCCGGAAATATTTATTACTTCCGCTTCGTACCGGATTGGAAATAAAGAAGTTCTCAGCTTTGTCGATAAGATATTACACAACATGTAAAATTATTAGCTTTGCGCTTTAATTTTTTGAATGAAATTATCAGAAATAGCTTCCGTGTCGGGCAAAGGCGGACTTTATAAAATCCTGAAGCCAGGAAAGTCAGGTGTAATACTAGAATCATTGGATGGCGACAAAAAGAGAATAGTCATGCCCATGAGCCAGAAGATTTCAATTCTTGATGAAATCTCGATTTATACATTGAATAAAGAAGGGACGACTCCATTAAAGGATGTTTTGCAAAAAATAAAAAAGAATTTGGCGATGACCTTGGTATTGACAGTGAGTCGGACGGCATCGAACTTCACGCTTTTATGAAGTCAATACTACCCGACTATGATGAAAACAGGGTTTACACCTCAGATATTAAAAAACTCCTGAAGTGGTACGAAATACTTCACTCAACCGTTCCTGAAATATTTGAACCAGAGAAGAGCAGCGAATAACTCAGCCATTTTCCGCTTTCTCTACCATTTTTGTTGAACCAACAAAGAAAGGTACCCTCTGATGTAAACTTGTAGGAATAATATCCAGAATTCTGTCTTTACCATTTGAAGCCTTCCCTCCGGATTGCTCAGCTAAAAATGCTAATGCGTTGCATTCATACATGAGACGCAACTTACCATTTGGATCTTTAGCGGTTGCCGGATAGATGTAGATACCTCCCTTTAGCATGTTACGATGAAAATCGGCAACCAAAGAACCTATATAGCGGGCCGTAAATTTTTTCTCCTTGCAATGTGCAACATACTTTGTTACCTGATTGTCAAATGAATTCGATGATCCTTCATTGATTGAATAAATTTTCCCATCTTCAGGAGTCCTCATATCAGGATGTGATAAAAAGAATTCTCCAAGTGATGGCTCAAATGTAAAACCGTTAACACCATGTCCAGTCGTATAGACTAACATGGTGCTGGAACCGTACAATACATAGCCTGCGGCTACCTGATCACTTCCTTTTTGCAAAACATCTTCCAGTGTTATCGGCTTTCCAATTTGTGATTTTCTGCGGTAGATGCTAAAAATTGTTCCTACCGAAACATTGACATCAATGTTCGATGAACCGTCAAGCGGGTCAATGGCCACTACATAACCCCCGTCATTATTAAGGTCCTCAAAAGTCTCCGATTCTTCCGATATTAAAGCACATACTTCTCCACCCTTTTTTAGCGCACGGGTAAATCGAATGTTGGCGAGCACATCAAGTTTTTGCTGCTCCTCGCCTGTCGAATTCTGAGATCCCATTGGTCCCATGATATCAATCAGCCCGGCTTTGTTCATTTCCCGATTCACAACTTTGCTGGCCAGGGCAATGTCTCTCAGCAATTGCGACAATTCGCCACTTGCATAAGCGAAATGATCCTGATTGTTTTTTATAAAACGGTCAAGGGCAATACCAATTGGCTGGGCAATTCGGGAAGCTTCCATATGCAATGTTTACAGATTGTGATTTTTCAAGACTAAATTCGCGCTACTTTGCGCTGGGTGTAAAAATACGCATTATCAAAGTCAATTGGAGAAGTTATGAAGATTTTCAAGTTTGGAGGCGCATCGGTAAAAAGTGACACTGCCATCAGAAACGTTGGCCAAATCATTAAAAGATTTCCCCATCATAAATTACTTATTGTGGTTTCAGCCATCGACAAAACAACCAATGCTTTGGAAGAAGTTGTTTATCAGAATTTGTTGGGTAAGCCGTACGAAGCATTGCTGGATTCCATCGTTGCCTTTCATAGTTCCATTGCTCAAAAGTTATTCGATCACAGCCACCCGATTCAGCACTACCTTGACGAATGGAGAAGCCTGGTAATTAATCAGCTCAGGCAATCATACACCCGAGATGAAATGTACGATCAAGTAGTATCCATGGGCGAGGTCTTGTCTTCCAAAATAGTCTACGAAGCACTGAAGCAAGAAAATATCACAATAACATGGATTGATGCAAGAGAATACATTGTTACGGATCAAAATTATCGCGATGCATCTGTCCATTGGGAAGAAACAAAAAAAAGAATAAAAAATATTGAAAAAACATTGGAGTCTTCCATTGTAATCACACAAGGCTTCATTGGCCGTGCCGACAACGGAAAAACAACGACACTTGGACGAGAAGGTTCAGACTTTTCTGCAGCTATTTTTGGTTCTTGTCTCAAAGCAGAATCTGTAACCATTTGGAAAGATGTGCCGGGAGTTATGAATGCTGATCCTAAAAAACTCAAGGCGGCAGTTACTTTTGAAGAACTTCCTTTTCAGGAAGCTGCTGAGATGACTTACTATGGAGCTTCCGTGATTCATCCAAAGACCATCAAACCTCTGGCAAATGCTCTAATTCCATTGTACGTTCGGAGCTTCGATCAACCGGATCAACCCGGCACCGTAATTCATGAATGTCATGTCGATCAACTGCCTCCATTGATTGTAATTAAAGAAAACCAATGTCTCATTTCATGTAAAGTAACAGACTATACATTTATTGATGAGCAGCAGCTCAGTTCAATTTTTGGCGCTTTATCCTCACGAAAAATAAAAATCAATGTGATGCAAAATTCCGCCATCTCTTTCTCATTCTGTGTTGACTTTAGAGAAGATAAGGTTGTGGGCTTAATCAATGAGCTTAGTAATAACTTTGAAGTATACTACAATGCTAACCTTACCTTGATCACCATAAAAAATTATGATCAAAAAACGTATGATGAATACCGAAACCGACCTGGAATTATTTTGGAACAATCTTCTCGTTCCACCTTGCAATTACTGATCAAATAATAGGCTACCTCAATTCCAATTTCAGAATTAAATTATCGAGTGTGCGGTCAAGCATTTTATATACTTCCTGAAATCCCTCTTCTCCTCCAAAATAAGGATCCGGAACCTCTAGTCCTTCGTCAGGGTCAAAATGTCGCACAAGCATTATTTTGTCTTTGTATTGATGTGCATTTTTAAGCTTCAATATATTCTCATAATTACTGTTATCCATAGCCAGGATGTAATCATGATTAACCAAATCACCGGGTTGAATTTGACGACCAACATGATGAATATCGATCCCATTTTGACGGGCATTCCTGAGTGTTCTCGGATCAGGCGAATCACCAATATGATAATTAGATGTTCCGCAGGAATCCGCAAAAACGCGCATCCCTAATCCCATTTGGTAAATTTTCTTTTTAAAAATGGCCTCTGCTAAGGGCGATCGGCAAATATTGCCCAAACAAACAAATAGTATTTTCACAGTAAAAAATTACTTAAAAATAATCAGAGCATGGTTACAACCCGATTTATTGATGGATATATCAATGCATAGTACACTTTATCCGCCTTTTGGTTAGATGGGCCTCCGTAAGGGGGCCTTTCTTTTTTGCCCTCATATTCAAATGGAATTTATAGTTTTGAAATCCAAAATCAATTGAAATATGGAATTTATCAAAGTCACTGAAGAGAAGGAGCCATTCGTAGCATTAATTGAACTGAATCGGCCTAAGGAACTGAATGCATTAAACCGACAACTGATGGAGGAGGTGCGCGATGCCCTGCAACTGCTTGACAAAAATGATAAAGTAAGAGTCATTATTATTACCGGAAACGAAAAAGCTTTTGCAGCTGGTGCTGATATCAAACAAATGGCTGATAAAAGTGCCATTGACATGTTGATGATCGATCAATTCAGTACATGGGATCAAATCAGAAAGACAAAAAAACCAATCATCGCTGCAGTGTCAGGTTTTGCATTGGGTGGTGGTTGTGAATTTGCCATGACGTGCGATATGATTATTGCCTCTGAATCTGCAAAGTTTGGCCAACCTGAAATAAAAATTGGTACGATGCCCGGTGCAGGAGGCACTCAACGCCTTACCAAAGCGATTGGCAAAGCCAAAGCCATGGAATTAATTCTTACAGGCCGGTTTTTAAGTGCAGCCGAGGCTCATTTTTATGGACTTGTAAATAAAGTGGTGCCTGTGGAAATGTTTATGCAGGAAGCTTTCGCGCTTGCTAAAGAAATTGCATCCATGTCGCCAGTGGCCACGCAACTTGCCAAAGAGGCCGTGAACAGATCTTTTGAGACCCAGTTGGATGAAGGGCTGGCGTTTGAGCGAAAGAATTTTTACCTGACTTTCGCTTCAGAAGATCAGAAAGAAGGCATGAGTGCTTTTGTTGAAAAACGCGCTCCCAATTTCAAAGGGAAATAGTCTTAGCGTACGTTAATTCCAAATCCTGCTGTTAGTGCTTTGTATTTAGCTAAAGTATAATCACAATGCAATGTGAATACAGCAAACTTCAAGCGAATGCCGGCTGTTGCACGTGGCCCGCTTGAACTGAAATCAAGATTCACCGGATCAGTTGTTTCCGGAGACCCATCTTCATCCAGATCATAATTTCCTTTCAAGGCTAAATTAGACCCGGTGAAATTATATCCAAGCCCCCCATACACGGTTAACACGGATATTTTTTTGATATTAACGCCTGAACAGTAGTAGCACTAAGTTCCATCACGCCCGTTTGGTTTTCTGTTGGGTCTGTAGAAATAGCTAATTCCGATTTAAGCTTCATATACCCTACAAATGCAGACAAATCAAAAGGTAAGGATTTGATACCGGGTATATATTGTTTTATATCATGCATTACAGCAAGTCCGAAAATATTAAATTCAAGGTCATCAAGAGTAAGTCTTGGAGACCATCGTACTTTAAGATCGGTTCCCTTGGGCAAGCCTATTCCAAAATTGTAAATCGGTACGGGTAACGCGTCTGCAAATTTAATGGCTTCCTGTAAGTCAACCCCCGCAGGTCCATCAAACTGAGTTCCATCAATATCAAGTTCATACGTTGGAGTTTTATCAGGACCAAAAATTGTAGGCACATTCCCTGATCCTGTAGGGCTCACACTCTGACCATCATATGAAATCAATGTGATTTCCTGAAGTATATTATTATCAACGTTGTATAATTTTTCTGCTGAAGGAACATACATTAAGCTTGCTGAAACTGTAAGATCCAACCCCAGTGGCTTATGTGCTTTAGCAGTATTATACCAGCCTTGATTTAATCCACCGCCTAACGCGTCCATAACGGGTGTGATATAGCCTTGCAGCAAATAATTTGCATCACTCAGACTACCCTTCACAATAGCATCGATATCATCTTGGGCAAACGCACCAGACGTGAAAGTCAGGATTGATAAAAGTAAAATAAAACGTTTCATTGCTTTTCTGTTTTAGTTTGATATAAAATTAAGGAATAAATATCAAATTCCTTTTAAAGGTATATTTGTGTCTGAATGTGCCCTGCTTGATTCTTTACAATCTATCCATTCGTATTGCACGTGCTGTATTTTATATGGCATCGGTGATTAATCCTAAAGCGAGAGCTTTTGTAAGCGGACGCAGGAATTTATTTTTAAAGTTATCCAAGAGTGTTTCGGGTAATTCACCGATCTGGATTCATTGCGCTTCTCTGGGTGAGTTTGAACAAGGCAGACCCATCATAGAGTTGATCAAAACCCAATATCCTGATCAAGAAATTCTACTTTCTTTTTTCTCTCCTTCGGGCTATGAAGTTCGAAAAAACTACGAAGGTGTTGATTATGTTTTTTACTTACCGTGGGATACTACGGTCAATGCCAAAAAATGGATTGATATCATCAACCCTTCAGTAGCTATTTTTGTCAAGTATGAATTCTGGATTAATTATCTGCATGAGTTGCATACTCAAAAATTCCGATACTCTCGGTATCAAGTATCTTCAGAAGTGACCAGATATATTTTAAATGGTACGGCATGCTCTTCAGAAACGCTCTAAAGAAAATAGACCACTTTTTTGTTCAGAATCATACTTCCAGCGAATTACTAAAAACCATTGGGATTACTCAGGTGACAATCTCAGGAGACACCCGGTTCGACAGGGTGAATAAAATTTCTGAAGAATCAAAAGAAATTAAATCGATAAACGAATTTAAAGGAAGGGATCGTCTTTGGGTGATCGGCAGTTGTTGGCCTGAGGATTTTGAAATTCTTATTCCCTTTATTCTGGAGAACAAGCAAACCTTGAAATTTGTAATTGCGCCACATGAAATTGATGAAGGCTTTCTTGACAAAATAGAAAGCGAACTTGCTGACATCACCGTTCGTTATTCAGAAATAAATCAATTGGATGAGTCTCATTCCGTACTCATCTTTGACAACGTGGGTATGCTTTCTCATCTCTATAAATACGGTGAGTTCGCTTATATTGGTGGAGCCTTTGGAAAAGGGCTGCACAATATACTTGAAGCTGCGTGTCAGGGGATTCCTATTTTTTTTGGTTCCAAAAATTATAAGCGTTTCAACGAGGCAATTGAACTAATTGAAAGAGGCGGTGCTTTTCCTGTCGATAATTACTTAGAACTTCAAAAGAACTATGAGTTAATGGTCAGTCGGCCCGAAAACTATGGTGTGGCCTGTGCCGTAACAAAGAAATATGTTTTGGAAAACCTGGGGGCAACTCAGAAAGTTTTGAATTATGTCAAAAAATATATAACCGCATGAGAGGGACTGTTGTTCGATCGACCGGCTCCTTTTATGATGTTTTAACTTCAGATCTCAAAAAACACACCTGTAGGGTGCGTGGAAAATTCAGGTTGGATGCCATTAAAGAAACCAATCCCATTGCAGTAGGCGATTGGATCGAGTTTGAACCTGAAGACGGTACCATTACCGAAATCCATCCTCGCAAGAATCTTATTGAGCGGCAATCCATAAAGAAAAAAGGCCATACCCACGTTTTGGCAGCCAACGTGGATCAGGCGTTGTTAATTGCCACTCTTAAAATGCCTCGCACATCCTTGGGATTTATTGATCGCTTTCTTGTCTCGGCCGAATCGTTCAGAATCCCTCAGCTGTTAATCTTTAATAAAACGGATCTACTAAGTGAGAAAGAATTAAATGCAGCTTCAGATATCCTTACACTTTATAAATCTATTGGAGTGACTTGCCTCTCTGTAAGTGCAATCGCTGATAGTGATTTTTCAGATCTGCTTAAGCTTCTTAAAGGAAAGGTTACCTTAATTGCGGGACATTCAGGAGTTGGAAAGTCCACCTTATTAAACAGTCTATCTCCGGATATTGAACAATCGGTACGTGAAGTCTCTGATTTTACTGAAAAAGGTACGCACAGTACTACGTTTAGTGAAATGTTTATGCTGGATAAAAACACCTTCGTCATTGACACACCCGGAGTCAAAGAATGGGGTCTTGCAGAAATGAATCAACAGGAAATTTCTGATTACTTTCCAGAGATGCGTGAAGCCAGGCTTCATTGTAAGTTTGGATCGAGGTGCTTGCACTTAAACGAGCCCAATTGCGCAATTCTTGAATTAGTATCAAAGGGCTTGTGTGCAGAAACTCGTTATCATAATTATATAAACATGGTTACCGGAAAAGATAACAGGAAATAATTAGGTCGTCCAAAACGTTACAAAAAACAAAAAACTCCGATATAAAAAATGAGTAATTATAAATGACCCGGTCACGAGCAACAAAGAGACCAGAGTAGCCCATATTTTTGCTCATATACATGTCTAAGTCCTACAAAGAGGTAAACTTCAAAGGCAATCAAAAGCAATACTCCGGGGTTAAATGGTATTTGATTAAGTCCAAGATCGATCAAATAATAAATACCCGACAGGGTCAATACCAACAGTAAGACAAATCCAAACAAATAAAGACTAAAAATAAAATGATCAGCAAAGTACATTCTCTTTCTAAAATAAATCAGTGATAGAAAAAGTGCCAATACCGGAACGTTGAGAATGATCAACGAACTTGACAAGCGTGATGTTTGGGCTTTGTAGTTTACCGCATATTCTTCAAAAGTGAGGTCTTCCTTCTGCAACTTTTGATTTACCATTTTTCGGCAATTTTGGCATGATGGTCCTGTAATAGTTGCTCCTCGAGACTTAAATCCAAATCTGACAAGGGTGTAAAAATAAAATACATCAGGTTTATAAGGAGAAAAATAGAAAATGGAGGCATCCATCTTTTTCGAGCTCCGTAAATGAAGTCTTTACATTGTTTGCCTGGTCTGACGAGCAGGGTAAACAGGTTTTTCAAAAAATTATTTTCAAGAAAAAAAGCAGCTCCAAAAAATTGAAAATAAAGTGTGTAACGGTTTTGTCAGAGTGAACGATCTCTTTTTGTCCACATTCATGACAATACTGCCCCACCAAAGCAGCATTGCAGTTAAGGCATTTGGTTGATTCTCTCACTGGTGATTGTATTTGTTTTTTGTATTTATAATCCAAAGATTCAAATATTTAACAATCATCTTAAAATTAGAAGTTTCAAATTCAACCGAACTTCATACAAAATTCGATCACTCAGCAACGATTGTTCCTCAATTGTTCTATTCAGAGACATAATTTTTGTGCAAACAACATAAGTGCTTTCTGATTGTTGGCTAAACAACCTGGCCTGTGAAGTCGAATGACCCGATCTCAATTTCCTTTTTTTTACCAGTACTTCAGGAGAATACCAATAATTCCAATTTCTCGATGACCTGATCCAAAAATCGAAATCCTCATAACTTAATTTCTCATCATAACCACCAAGCTCATCAATGACAGACTTTCGGAACATCATAGTAGGGCTGCAAATAAAATATTTATGGATCAAATCCTTGTAAATGTTTTCATCCTGAATATCCCGTGGCAAATATTTCTCCGAGTGAAAGCCTAAACTCTTCCCCTCTTCGTCTATCCATTCAGCATCGCTGAAGTGAACACCACATTTACCTGAAGCCCTTTCAAAATCCTTTATACCATTGGCTATTCTTTCCGGCAGCAAAACATCATCCCCCGCCAGGTCAATGATGAATTCTCCTTGTGCTTCGTTGATCCCTTGGTTGAAAGTTCTGGTGTGGCCTCTATTTCTTTCATTTCGTATGAACAACACATCAGGATGATCCTTCAGACAATCCAAAATAACTTCTCTACTAGTATCGATGCTTGCGTCATCCAGTACTATAAGTTGAATGGGAGTATAGGTTTGATCAAATACAGATTGGATAGCTTCTTCTACAAACCGTGCGTGATTATAGCAAATGCAAATAACGGTCACCAGAGGTGAAGTCATTCCTTGATTTTTTTATAAAAAGTATGTTTTGAAGTAGGCAGCGCACCCAGATGCATTTTAAAATCCAGGAGCGTAAAATTTGGTTTGCCTTTCAATGCCGAGGTCCCCAGGTCGAGGTAGCTGAATTTTTCTTTCTGGCAAAATCGATAAATACCGTTCACCAGCATAACGGCAGGACTAAAGGAGTCGTATTTCCGGGCATGACCAGAATAAAAATTGTACAATATCTTCGCGTTGACCTGAATACTTAGTGAAGCTGCTGCCATGTGTTGGTTATCAAAAACTCCAAAAAAGAAAATTTGCTTTGAAAAAGTTCTTACAACCATATCCACCTGATCCCAGGTCATTGATATCGACTGTCTGCGTTCTTCGCGGCAAGACCGAATAAAGCTATACACATCAAATGCCTTTTCAATTGGCAGTTGCATAAATCGAAGTTGAGCTCCGTCCGATTGCCTGAGCTTTCTTTTTTCCCACGATGTCATTCGCTCAAGTAATGCTTTGTCCGCCACATCAATCAATGAACTCAATTCAGCATTTTGAATTTGAAATCCATGGTTAATTAAAAAAGTATTGAGCATGGATGAATGCTGCGGATTGTACCCAACGGGAAAAGATTTGACTACGATTTCTTTAACGCCTTTCTTAATCAACTGCTTTTCCGTCCAACCTATAAAATCAAAAACTTCCTTCGGAGTTATAGTTGCTGAAAACTCCAATGACCCAAAAGGATTTCTATACGGAGATGATGCGGTTCTATTTTCTACAAAAAGTGAATATGAGCCAATACCTGTTTCTTTTCCTTGCGCAAGGCGTAGAACGAGCACCAGCCCGTCTTGGATTGAAGCTTTAGATTTGTGGGATGATTAAATAAATATAGGTCAAAATCATACCGGTATCCTTCCGGCAACTCACCTTCGTAAAATTGTGCCTCCAATAGTTAGTAGGGAATTCCTATTTTCTTGAAAATGAAATGCATTAACCAGGCAGGACCTATAAGTAAGAATTGTAAATCCTTAAAAAAAGATGGCTTTTTACCTTCTACTTTATGTCCGTAAAACTGACCAATCCAGGCGACTACAAAAATACCAAGGGCAATCGCCCATAATGGCGCTATATTTAATTGAACAAGCCATTTGGAAGCGAATAAACATACCGCACAAAACAAAAGCATTCCAATACTCAGGGGGATGGATAATGTAACATAATAAACCATCGCAATTACCACTACAACCGTTGCCCAATTGGCATACACATTCCCTTCACCCAATACGGACTGAACCGCACCGCTCGGTATGGAAAAAATCATGGCAACCACGCTGAAAAAAATAAGGGGTACACAAATCCAATGAATGGCCTTGTTAGTCGCATTTTGATGACTTTCACCATACTCATTCAAGAGTTGATCAATCTTTCTCATTGCTTTAATTTATAATGAAAATTACAAAATAAAATCCTTAGGATACAATTTTGGTTTTTACCTTCTCCCAATTCTTAATTTGCCAGTGCACCTGGCCTGTTGTAAGGTGATTGCCTGCCCTATCATGAATCTTTACTTCACAAATTACCACCACAGCTTCGTCATGGAGTAAAGGATTTACTATTTTTTCATCGATCCAATCGTTGGATATCCTGAATTTAGCTGTAGCATCCATTTTGCCCTGATAGTGGTAGTCCATTTCCAGCCGTTTCATAATTAATCGATACTTACTGATATCCAGTTTTTGCAATAGCAGGAACCCCGTTGTAAATTCTGATAATGTTGCCAGGGCACAGGCATGTAATCCCCTGATATGATTGAAATTTCTTTTTTGATATGGAATTCTAGTTGTAATAAAGTCGTCTCCGAACTCTAAAATCTTAAATCCATGAGGCTTATTGAATGGTACCATGCGATCAACCGACCAGTTTAATATAGATCGGTAAAGGGATGATATCTTTGCTCTTTCAATGATCGTAGCCGGGTTTAGCATAAGTAAGAATTAGATGCGAAAGATAAACAGATTAAAGTAACGAAAACATCAGACTCAAACGAACACATTCAAATTGTGTAATTCAACCTATTATTTTATTACTATCTTCATGGCTTTAATAAACTGATCAAACGTTTTCGCATGACCAAAGCCAAAAAAGAAGCAACATTTTTTCAAGCCCTCATACCAATTTTTGCGCTGATTATTCTGCTCACTACAAACGTTCTCCTTTTTGGGTCTGATGCCATCAGCGGAGCCAACCAGGTATCGCTCTTGTTAGCGGCCGGTGTTGCCGGAATTATCTCCTGGAGGCTTGGCTACAACTGGGAAGAGATTAACGAAAGCATTTTACGAAGTATCAATTCTTCAATGACGGCCATTATCATTTTATTAACGATCGGATCGTTAGCCGGTACATGGCTGCTTAGTGGAATTGTTCCCGCGATGATTTATTACGGCTTAAAAATTCTGAATCCTACGATCTTTCTCTTTGCCGCTGTCATCGTTTGCGCAATTGTTTCACTGGCTACCGGAAGTTCGTGGTCTACGGTTGCTACAGTAGGTATTGCACTGTTAGGAATTGGTAAGGCTATGGACATGTCTGAGGGAGTCATAGCGGGTGCAATTATTTCTGGTGCATATTTTGGCGATAAAATGTCTCCCCTATCTGACACTACAAATCTGGCTCCTGCTATGGCCGGTACAGATTTGTTTACGCACATCAGGTATATGGTTTACACGACAGCCCCTTCCATAATCATTACCTTATTAATTTTTCTGGCCTGGGGATTTACTGTTGACACTTCAGTTGCACAACAGGATTCAAGCGAAGTACTCCTTGCCATTGAAAATTCTTTTAATCTAAATCCTCTTTTGTTTCTTGTACCGGTGCTTGTCGTCTTTCTGATTATAAAGAGAGTGCCCGCTTCTCCTGCGCTCCTTATAGGTGCACTGCTGGGAGGAATTTTTGCTGTTATTTTTCAACCGAATATAATTAATCAGGTTTCTGGAATTGAAGGCGATTATGTGAAATCTTCATTTGTTGCTGTAATGAAAGCATTGTCTGTCTCAATAAACATTCAAACAGATAATGAAATGATAACAAATCTACTCAGTGCCAAAGGCATGGCTGGCATGTTGAATACCGTATGGTTAATTGTTTGCGCAATGATCTTTGGAGGGGTTATGGAGTCTTGCGGATTGCTAAAAGTAATTGCACACCAGATTATTCGATTTGCTCATTCCACCGGTTCATTGGTAGCCAGTACAGCCGCTACCTGTATATTTTTCAACATAACAGCATCTGATCAGTATATGGCAATCGCTGTGCCCGGGAGAATGTTTTCTGACACCTATCGTGAAAGAGGTCTGAAGCCTGAAGTACTCAGCCGAACACTGGAAGACACCGGTACAGTAACCTCCGTGTTAGTTCCATGGAACACGTGTGGTGCAACGCAAGCCGGAGTCCTTGGTGTTGCTACGGTTGTCTATGCCCCGTACTGTATGTTTTGCCTTATAAGTCCTTTCATGACCATGTTCATGGCCTTTTTTAATATTAAGATTCGCAGACTCCATGATAGTCCGGAAAAAGCCCGATGATCAACAGGTAAAAACAGACATCACCAAAGAAGAGATCAACTCACTTCCATTGGGATCATTTAATGGTGAAATTATCCTGGTCAATGATAATGAGGCTATCCCGATGATTTCTGACGAACTTCACGAACACCATCTGGTTGGGTTTGATACAGAGACCAGACCAAGCTTTAGAAAGGGAGAACGGCATTCGGTATCTTTATTACAGTTAGCTCTTCCGCATAAGGTATTTATCATTCAACTTAAACAAGCGGGGTTAACAACACATTTGACTCAAATTTTTGAAAATAAAAAAATTACAAAAGTAGGTGTAGGGCTTCGTGACGATTTAAAAGCACTAAACCAATTGAAGCCTTTTAGACCCAATAATTTTATTGATTTATCAACGCTCGCACGCGAAAAAAATCTCCAGGTTGAAAGCGTTAAAAAACTTACAGGACTGTTTCTGGGTTTCAGAATTTCGAAGAGTGTACAAACCAGCAATTGGGAAGCTAAAAATCTTTCCGATCGGCAGTTATCCTATGCAGCAACCGATGCATGGGTATGTCTTGAGATTTATAACAGACTGATTCAGATAGACGCTGCAAATCAGAACGCTTAAATCCTGGCCTGATAGGTATATAAGTCAAAATATCGCCCTTTCTTTTCAATCAGCTCATCGTGTTTGCCCTGTTCGGCAATACGGCCATTTTCGATAACCAATATTTGATCCGCCTGTCGGATGGTGCTCAGCCTGTGAGCAATGACAAAAGTGGTCCTTCCCTTTAGTAGACTCCGCAAACTTTCCTGAATAAATGCCTCACTTTCGGTATCCAGATTTGAGGTAGCCTCATCCAGAATTAAAATCCGGGGATTTGCCAAAATGGCTCTTGCAATGGCAATGCGTTGCCTTTGCCCACCGGATAACTTTACTCCTCGCTCACCAATCAGCGTATCGAGTCCATTTTCAAATCGATCGGTAAACTCACCAACGTGCGCAGCACGAACGGCATCATTAATTTGTTGCTCGCTTGAATTTGGTCTTGGAAATAAAATGTTCTCCTTTATCGTGCCTTCAAAAAGAAAATCATCCTGAAGTACCACTCCGAGTTGATTGCGATAACTGTCAAGCGAAATCGTTGAAAGATCGACTGAATCAACTAAAATTTTTCCGGATTGAGGATTTAAAAACGATGCTGCCAATCCAGCGATGGTGGTTTTACCTGAGCCGGAGGTTCCTACAAGTGCAGTAACTGAGCCGGCTTTTGCAACAAACGAAACATCCTGAACTACTTCCTTGCCTTCTTCATAAGCAAAAGAAACATTTTGGAATTCAACATTTCCATTGATAGTTCCAATTTTAACCGGTCGTTTTTCAGGATCTTCTTCCAGTTCCATATTCATCAACTCCTCCGTACGATCCAATCCGGCAAAAGCTTCTGTGAGCTGACTGCCAATGTTGCTCATTTGAACAATGGGTGCAATCATAAATCCCAAATACAACGTGAAAGATAAAAATTCACCAAACGTCATTTCATTCTGAATTATCAGATATCCTCCATAACCCATTATACCGGTGGAGGCAAGGCCAAGAAGCAAGGTAGCTGAGCTGGTAATTATACTGGTGGAGGTGAGTGTTTTCTTAACATTGCGGTAGAGCTTTTCTACACCACCGGCAAAAGTTTTTATCTCCTGCGGTTCTGCATTAAATCCTTTAATGACACGAATTCCATTGAGGGTCTCCGTGAGTCTGCCGGTTACTTCAGCATTTATTACGCTTCGCTCTCTGAATATAGGCCGTATGTATCCAAAAGCTTTTAGTGATATGAGTCCAAAAATCAAAACAGGCACAAGAACATAAAGCGTCATGGATGGACTAATCTGAATTAAGAGTACCAAACAAATTATAGAGGTAAGTACACCACCAAATAATTGAACCAAACCGGTACCCACCAGATTCCGAACACCTTCCACATCTGTCATGATACGACTGACCAAAGCACCCGATTTATTATTATCAAAAAAGCGAATGGGTAAACGGAGAACTTGCTTTTGAACCTGAACCCTTAACACTGAAATCAAATGTTGTGCTTCAACACTAAGAATTTGGGTGAGGAGAAAAGAAGTGACAGCCTGAACGACAATTGCTCCGACAACAGCGGCCAACAAAAGCTTCAACATGTGAAGATCACCCTTAGCAATGACCTCATCCATTAAATATTTGCTGGCACCCGGCAGGACTAAGGCAGCAAGCCGACTTATAATTATCAGAATAAGACCTATAAGTAATATGCCTTTTCTTGGCCAAACAATAGTTTTAAATACTTTCCCAATGCTAATTTTAGACTTTGCCATGGTTAAATCGATCGAATCCTGCTAGATACTACATTACTACAAACAGAGACGAATAATGATTAAAAATATTTTAATACAAGTGTAGTTTTCTCAAACCTAATTTTTGACCTTCGATTTCGTAAATTTATCCGGTGCCGGATTCTAGTTCATCTCCACATCTTACAAAACAAAAGCAGATTTTGTCGCTACTTGTATTAGCGCTTGTTGTTGTTCACCTCCTGGTTGTGCTTATCTTAACTGGGTCTGAGCGGATAAATAAAAAAATAAACCAGTATCGCCCAGCCAAACTGTATAAGATATTCGCCATACCCGGCCCATTTTTTTCTGAAGACAGAATTAATAATACCGTACAGCTTTATTTAAAAACCAAATCAGAATCTACACCCTGGACAGATCCTGTTCAATTAGGAAGTGACGAATTCAATAACTATCATTCGAACTATCTTCGCTACGACCAACTTTGCGAAAGTGGTATAGCGAGATTTTTGGCACGTCAGATTGTGTATGACAAAAAGCAATACCCCGATAGCAGCCGGTTCTTCCGAGAACTAAACCGATACA
The DNA here is from genome assembly GCA_012032815.1 of Flammeovirgaceae bacterium. GTDB lineage: Bacteria > Bacteroidota > Bacteroidia > Cytophagales > Cyclobacteriaceae > ELB16-189. Next base: position 27,218 of record JAAUQD010000019.1, read on the forward strand.
TAATCACTCATCAACTGGCCAATCATTCCGATTCGCTTCAAGTAATATTCATTATGAAAAAATTTGAGACCTATGAAGTTGACACACTTTTTCATTACACCTTCCAGGTAAAATGAAGGATGTAAAACAGAAAATTCTCAATTACTGTGATTTTCTCTGGATATCTCAGGACATACGATTGACTTCAACATGGGTTGTAAGACTTACCTATCTTTTTGCTATTTGTAAAATCCTGCTTTCGTGGCCGGTAAGCCTCAATATAGTAGACATATCAGAATTTTCGCAGGCTAAGCTGTACTCGTTTCCTTTACGGTGGATCACTGAAAGAATAGAATTATTCCTTATTGTCTTTATCGCCTTAATGGCGTTTTCGATATATCGATCCAGCTACCTCATCAAGGTCATTATTCTATTGTTTGGCATTCTGTATTTCAGAATTCACATTTCTATTATTAATGGCGCAGATGCGGTGGTCCTTGCCCTTTTCTCTTTGGCTATACTATTAGATCCACCAAAGCATTACAAACCGGGTTCATGGCCTGTCTTTCTTTCAAACAGTGCATTACTTCTGGCAAGAATCCATATTACTACATTGTACTTTGTTTCGGGGGCCGATAAATTGTTGTCTGCTGCCTGGCGATCCGGGAAAGCCATCGATTACCTTTCTCAAATTGACTATCTGTTTAATCCACACCTTATTTCGATTTATCCAACCCATCCGATAATCCATTTTGTGGTAGCCTGGGTAGTCATATTATTTGAATTGTTTTTTTCCTGGTTTGGTTTAAACGATTTCGAAAACCTATTCTTTGGGCCGGTGTAATTTTTCACTTATTTATCATTTTCATATTAAGTCTTCCGGATTTTGGGCTGATCATGATAATATATTATTCTGTATTCCTTAGGGACACCGATTTGAAGTGGCTACCCACCCGCCTGAAATCCGGCTACACACTGTGAAGTTTTAACGTTCTCCTGGCTAGATATGTACTAATCAATGTAAGGATTGCTCCTAATAGCATTGCCGCTCCCGGAAAATAATAGGGAGTTTGATCAGCAGTAAAATAAGCGAACAACGTATTCATTAATGTTGGCCCTATGATCGATGACAGACTCATCAAACTGGTAAATCCCCCCTGTAATTCTCCCTGCGCGTTGGGCGGAACCACATTGGACATTATTCCCTGAAGAGCAGGTCCGGCAATACCACCCAGACAATACACCACGGTGAAAGCATACATCATCCACCCTTGCGTGGCAAAGGCATACAACACAAACCCACACGCATAAAGGCCAAGCCCAAAATACACACTGCGATGCTGACCCAATGCTGGAATGATGATGCGGATAAGTCCGCCTTGTACAATGGCGAAAATTAGTCCTACCACACCCAGTGATAACCCAATCATAGCTTCCGTCCACCCAAACTTTTCTATGGTATAGTATGCCCAGTTGCTTTGAACAGCATGTGCAGATATATAGACGAAAGCTAACGCCACAAAAAGACCGGCAATAACCGGATACTTGAATAGATTTTTTAGAGTACCCAGTGGATTTGCACGCTTCCATTCAAATGGTCTCCTGTTTTCAATACTTAACGATTCCGGCAATATGAAGTAACCATAAAGCCAGTTCAGCAGCGACAAGATAGCTGCCGCAATAAAGGGAATACGTGCCCCAAGGCCACCCAATAATCCTCCGATTACAGGACCGAGAATAAATCCCAATCCAAAGGCTGCACCTATAATACCAAAATTCTGGGCTCTGTTTTCTTTTGTGCTGATGTCTGCGATATAGGCGCCTGCTGTTGTAAAACTTGCTCCCATCAAACCGGCTATGATTCTTCCAACAAATAGCCAACACAACGTTGGCGCAAATGCCATAAAGAGATAGTCTATTCCAAAACCAAAAAGAGAAGCCAGTAAAATAGGCCTTCGGCCAAACCGGTCACTCAGCCCTCCCACAACAGGAGCGCACAAAAACTGAACTATGGCATACGCTGAAATTAACCAACCTCCATATTCAGCCGATTCACTCACTGTTCCGCCTGTCAACTCATGAATTAAAGCCGGCATTACCGGAATAATAATTCCGAGCCCGGTAACATCAATCAAAAGTGTAACAAAGATAAAACCCAGAGCAGGTTTACGCGATTGCATAGTTATAAAAACCCCAATCTATGCTATTTCCAATTGTGTTTGATTATTTAAACGGAATAAAAAGTCGCGTAGCACATTGTGAATTCTCCACAGTTAAGGTTGACACTCCTCCGGTCATATTGCTCACGTTAGTAAACCCTTGTTGGATAAGAAGCGAACTTGCCCGAGGGCTTCTGATGCTGTGACTGCAATAGACAATTATTTCAGATGTTTTATACTTTTCCAGTTCATTGATTCTGTCAGCAAGTTCCCGTACATCAATATTTATCGCTTTATTGAAAATACCAAAACTGTTTCTTGCAGTGCCCTTAAACTCGCTGGAAGAACGTACGTCAAGTAAGACTATCAATGGATTTAATGATACGCGGTTGCATATTTCTTCAAACGAAAGATTTTTGTACGCGGTGAATTTCTTTTCAATAAGATCCATCCTACAGACTTCACACGAACCGGGTTTCAAATAAATGGTGCTGTCGCAAGAGTTTCCACATGGCGTACACACATATTCCTTTTGCTGAGCTTGG
>JAAUQD010000201.1 GCA_012032815.1 Flammeovirgaceae bacterium
TGCCCCTTGGCGCCACCATCAATATGAATGGCACGAGTTTATATCAAGGAGTTTTCTGCGATTTTATTGCGCAAGCCATGGGACTAGAGTTATCGATCAGTTCTCAATTAATGATTGTACTTACGGCCACACTTGCAGCGGTAGGAACAGCAGGCGTACCCGGAGCCGGTTTGGTGATGTTGGTAGTTGTATTGGAAGCAGTTGGTATTCCTGCGGCAGGTATTGCATTAATCATGGCACCAGAAAGAATTTTAGATATGATTCGAACGATGGTCAACATTACCGGAGATGCGGCTGTTGCAGTTGTAGTAGCCTCAACGGAAGGAGAGCTGCTCGATTTAAAAGCGAATCAAACACAGGAAGTGATTAACTAACACCTGAAATAAATCATTATGAAAAACTACCTATACACATTAAAATACTGATTGGTTTAGTTTTGGGTGTTATCTGGGCATTCATTTCCAGCTCACTGGGGTGGAATGAATTTACGATCAATTGGATTGATCCCTTCGGCACTATATTCATTCGCCTCCTAAAATTCATTGCTGTTCCGCTGGTTCTCTTTTCAATAATCAATGGTGTTGCCAGTTTGAGTGATGTTTCAAAATTAGGCCGACTTGGCGGTAAAACTTTAGGTGCTTACATGGCTACAACCTTTCTGGCGATTGGCGTTGGATTGCTTTTTGTCAATGTAGTAAAGCCGGGCACGCACATCGATGATGAACAACGAATCAAAAACAGACTATCGTATGAACTCTGGTTGCAGGAAAATGAAATGGGGCCATCGCAAGATGGCAGATCTTTTTTGAGCGACCCGGCATATGCCAAATACCTGACCACAGACCAGGAGGAACAAAAATTAACAGAGGATCAGAAAAAAGATTTAGCTGCCAAGATGAGCGCGGCTAAAGAACAAAAAGAAGGAAGCCCACTTACGTTTTTAGTTGATATGGTTCCTGAGAATATCCTTTTCTCGATATCCAATAATCAATTGATGTTGCAAGTGATATTTTTTGCCATCTTCTTTGGGATTACGCTCGTTCTGATTCCGAAAGAAAACGCAGCACCAATTATTTCCTTTATACAAGGGCTCAATGCAGCCTTTATTAAAATGGTGGACTTGGTGATGCAAGCTGCACCCTTCTTTGTTTTTGCATTGCTTGCTGGAGTGATTGCTAAAATGGCGAATAGTCCGGCTGAGGTTTTTGATATTTTTCTTGGCCTTGGCTCCTACGCGATAACGTTGCTGGCCGGATTGTTTTTTGTGATTTTTGTGATGTACCCGCTGATCCTTAAAATTTTTGTTAAAAAAATTACGTATCGTGAATTTTTCAAAAATATTAGTCCAGCACAGTTTTTAGCATTCTCTACCAGTTCAAGTGCCGCTACACTTCCAGTCACCATGGAATGTGTAGAAGATAATATGGGCGTACCAAAAAGCATTTCAAGTTTTGTGCTTCCGATTGGCGCTACAGTTAATATGGACGGTACCAGCTTACACCAAGCTGTTGCTGTAATTTTTATGGCACAACTTCACATGGTAGATCTATCTTTGGTCAGCAATTAACTATTGTATTAACAGCTTCACTTGCTTCTATCGGTGCCGCAGCCGTACCGAGTGCAGGATTAATTATGATGATTATTGTTTTGCAATCCGTGGGATTAAATCCAGCGTGGGTAGCCATCATTTTCCCTATCGACCGCCCGCTGGATATGGTAAGAACTGTTGTGAACGTAACCGGTGATGCCACCGTATCTACGTTAATTGCAAAATCTGAAGGAGAGCTAACCAAATATCAATAATCAGATCACGGCCGCAAATAATTACGAACCGATCCCGCAAGGAACATTTATTTTTCACTTACCTTGTTGCGCATTTTTAAATGTTGACTATGCGCAAGCTACCTTTGCACACACAAATATTCCTGGGCATGTTCCTTGGAATTATTCTCGGGATGTTCTCCCTCTTTTTTGGATGGAATGAATTTCTTACCGATTGGATAAAACCATTTGGCTCAATCTTCATCAATCTCCTGAAACTATTGGCCATGCCATTGATTTTAGTTTCGCTGATCAGTGGCATTTCAAGTCTTAAGGATATTACGCGGTTGTCGCGTATTGGAGGAAGAACAATGGTCTTTTACCTGGCCACAACAGTTATCGCCATTCTCATTGGGTTGGCCTTGGTCAATACCGCAAATCCCGGCCATTATCTTTCAAAGGAAAAGCAACTCGAACTTTCAAGTAAGTATGCGAGCGATGCCAACTTAAAAGTATCCGATGCAAAGAAATTATCAGACTCCGGACCATTGCAAGTAATTGTTGATATCGTACCGGATAACATTTTTGGAGCCGTCAATGACAACCGCAATATGTTGAAGGTGATTTTTTTCGCCATGCTATTCGGTATCGCCATGATTATGGCGCCTGCGGAGAAAATACTGGGCGTGAAAAGTTTTTTTGATGGCACCAATGAAGTGATCCTGAAAGTGGTAGACATTGTCATGCGGTTTTCACCTATTGGTGTATTTGCTTTGCTAGCATCATTAATTGTTGATGTGTCAGGTGATGATCCTGCGCAAGCGCTTGAATTATTCCAGGCATTGGGAGTCTATGCGCTTACTGTATTAGTAAGCTTGGCGGCCATGATTTTTATTATCTACCCGCTTATTATGAAATTCTTCACTACGGTGAAGTACAAGGAATTTTTCAAAGCTATTATGCCCGCACAAATTATGGCCTTTAGCACCAGCTCCAGTGCGGCAACTTTACCGGTAACGAAAGATTGTGTTGAAAAAAAATTAGGCGTCAAAGAAGAAATATCAAGTTTTGTATTGCCGCTTGGTGCCACTATCAATATGGACGGAACCAGTTTGTATCAGGCTGTTGCAGTTGTAGCATTAGCCCAATTTCACATGGTAGATCTTACTATTGCTCAGCAGTTGGTGATTATCATTACGGCAACTTTAGCATCAGTTGGAGCAGCAGCAATCCCAAGCGCAGGATTGATTTTAATGATTATTGTATTAGAGTCGGTAGGCTTAAAT
>JAAUQD010000098.1 GCA_012032815.1 Flammeovirgaceae bacterium
GAATTTGCGAGCAAAGGTGTGATCCCGGTTTCCCTTATTTACTGGGAGATGACGGGCGACAAATCCATGTTGAACAAAGCGGTGTCCTATTGATCAAGAAACCTTTGGATTACATCAAAAGCGCTTCGCGCATGAGAGACGGAGGCATGTTGCCGATTTTCAATAATCTTTCATGAAAGTCACGCAATGAAAACTGGTCACCCATTTTCTTTTTATACTCCTCGCGCATCAGAAGTATTTCAGACATGCCCATGAAGTAGCCAATGAAATAACCGGGTCTGGCTGTGGAAGAATCAATCTCAAGTTGTGCGGCCCATCGCAAAAATCCCACCTGATCAGTCATGATATTAATAGCCTCTTCATACGACAGTCTTCCGGTATGCATTCCCACATCATAGATAACGCGGGCATTTCTCCATAGGCGAAGTTGAAGCTGCCGCAGGTAAATGCGCTCATTCGGAAAGAATCCTGTTTCTTGCATGAGCTGCTCATTGTACAATCCCCATCCCTCACTGAAAATTGATATCCCATTGTTTTTCCGCAAGGGTCTTGGATTATGAAGCTGATAAAGACTTTGAACATGATGACCACCGTACGTTTCATGGGGAGCGGTGATAATAATAACTCCCCAATCATGTTCGACAAGGTATTCCTGTTTGCGCTGTTCATCCCATTGGTCTTCAAAAGGATTAATCATCCATTCTGATGTGAAAATACTGTCCTTGTCCATCGACCGGGCACTGGAAAAATTTCCATAGTAGGATGTTTTGCGCAAATATTCCGCACGGGGAACCACAAAGACGCGCTCGGGCCAGGGTATGGGAATTAAGTCATTGCTTTTAATATGTATTCCTGCCTTGTCCACCCATTCCTGATGTGCTGCTATCATATCTTCAGGATCCGGGTATTCTTGTTTTATTTCATAAGCTATTTGTTTCCAATTCTTATTGGGGTCAATTTTTTTGGCCACTTCAACCAATTCCGCCAGCGTAGCATTAAATTTTTCCCATCCAAATTTCCATAAACTATCTGCATCGTAATCAGTTAAAAACTGGCCCTTCAGCATTTCATTATAGGTTTCTTCCCCAACAGCAAAGTCACCCTCCGGTCGTGTGGGAAGTTCATCTCTTAAAAAAATTATAAAAGATTCAAGCGCGTTTTTAGCTTCAAGCGTCAGGCCGGTCAGATGTGCCGCATCATTTCCCTGTTCTTTAATAAAAGCAGGAAGTTCTTCATCAAACAACACGCTCCCGTTCTCCGCCATAAAAAGGCTGAGTTCCTGAAATCGAGGCACATACATTTCAAGTTGTCGGGAAGCATTCGACAATTGAAGAGGAACAAATTTTAACCGCTCTTCAATCTCTTTGATTTTGTCAGCCCCATCTCCGGGTCTGTCTATGACATTGGAAATTCTGGTGAATGCCATGTACAGTCTTGGATTCTTTTTCCAGGGTAGCATTTTTTCCTGCTCCAGTTCCCGGCCCGCCAGAAGGCTCTCAGCGAATTTAAAGTCAATCAGGTCATCTCCCGTGAGCGATGTTTTGTCAATACTTCTGAGCTTGGCAAGCTGTGCTTTAGTTTCACTCAACTCACTCGCGAAAGTAGCTGCACTCATATCCGTTGTAAACTGTCTGCTTCCTCCCTTTGAAGTGAATTCCTGTATGAACTCATTGAGCTGCGCAAGGGCTTCATTATCCTCCTTTTCTGGAGGTGAACAATCGAGGCAAACAAATACAGCCAAAACAATCATTAATTTAGATATTGAAAATCCGGAGGCGTTGAAATTAAAATTCATAACGATTTGTAGTTTGACTGTTTATTATACTTTGACATAGTTTAAAAATCCAAGGGTTTTATTTTTTTAGCAACAGTTCCAATTCACTTTTCATCTCTTCCAATAACGGTGCTGATTCAGGATTAGAAATCAGGTTATTCAATTCATAGGGATCTTGTTGCAAATCATACAACTCATCCATATTATCTAAGTCTTCATAACGAATATATTTATACCGTTCTGTTCGCAGGGCTTTGTAGCCCATGGTGAGCATTCTTGGGAAAACGATGTCGGAATAATACTCAATCAAAAATGAGGATCTCCAGTCTTTAACCTGATTATCAATTACCGGAACCAACGATTTTCCCTCCATGCCTTCATCCGGAGTAAGCCCCGCATACTCCATCAGGGTGGGAGCAAGGTCAATACTCAAAACCATTTGTTCGGGTTTTAAACCAGCGGAAACTTTATCAGGGTATCGAATCAACAAAGGAATGCGCAAGGCTTCCTCATACGACAATCTGCGTTCTTCACTTAAGCCGTGCTCGCCATACCAGTACCCGTGGTCGCTGGCGAAAACAACGATGGTGTTCTCCAGTATTTTTTTTTTCGTTGAGTGTTTCAAGAATTTTTCCCAAACCTTCGTCAATAGCCATCAGCATTTCCGATCGCTCGCGAATGGTCTTTTCATCAGTGACCGTTTTTCACTAAGAGGTGGAAGGTCTCCTATTTTTCGCATCAAAGCCGGTTTATCCAAAGGAGGGATTCCCCAGTTTGGCCTACGTGAAAAGAAGGCATCAGCATACATACCCTTATGCCGTTCTGCTGGAATAAATCCGCTCAATTCCAGTTCTGCGGTACTCCCATCATCGCGTTGTTGAGTGTTCGGATGAAGGGCTTTGTGTGATAAGTAAAGCAGAAAAGGAGATGTCCTTTCCTTATTTATAAAATTCAATGAGTAGGCAGTTAAAATATCGGTTACATACCCATTTATCGTTTTTCGCTCTCCGTTGATATTCAAATTTGGATCAATAGCTTCTCCTTGTCCTTTGAGGGCTACCCATTGGTCGAAACCGGGTCGGGGTGTATCATCATTGCCCATGTGCCACTTGCCAATGAATGCCGTTTCGTATCCGGCATCATGAAGCAACTTCGGAAAGGTTACCAACTGATGACTTTGTTTATTTCTTGCCGTGTTGTCTATAATACCATTGGTGTGTGGATACTGGCCGGTTAAAAAACTGGCGCGACTGGGCGAACAAAGGGGTGTGGTGGCAAAAGCATTTTTAAAGAGAGCGCCTTCATTGGCAATCCGGTCAATGTTGGGTGTTTGGATGTAAGCATGACCAGCTGCTCCAAATTCGTCCCACCTCATATCATCTACAAGTACAACCACAATGTTGGGCCTGGTGTGCTCTTTATTGCCGGATTGGCAGCCCATAATTGAAGCGGCCAGCAGGAAGAGAAGGAATGGGAAGCCTTTCATGAAATGAATGATTTGATTTACCGAATGTCACTTTTTTTATGCTATTCACAAAGCGATTTGTAATTTCAGGATTCATTATAAAACTCAAATCATGAAAAATTTTACCGTCTTACTTACCTTTCTTTTTTTAGCATGCGTAGCTATAGCTCAGGAGAAACCTAAAGAACAGGAGAAACCGATTCCTGAACCTGAGATTTCTACAACTCAGCAAAGTGTTAAAATCAATGGCGTAACGATACCCCTTACTGCAAAAGCAGGAACTACGCTGTTGCGCGATGAGAACAATGATCCCATTGCTTTGTTTGGATTTACCAGTTATACGAAAGACGGTGCTTCAAACCGACCTGTTATTTTTTCGTACAACGGTGGCCCGGGGTCTTCCTCTTTTTGGTTGCACATGGGTGTTATGGGACCAAAACGAATTGTGGTTAACGACCCACATCCTACACCGGGGGCTCCGTATAAAATTGTTAACAATGACTATTCACTTTTGGACATTGCCGATTTGGTGATGATGGATCCGATAGGAACTGGACTAAGTATACCAGTAGGAAAAGCAAAGTTTGAAGATTTTTGGGGAGTCGATCAGGATATCCGCAGCATCAGTCTCTTCATTCGCCAGTATTTAATTGACAATGGACGAATGAACTCTCCCAAGTATTTACTGGGGGAAAGTTATGGAACTTTTCGCAATGCAGGGGTGATGAACCGGTTGCTCGAACAAGGAATAGCGATGAATGGAGTGGTTATGGTGTCTGCGGTTTTTGATCTGCGCACGCTTGTTTTTCCACCTAATGAGGATATCCCTTACCTTGCTCATTTTCCAACCTACGCGGCTACAGCTTGGTATCATAATAAGGTTGCTAACAAACCCGCAAGTCTTGAGGCTTTTCTAAATGAAGTGAGAAGTTTTACAGAAAAGGAATACATGCCCGCTTTATATAAAGGGGACAAGTTGACGGTTGACGAGAGGAAAACAATGGCCGGCAAACTTGCAGGATATTCCGGTACGAGTACCGACTTCTGGATGAAGGCGGATTTGCGTGTACAAAACGGAGAATTCTTTCAGGAGCTATTGCGCGATGAAGGTAACACGGTAGGTCGGTTGGATTCACGATTTAAAGGGACCAATCAGGATTTATTAAGTCAATTTGCTGATTATGATCCGCAAAGCAGTGCTATTTCACCGGCCTATATTTCCGGATTTCTTCACTATTTCCACAATGATTTAAAAGTGAATAAAAAACTCACCTATGCCACTACAGCCGGTACACGGCCCGGGTTTAAATGGGATTGGAAACATGAAGGAAATATCCGATGGGGAACGCAGGCGGCCATCACAACGGGAATTGATATGGCAGAGGCCATGACCAAAGACCCCAACATGAAGGTATTGATCTTAAACGGATACTATGATATTGCAACGGTTTTTTATGGCGTTGAGTACACCATTGATCATCTCGGATTAAAAAAGGAAATCAAAGACAACATCATTATGAAATATTATGAGGCCGGTCACATGATGTACACGCATCAGCCGTCACTGGAGAAATTTAGAAAAGACGTGAGTGAATTTATTCAATCCACCTTGAAATAGAATTTAAATTTTATTTTGCGGGTTATGGCAAACGTTTTTGTAACCGGACCCGATGGATTGTTGGGCAGTAATCTCGTTCGTGAATTGCTGGCACGGAACTATGAAGTCACCGCCATGGTGCAGGAGGGTCGTGATCCGGTAACGTTGAAAGGTCTTCCGATTACGAAAGTGTACGGTGATGTAACATCAGTTGATCAGCTTAAACAGCTTACAAAAGGGTTTGATTACCTTGTACATATTGCTGCGCTTACCGACATGTGGCCCACACGTGGCGGAAAACATTTTCTGATCAATGTGGAGGGCACCAAAAATGTGATAGACGCTGTACTGGAAAATGGAATCAGTCGAATGATTCATGTAGGCAGTGCAGGGTCGTTTGGATACGGAACGCTGGAAAAGCCGGGAACCGAAGAAGATTCTTATAAGTCAGCCAAGTATGGTATTGGCTACACGGATTCCAAGATGGTAGGGGAGCAGGTGGTGAATGAAGCAATAAAAAAAAGAAATTTGCCGGCCGTAATTGTCTGCCCCACGTTCATGATCGGGCCCTATGATGTGAAGCCGAGTTCCGGGGCTATTGTCGTTGCGGTAGCTAAAAGGAAATTGCCGGCTCTTCCGGGAGGGGGAAAAAACTGGGCATCCGTAAAAGATGTGGCGATCGGAACTTGCAACGCATTGGAGCGAGGTCGTCTTGGTGAGAGTTATATATTGGGTGGAGAAAATCTATCTTTTAAAGACGCGGTTAAGAAAATAGCCACTGCCGTAGGTCAGCCCGACTATCCGAAATTTGTGATGCCCGATTTTGTATTGAAAACGATTGGACGATTTAGTGATCTCTACTCCTCAGTTTCCGGGAAACCAGTACAACTCACCTACCCAATGGCGCGTGTGGCATGTGATGATCACTATTTTAGTTCAGAAAAAGCAATTCGTGAATTGGGTTTGCCGCAGACTCCGCTGGAAGAAGCCGTAAAGGAACTACACCGGTGGTTTAAGGAAAATAACTACTTATAAATCTTTTTCATTTTCCGGTGCGAACGAATAACCAGTTGCTCTGTTATCCAGGGAAAGTATTTGGTCAGGATGGCGTACATTCTTCCGGCTACACCGATAACGGTTTTCTTTTTCCGTGATGAAATGCTGCGTACGATGCGTTTTGCTACATCATCAATGGAATGATTAAAATATCCTGTGCGCTCATCCAGAGAGATGGGTGATCCATCAGCCCCAAGGGTTGTTTTACCTCTTTCAATTTCAGTATACCCAACATAGACGATACCAATGTGAATTTTATCATCGTGATGTTCCACCCGAAGTGAATCGGCCAGTGCGGTGAGCGACATCTTGGCTGAACTGTACACGGAGATAAACGGCAGCCCTCTGAATCCGGCCAGGCTGGAAATAAAAACGATACTGCCCTTTGTTTTTTTTATGTGTGGCAAAGCCATTTGCGAAAGCATAAACGGACCTAACGCGTTGATCTGGAAAATCGAATTCATCACGGCTGGCGTAACATCTTCTACCATACCTCGCATGGACATGCCTGCGTTATTAATCAACACATCTATTTTTCCAAATTTTTCTATCGTTCCCACGATAAGTTTTTTACAGTCTCCTTCGCTGGATACATCACCCTGAAAACTTTCCACTTCATACCCGAATTGCGAAAGCTCCTCTTTTGTGGCGATCAGTTTTTCCTCATTCCTGGCATTGAGAATTATTTTTGCTTTGTACCCACCCATTAGCTTGGCCACAGCTTTGCCTATACCCATAGAAGAGCCGGTGATGATCACTACTTTTTCAGAAAACTTTTTCATTTCACTATTTTCATCTCCTTGCTGTGGTAAATAGAAAAGACGTCATTGGACAGGGCCATAATCAAATGCGTGGCAAAGGCTACAAAAATACTTCCGGTAGAAATGGTGACATAACAAAGGAGAAGGCCATACGGAAATGTGCCAATAGTTTCTCCGGCCCCTTTTGGAATGTGTGTGGTGGCATACAGGGCAATGTTAACCGCAACAGCCGGCCAAAAACCCATGGTGGCGTAGCACAAGAAAAGCAGGACACCGCGAAACAAAAATTCATACGCGAATAAATAGGCGAACCACGTCAGCGAATTGATGGATAAAATTTTTATCGTCCAGTTCTTTACCCGCATTTGAGGAAAATCGGCTAACCGTTCGGGGTTGTTGGAAGCAAAGAAATTGATCAGCAGAATCAAAGCCCCCATGATCCCGCTATAGATCAGGGATTCATTCAGCCCGAGGAAATTAATTCCCAGATCAGAAAGCGAGTAATCCGTTGTAGTAAGAACAATTATTCCTGGAATGACTCCCAGAAAAAGAACGCCCGTCATTTTTTGAAACACCACATAGTTGATCCATGCTTTCTCTTCATCACGGCCGGTAAAAAATTTTACTTTTAGAGTAGGGTGCATAGCAATAAACCAATATGCCGAAAAGCAAGCCGCTGTTAACAAAATAGCAATTACAGGCTCGTAGTTTGAAGGATTCCAATCAGAAAATGAAGACATATGTTTTATTAAGCCGGAAAATTAAGTAAAACATCAACAAGTATCGGGCTTATTCAATAACCTAAGTTTAACTCATCTCTTGAAGCACACCATTTTTTACTCAAATAATATCCATTGACATTTGCTGCCTTTACCAATACATTGGCCAACCTAATCCTTAACCTGTCATGACTAAGTCAATATGCTCCATTATTTTCCTGGCACTAATTGGGTTCAGCCCGCTCGGTGTGCAGTCACAATCAACTGAAACCGCTGTTGATCCTACGTATTACAACAAACTCACTTGGCGTAACATTGGCCCCAACCGGGGTGGACGTTCGCTCGGAAGCAGCGGAAGCCCGGGAAGACCCAATGAATATTATTTTGGTGCTACCGGTGGTGGGCTCTGGAAAACGGTGGATGGTGGAAACGAATGGTTTCCCGTTACCGATGGAAAAATCAGCAGTTCTTCGATTGGTGCGGTGGCTGTTGCCGAAACCAATCCCGACATAGTATATATAGGTGGAGGCGAAACGCAGCTTCGCGGAAGCATTACGCAGGGTGATGGTGTGTACAAAACAACCGATGGCGGAAAAACATGGAGACATTTAGGGTTAAAAGAAACGCAAGCCATCTCAAGGATTCGCATTCATCCTACCAACCCCGAAGTGGTTTACGTGGCAGCCCTTGGCCATCCGTATGGGGATAATGAAGAGCGTGGAGTATTTCGCTCAACGGATGGGGGCAACACCTGGAAGAAAGTTTTATATGTAAGTCCGAAAGCAGGAGCAGCCGATCTGATTATTGACCGCACCAATCCAAAAGTCATTTATGCGTCTACCTGGCAGGTGTATCGCAAAGCATGGAAGATGTGGGGAGGAGGACCTGATTGTAAACTGTTTAAATCAGTAGATGGCGGTGACAATTGGGTAGAGCTCACAAAAAATCCGGGCATGCCGGCTGGACCGTTAGGCAAAATAGGAATTACAGTTTCTCCTGTCGATCCCAACCGGTTGTGGGCGATTGTGGAAGCCAATGATGGTGGCGTGTATCGGTCGGATGATGGGGGATGGAGTTGGAAAAAGTAAATGAAGAACGCAAACTAAGACAACGCGCATTTTACTATTCCAGAATTTATGCTGACCCTCAGGATAGAGAAACGGTGTATTGCCTGAATGTGGATTTTTTTAAATCAACGGATGGTGGGGTAACGTTCGATAAAGAGATAGAAGTGCCGCATGGTGACAACCACGATCTGTGGATTGATCCGAATAATCCCAAGCGGATGATTTCATCCAACGATGGAGGAGGTTGCGTGAGTATTAATGGCGGGGAAACATGGACGGAACAAGATTACGTCACAACACAATTTTATCATGTGATGGCCACCAGCGATGTGCCGTATCACGTGGCCGGTGCGCAACAAGACAACAGTACATTGGCGATGCCCAGCGAGGGATGGAATCATATGATGGCCCGGGGTCCGAATCATGGTTGGTACTATGCCGTGGGTGGAGGTGAAAGCGGATACATTACGCAAAGTCCTACTGACCCCGATGTATTTTATGCCGGAAGTCAGGGCGCGTTGCTCACGCGGTACAATCGCAAGACCGGACAAGTGCGCGACATTCAGGTTTACCCAAGGTTTTTTTCCGGTGAACCGGCAAGTGCGTTGCCAGAGCGTTGGCAATGGACATTTCCAATTATTTTTTCTCCATTGGATAGTAAAATAATGTACACG
>JAAUQD010000099.1 GCA_012032815.1 Flammeovirgaceae bacterium
TTGCGGCCGGATCTTTTGCTTCTGCAATTTCTTTTTTGAATATAATTTCTGATGCGCCTTTTGCACCCATCACTGCAATCTCTGCGGAAGGCCAAGCATAGTTCAGGTCAGCGCCAATATGTTTTGAATTCATTACATCATACGCTCCGCCATACGCCTTACGCGTGATGACAGTAACTCTTGGTACTGTAGCTTCAGAAAATGCATATAATAATTTTGCTCCATTCGTTATGATTCCATTCCACTCCTGATCAGTGCCCGGTAAGAATCCCGGAACATCTTCCAATACGAGCAGAGGAATATTAAAGGAGTCGCAAAACCGAACGAATCGTGCACCTTTCACACTGGAATTAATATCCAAAACCCCTGCCAGTGATGCTGGCTGATTTCCAATTATCCCAACACTCCTCCCTCCAATTCGTGAAAATCCTACGACAATGTTCTCAGCAAAATTTTTATGTACCTCAAAAAAACTTCCCTCATCAACTATACCATTAATGACCTCGCGCATGTCATACGGTTGGTTGGGGTTGGTTGGAATAATCTCATTTAATTGAGGACGAAGTTCATTATTACTTTCGTATGGAATGCGAGGGGCATCATCTTCGCAATTCGAGGGGATATAACTCAACAATTTTTTGACATGATTGATGCACTCTACCTCGTTGGCACAGGAAAAATGAGTGACCCCGCTTTTTGTGCTATGTGTTTCCGCCCCGCCAAGTTCTTCGGCAGTGACGTTTTCATGCGTCACCGTTTTTACCACATTGGGACCGGTTACAAACATGAATGATGTATTTTCAACCATAAAAATAAAATCGGTAATAGCCGGTGAATACACCGCTCCCCCGGCACATGGGCCCATGATGGCCGAGATTTGTGGAATGACACCACTAGCTCGCGTATTGCGATAAAAAATATCAGCATAGCCGCCAAGAGAAACAACACCTTCCTGAATGCGCGCCCCTCCTGAGTCGTTTAGCCCAATTACAGGAGCCCCATTTTTCATTGCAAGCTCCATCACCTTGACAATTTTCTCCGCGTGCGTTTCGGAAAGGGATCCGCCAAAAACTGTAAAATCCTGTGAGAAAATATAAACCAGCCTGCCTTCAACAGTACCATAGCCGGTTACCACACCGTCCCCCAGGTAATATTCTTTATCAAGACCAAAATCTTTAGCCCGGTGCATGACAAACTTACCTAACTCTTCAAACGATCCTTCATCTACCAACAGATGTATTCGTTCCCGGGCCGACAGTTTTCCTTTCGCGTGTTGTTGCTCAATACGCTTTTCACCACCACCTAGTGCGGATTCTAGATTTTTATGTTCTAATTCATCAAACTTTTTTTGTAACTCTTTTGACGTAACTTTTGGCTTCGGCATAATAGATTTCGAATCTTTCAAATATAGTTATTGTTGCATGGGAAGTAGTACCTTGACTTCGTAAAAATCAAAAAAATTGAATGGATAAACTGGCCATTATTGATTTAGGAACAAACACTTTTCATCTTTTGATCGCCATTCGCAATGAGAATGAATATGAAATCCGACATCGGATACGACTTGCTGTTCGCATTGGAAAGGGTGGCATTAATTCCGGGATAATCACTTACGAAGCCCAGGAGAGAGCCAAGCATGCATTAAGTCAATTTAAAGAACGAATTAAAATTGAAAAAATAAAAAAAATCTTTGCAATGGGAACCAGCGCTATACGCAACGCCTCCAACAAAGGTGAGTTTTTGAAAATTATTAAAGATCAGTTTGGTTGGGATGTAAAGATTTTGTCAGGTGAAGAAGAAGCAAAATACATTTATCACGGAGTAGCCAGCGCGTTGTCGCTCGGAGAAGGTAAGTCGCTTATCATGGATATCGGTGGTGGAAGTGTGGAATTCATTATTGGAAATCGTGAGAAAATTGATTGGCTAAAAAGTTTTGAGATCGGGGCACAGCGACTTATCGATAAGTTTAATTTTCACGATCCTATTTTGCCCAAGGAAATTGAATTACTCGACATATACCTATCAGAACAACTTGGTGAGTTGTTTACAGAGCTTTCTCAGTACTCACCTACAACACTGGTAGGTTCTTCAGGAACCTTTGACACATTGAGCGACATTTACTGCGAGAAAAATGACATTGCAAAGACTGCGGATAATCCCGAAACCCCATTGACTCTGGAGGCTTTTGCAGAAATCCATCAAGAATTAATATCAAAAAATAAAAAAGATCGATTAAAAATCCCGGGAATGATACCCATGCGGGTCGATATGATTGTGGTGGCCAGCTGCCTGATCAATTTGATTGTTAAACGTTATTCCTTTAGTCGGGTTCGAGTATCCTCCTTTTCATTAAAAGAAGGAGTACTCGCCCACCTGGCTCAGGAATTTAAAGACCACTGATTATTTTATCTTTTGGATATTTAATCTCAAAACGGAATGAAACATTCTTTGTTTCGTTTGGCTGTATGACAAGTTCCCAAACTATCTTCCCATTGGCTGAATTAATTTTGGCGTCCTTTACTTCAATATTGCTCACCAGAATATCGGTATGTCTTGAGAGCGGTACCTGATCTTCAATCCGTATCGTAATAGGTTCCTGTTTCGTATTGCGAATTGAAATTTCGTACCCCCATGTTTCTTTTATATTGCTTCCAATCATACTCTTCGAGGTTAAGTCTTTCACCCTTTCGCGCTTAGTGATAATTCGCTTGTCCCTGCCCAATGATATACTCAACGTATCACGAACAGAAGCCGGATCAATAAATGTTTTCCCAACATAGGTTCCCTCAAAAAGATGTTGGCCAACCCAGGCAATAAATTCAGATCTTCCCATTGCGTTGCATAGGCCATAAGAAATGCATCACTTTCCATTTTTGGCGTAGCGGCATATTTATAGTTTGCTTTTATTTCGCTGTTACTGATATCAACAGATGTTGGCTTGGAAGAAGATTCAACAGTATAGGGAAGTGAAATCCTAAATTCAGTATTCAGCGTAGTTTGAACAGTCTCCAAATAATCCGCAATTGTTTCCGGGGCTATTTCCTCCTCACTTATATCGGCTGCTGCCATACTTTCGCCACGTACTGCTGATGGCATGGGCTTTTGCTTTTTATATTGAATCGCTACGGGTGCGTAAAAATCAAGAAACCAGGTTGCCAGTTCCGGTTTCAATCCACTCAGATTCGGGTTGGCCGTTGATAACGAAAGTTTTACATCCTTCCACTCCTCACCCGTATTCTGATACACATTCGCTTTGTAGCTTAGAGATATCGGACTTCGGGTATCTTTTGCCCGTAAATCATATACCGGTTGCCATCCTGCATCAGGCACCACATAGGTTATGATAAGGTCGATCGAGGCGGCTGCCTGACTAGATAATGTGATTCCAATTTCACTGGTGTTGCGGTTCATGACGTTGCTTAATTCAAAACTTTGTTGTTGAAGTTTTGCAATTCGAAGTTGCTTTTGCTTCATATTTTCATCTACCTTCATTCGGGAAGTCGTGATTTCCATGAGTCGTGACCGATAGAAATCGGCCATGGCCTTCATTTCAGATACTGAGATGGATTGATTCGTTCCGCCAAATTTTTGGTTGGCCAGCAACAACTGCTCTTCGCGATTCAGGATTTCTTTTTGACTTTGGTCAAGACTCAATGAACGGTTTAAAATTTCAATAGAGTCCTTGAGGACTTTTAGTGGTTTAGGAGCGGTCATATCATCCAGGTAATTGTGGCGGTGATTTACACCCAACAGAATATAGTTCCCTTTGCCCGACACCTGAATGCTCTGGGGATCTATTTTAGAGGGTAATCCTTTCAATAGTAAGTGATTTTGTCCTGCCTCAATCCGTACCCGTCCTTCGCGGGTTACCTGAGCTCGATTAAGAAAAACCGTGACGTTTGATATTTTGGAGTCTATATTTTTAGATAACTGGCCAAATGCCGGAATCCCCATTAATACGATGACAATTGCTGCTAAATTTTTCATAATTATAATTTTATCAGTTTGTATAGAAGATTCAGTCCAGTTCCGAATTCCATAGTTTGATGACAGTTTTTTTTATCATTTCTTCCTAAACCTGTTTCAAAACGTATTTTTACGCTATGAAGGAAGAAGAAATAATACCCGCAAAAGATCTTTCAAAATTTGTGAACAATGTTTTTCTGGCCATGAATTGCTCTCCCAAAGATGCTGAACTTTCAACAAATGTCCTTTTAAGTGCAGACTTAAGAGGCATTGATTCGCACGGTGTTGCGCGATTAAGCGGATATGTGAGATTGTGGGAAGCAAAACGAATAAATACCAAGCCTGCCATTAAAACTATTTATGAAACCCCAAGCACCGGTGTGATCGATGGGGATCAGGGACTTGGTCTTGTCGTTGCTCCACACGCCATGAGGTTGGCCATTGATAAAGCAAATAAATGTGGCACAGGGTGGGTTGCTGTGAAAAATTCCAATCATTTTGGGATTGCCGGCTATCACGCCATGTTGGCCCTCGAACATGATATGATCGGAATGGCAATGACCAACGCCAGTCCATTGGTAGCTCCTACTTTTTCAACAGAGCGATTGTTGGGAACCAACCCGATTTGTGTAGCCATTCCCGCAGATTCGCAACCCGCATTTGTTGCCGACTTCGCCACAACTACGGCAGCCAATGGAAAGCTTGAAATATTACAACGAAAAAGTAAACAGGCCCCGATAGGATGGATCCAGGATAAAGAGGGTGCTTCTTCAACGAATCCTCATGAGCTAAAAGATGGTGGCGCTTTGATCCCACTGGGAAGCGACCGCGAACATGGCAGTCATAAGGGTTTCTGTCTGGGTGCGTGGGTGGATATTTTCTCCGCAGTTTTGTCGGGTGCCAATTACGGACCCTGGGTTCCGCCCTTTGTTAGTTTTCTTGCCCCTCCTGCCGATCCGGTTGGTGAAGGTATAGGTCATTTCGTTGGCGCCATGCGCGTTGATGCATTTCGTCCGGTTTCAGAATTCAAACAACATATGGATCAATGGATCAATCGGTTTCGTTCAGCTAAAACCGTTGCAGGCGAAAGTAGTGTAATTATCCCCGGTGACCCCGAAAGAGAAAGTGAGGCAGTACGTTTAAAGGAAGGCATACCTATAAATGAAAAAGTGGTAGACGACTTGAAAATACTTGCCGAAAAATTTTCGATTACATTCCCGAAATAAATCCTCCGGAAATTCCCACGCGTAATATCCATGGGCTGGAGTAGGCATTGTATTGTGCATTGTCATCGTAGTTGAAATTATACAATGCCATCGCAAAAAATCCAGCTCGTCTCCCAATGGGTTGAAAAAATCCACCCCCTAATTGAAAAGAGCTGAAATCAAAACGCTCTGTGGTGGTTGAACTTACAGGATACTCATAATTCAAATACTCGTACTGTGCCTGAAGAAATAAAGGACCGTAAACAATATACCTCATGAAAACATTGAATCCATAGTCATTGGTATTAACCGAGGGTGTGAGGTATTTATAGTTGGTGTATCGGTATGTAAAACCTATACCGGGTGAAAACCGGGGAGTTACCATATATCCTACAATGGGTGAGATGGAAACGAAATCAAAGTCTGATGAGAAGCTTAATCCCAGGCCCCCTCCAACATAGGTACGATCCTGCCAATTTCCCGCGTCATTTTGATTGACGTCTCGCTTTTTTTGTGCTCCCACTTCGCTTAGTACCAGCAAGAGCAAACCAATTAGAAAAATTTTTTTCACCGGTAAAATTACTTTTCAACAATAACGAAAACATCCTCCGATTTCTTTTTCATCAGGTACTTCTCCCTCGCAAATTTTTCCAACAGTTCTTTATTGGTCATGAGTTCTTTGCGATCTTTTTCTACTTCCTGGATTTTTTCCTGATAGTAAGCACGCTCATTTTCCAGGGCCCGGAGTTTAGAACTCATTTTAAATCGGGAAATCAAATCGTTGGAATCAATGAAGGTAACCCAAATCAGAAAGAGAAACCCGGTGATAAAGTAAAAGTTACGAAATAGCGGGGGGACTTTTTTGAGCATAAGTTTAAAAAATGATTCTACGAATATACTGAAAATATCTTCTTTACATCCTCAACGACATGTTTAGAAATTCACACCAGGGAAAACAGCCACCTCTCCTAATTCCTCCTCAATGCGAAGCAACTGATTGTACTTGGCCATCCTGTCGGACCGTGAGGCAGAGCCGGTTTTGATCTGCCCGGTATTTAGAGCCACCGCTAAATCGGCAATGGTACTGTCCTCCGTTTCACCGGATCGGTGCGACATCACACTTTTATAGCTATTGCGTTTGGCCAGATCCACGGCTTCAATGGTCTCCGTGAGCGTTCCGATCTGATTTACTTTGATGAGAATTGAATTGGCAATACCGTTGCTGATCCCTTTTTGCAATCGATCCACATTGGTGACAAATAAATCATCGCCAACCAATTGAATTTTTTGCCCCACTTTTTCGGTTAACTTTTTCCAGCCGTCCCAATCATCCTCGGCCATGCCATCCTCAATGGAAATAATGGGATACTTCTTTACCCATCCGGCCCAATAGTCAACCATTTCAGCACTTTTCAACTTTTTGCCTGTCGATTTTTTGAACTGATATGTTTTTGTTTTGGGGTCAAAGAATTCAGTAGTAGCAGCGTCCATCGCAATAAAAATATCAACACCCGGTTTATAACCGGCTTTCTCTATTGCTTTGATAACGATTTCAATTGCTTCTTCATTTGATTTTATGTTTGGTGCAAAGCCGCCTTCGTCACCAACATTGGTCGATAATTTTTTATCGTGAAGCACTTTTTTTAAATGGTGAAACACTTCCGTACCCATTCGCAATGACTCCGAAAAGGTGTCGGCTTTTACCGGCATTACCATGAATTCCTGAAAATCTATTGAATTGTCGGCATGGCTGCCACCATTAAGAATATTCATCATGGGTACAGGAAGGACTTTCGCTTGCACACCACCAACGTATCTGAAAAGTGATTGACCGGCATCCATAGCTGCTGCTTTCGCGACTGCAAGTGAAACACCTAAAATTGCATTCGCGCCAAGTTTGCTCTTGTTTGCTGTACCATCCACCTCACGCATAATGAGATCAATCATGGATTGCTCATGAACCGGATATCCGACAATTTCTTTAGCCAGTATTTCATTTACATTTTTAACCGCCTTAATAACTCCCTTACCCAAAAACTTTTTCTTATCGCCATCACGCAGCTCAACGGCTTCATGGGCTCCGGTAGAAGCTCCGGAAGGTACTGCCGCTCTTCCAAACGCACCTGACTCTGTTACAATATCAACTTCTATAGTAGGATTGCCACGGCTGTCAAGTATCTGTCGGGCGTGAATGCTCTCTATTAAACTCATATGAATATTTAGTAATTATGATCCAACCTCTTCCACAACTTCATCCTTGATCGTTTTAACAAACTCATCAAACAGATACCTCGAATCATGAGGGCCCGGTGAAGCTTCCGGGTGATATTGTACGGAAAAAGCTTTTTACTTTTCAACCGAATGCCCATTATAGTGCTATCATTTAAGTGAACATGTGTCACTTCTACCTCTTTATGGGCTTCTATGTCCTTTTCGCTGACGGCAAAGCCATGATTTTGAGAAGTCATTTCCCCTAATCCTGTTACTAAATTTTTTACCGGGTGGTTTAATCCGCGATGACCATGGTGCATTTTATAGGTTGAAATCCCGCAAGCCAAAGCCAGTAGTTGATGACCCAGACAAATGCCGAAAACCGGCTTATCGCTGTCTAACATTTGCTTTACAGTATCGACAGCATAACTCATTGTTGATGGATCGCCCGGACCATTAGAAATAAAATAACCGTTTGGATTCCACTTTTCCATCTCATCAAAACTTGTTTTAGCTGGAAAGACCTGACAGTAGCAATTCCGGGCTGCCAGGTTCGTCAAAATGCTTTTCTTAATTCCAACATCCAGGCAAGCCACTTTAAACGAGGAAGATGGGTCACCCACAAAATAGGGTTTAGCCGTACTTACTTTTGACGCCAGCTCCAGACCGTCCATCGAAGGAACTTTCTTTAGCTCCTTTTTCAAATCTTCTGGCGACAATTCAGAAGAAATGATCGCATTCATAGCTCCTTTACTTCGAATGTGCCGAACGAGCATCCGCGTATCCAGATCAGAAATGCCAACTACTCCATGTTTTTCAAGATACGATTGCAAACTTTCTGTGCCGGTATTTCTACTGAATTCCGTTGAAAACTCATTGACCACAATTCCGCTGATCATCGGGCGGGAGGACTCCTGCTCTGCATCCAGCGTGCCATAATTACCTATGTGCGCTGTTGTATTTACTACAATCTGACCAAAGTAGGATGGGTCGGTATAGATCTCCTGATAACCCGTCATACCGGTATTAAAGCAGATTTCTCCACCTGAGGTTCCTCTTTTTCCAATGGCTTTTCCTTCTAAAAGGAGGCCGTCTTCCAATAAAATGTAGGCTTTGCTGTTCAATTCAGTGGTTTTTTTGGTTGTGCAAAATTAAAATTTTTGATCCCCAAGACTAATAATACAATCTCTTTTCCAATAAACTAAAACAAAAAGGGATTGAACATCGTCCAATCCCTTCTTTTAATGAATTCTAAATTCATGCTACTCTTTCTTGCCTTTAGCGCTTTTCTTAGCAGTGGCTTTCTTTGTAGTCGTTTTCTTTGCTGCCTTCTTGGGTTCCGCTTCATTTGTTGCTTCTGTCACAGCAGCTTCCACCTCAGCGCCTGATTCGTCCTCCTTTTTCTTCCGGCTTCTGCGAGTCTTCGCCTTCTTGGCTACTTTCTCGTTCTTGTAGATATCGTTAAAGTCTACCAACTCCATCATACACATCTCAGCGTTGTCGCCAAGACGGGTATCATTGAATTTGATAATACGGGTGTATCCACCCGGGCGTTCGGATGTTCTGGATGCCACTTCACCAAACAGAGCTTTGATAGACTCCTTATTTTGTAAATAAGAAAAAACAGTTCTTCGTGAATGCATCGTGTCCGTTTTTTGCTTTCGTTAATCAACGGCTCAACATATTTTGCGCAGCGCTTTGGATGTTTTAGCTACCGTAGTTGTGATGCG
>JAAUQD010000100.1 GCA_012032815.1 Flammeovirgaceae bacterium
TGGTGCTGAGCCATTCCTGCGGAACGGTTGTAAACAGGTCGGTATCTAATACAACGACATCAGCCAGCATTCCTTTTTTCAAAAGTCCTTTTTCCCCCTCTTCAAAAGCTCCATAGGCTGATCCCCACGTGTATGCTTTTAAAGATTCTTCCAAACCGATGCGCTGTTCTGGAAACCATCCTTGTTCAGGTTCGCCCTGAATCGTTTGTCGAGTGACGGCAGCATAAAGACCCATCAACGGATTGATCGGATAGTACGAGGCATTGGTTCCCGGCCAGTCAGAGCCAAAGGATAATATGCAACCATGATCCTGAAGTGTTTTAAAAGCATATGCGCCTTTGCACCGTTCAAATCCAATGCGCTCCTCCATCCACCGCATGTCATCTGTGACATGATAAGGCTGTACTTCAGCTATGATGCTTCGGTTGTCAAATTTTTCAAAGTCATTGGGATGAATAACCTGCGCATGCACTAATCTGAACCTCCGATCTTTTTTTCCGTTGCGTTCATCCATCATGGTGAGAATATCCAAAAAAATAGCATTGGCCTCATCGCCAATCGCGTGAATGCGAAGTTGAATATTAGCGGAGTCCGCCTTTTGAATCATGTTTCGAAACGAGGGCATATCCTGAGAGAATTCCCGCCAGCTGCCCCGCCACATTCTGTTTTCCATATCATTGTCGCTGTACGGTTCATAAAACCGTGCCGAGCGAGCTCCCATAATACCATCGATGTGTGTTTTCAATGTTCCAAAACTTATCCATTCATCACCACTGGGTGTTGGATTTTCCGAATCCGTCCAATTGATCACCCAACTCTTTTCAATCATCATCTGGTAATCACTAAGCCGGGAAGGTGAGAAGTTGATTCTACAAGTGAGCTCTCCGTTTTTACGCAGGTACTCATAAACATCAACCTGATCAAGCGGGGACATATCTTGCACCGTAGTGACGCCCCACATTCTGCATTCTTCCAGTCCCCGTTTGGTTTCGGCTACCCGCTGCTCAAACGATTTTTCAGGAATCTTCTTTAATGCATCTTCCAGCTGACTTCCCTCCAGTATTCCGGTCTCCGATTCAATTTCCAAAAAATCCAATGCGAGTTTGTTGGCTAATCCAACTTTGCGATCAAATCGGGTAACCAGAACGGGATGTTGTGTTGTAACCGAATCGATCATTGCACGATGCGGTTGAAATTTTCGTAACTGTGTATCTCCACCGGATGATCCCATAGCCCAGGCTTCATAGGCTCCCCAGTCACCACGGCTGATCCAGCTACCGGGCGGTAATCGTTTGGTCGTTTCTTTCACTTGTTGAATGAAACTTTCCTGAGAGTTGACATCCAATAGATTAATATTTAATAATAAGTGACCAGCTGATGCAAAATGAACATGCGAATCATTAAAGCCGGGCAATGTCAGTCTTCCTTTTAGATCAATGGTATTTTTTGATGAACCCTTAAACTTGTTTTGATCGTTACCCGTTTCAACAATCTTTCCTTCCTTTATTGAAACCCAACTTACCCAGGGAGAGTCGGTATCTCCCGTCCATATTTTTCCATTGATCAGAAGTAAATCAACTTCATCTTTTTTACTACATGATAATACGATGACAAGAAGTAAAAGGAAGGAAAATATTTTTTTCATAGACCTTAGTTAATAGCTCTCATTATAACTTTCAATTCATATAGGCATCACGGATGGGCTTAAATTCTGAAGTGGCTTTCCATTGTGGCCACGTTACTTCAAACGAAAGTCTTTTGCCAACCTGAAATAATAATGAAAGGTCTTCCACAGCCCCATCGAGATTCCATCGGGCAGGATCAAACTCATCAGATGGCTTATGATAATACTTTACGACATATTCATCTTGTAATTGCTTTCCAAATTCATTTCCCTTCTCAGCATGGTCGGTTCCTGTTGCCGTATAAAGAGCAGGTACACCAACCTTGGCAAAGTTGAAATGATCGGATCTAAAATAATATCCTGCTACAGGATTTGGTTCCGGTGATACATATCGTCCTACAGCTTCTGCCTCCCTCTTTAAATAATCTTCTAAATCTGATTGCCCGGTACCTCTCGAAACTATATCCTTCATCTTCCCATAGGGATTAATGCCGTCCATATTAATGTTGGCTACCGTTTGATCAAGCGCGTAGATAGGATTTTGTGCATAGTAGGCAGATCCTAACAATCCCTGCTCCTCAGCAGTTACAGACAAAAACAGTATAGTACGATTTGGTTTATTTTCCATGGACTTAAATGCTTTAGCAATTTCAAGCAGGCCAGCTGTACCACTGGCGTTATCAAAAGCTCCGTTGTAAATAGAATCTCCCTTTTCGTCTACTTTGCCAATTCCCAAATGGTCCCAATGGGCTGTATAAATAATGTATTCATCAGGCTGTTTAGCTCCGGTAATTTTTGCAATTGGGTTGTACGATTTATCATACCTGACCGACACATCCATTGAGGTAGAAATTTTTAAGTTCATGGGAGAACCAACAAAACCATTTTTGTGAGCCGCTACATGGTGCGATGTATAATCCATTTCAGCCATGTCAAATAAACTTCTGGCTGCAGCTTGCGTTACCCAACCAACTACCGGACAAACATATTCAGTTTTACCCCTGGGATCGAGGTATAATTTGGCAGTATTCCAGTTATTTTGTACCACCCAAAAACCATAACCTGCTGGCACGTCCTCATGAATGACCAGGCAGCCTTTGGCTCCTTGTCTTGCCGCTTCCTCGTATTTGTACGTCCACCGACCATAGTAGGTCATGGTGTTACCTTTAAAGAATGTGGTATCTCCCAACCCAAATCCGGGATCGTTGACCATAACTACAACAATTTTGTCTTTCACATCTAATCCCTCGTAGTCGTTCCAATTGTATTCAGGGGCTACAATACCAAATCCGGCAAATACCAGCTCGGTATTTTTAAGTTCAACTTTTTCGTCAGTTTGTTGGGACCAGATCACATAGTCCGTTAAGCCTTCCAGGCTGGATTTGGTTTTGTTTCCGGTTACATCCATCGAAGGAGCGGCTTTAGTTATAATTTCAACCATTGGCACTTCCTGTAGATAACTGTCTCTGTTGCCCGGTTCTAATCCCAATGCTTTGAACTCATTGACGATATAGTTTAGCGTAATTTTTTCTCCTTCCGTAAACGGCATTCGGCCCATAAACTCGTCAGAAGAAAGGGTTTTAATCCGGCTGGCTAAAGCGGGAGCTGAAAGGGAGGACAACCCATCCTTACTTTCAAATTTAGATTCCGGTGTTGTGCAACTGAATATTATCGCCATAATAAGAATGGCAATACCAAAGAGGTTTTTGTACATAAATGAATGGTTTTTAATGGGAGTGAAATATACAAAAGAACCAATGTGGTTAAGGATATATTTTATGGAGAGGCTAAAAAATTTGCTGAATCAATATTTTATGTACATCACTTTTTTTAAATTCAAGCACTTCTTTCGTTTTTCAACCAAACCCCACGAATAATGAAATTTTCAGATATTCTATCTCTGTTTAAGCAAGGAAAAGTGACCGCTAAAAGTCACATGAAAAATTTGATCGAAATGGCAGCGGCCATGGTAATTTTGATAATGTTGAATACGCCTTGCTAAAAGATATTGCCAGGCGCAATCATATTTCAGAAGGCCAGTTAAAAGATATCCGAAAAAATCCTGCTCAGGTTCAGTTTGAACTGCCCAGTGATAAGAAGGAAAGGTTCCATCAGTTTTATGATTTGGTTCATATGATGAGTGTTGATGAGCAAATTCATGAAGATGAATTGAAACTAAGCCATTTGTTTGTTTCAAAATTTGGATATCAGCGCGAACGAGCCAAAGAACTGGTGGATTCCGTTAGAATAAATATTCAAAATGGTCAAAACCATGACGAAACCCTTAAGCGGGTTGAATGGTTGATCACTTAAACGAAGAAGTAAGCTTATCCTTGTAAAGTTGAAGGTAGCTTTTTAGTTTTTTCCTTTTATACTGCATGATAAACCGGGGGTGTGGCAGCGGAACCAGATTCTGAAAAAAGCCATATTCACTGTTTAGTTTTTCGAGAAATGCAAAATTTTTCCCCTCTCCAAGGCAATAGCAAGCTTCAGTATTCACTCCAAATTCAATCTGCTTCCTGATTGAAGCAACTATAAATGGTCTTACTTTTCCTGCAATATTATATCATCATAGTAGTTTAGATTCTTACCTCCACGGGTAAATCCAAGTGGACATACTGAGGAAAAATAGAATTGTTTATAAAATTGTTTTATTCCACCAGCCTTTTCAATCATTAGATAAATAAAGTCAGCCGATAGTTCTGATTTTTTAGGGAGCGTATTCTGAATGTCGCAAAGATTTTCAAGCTTGAGCGGATCGGTAAAAGGAATACCGGTAAGCCCCGCACCAAAACGGCCCGGATTGATGCCCAATATCAGGGTTCGGGGATTTTTGTCGCTGTAGTATTTCGAATAGAAAGCCTGAGATAAGGTTTGTGTATACGGGTTGCGGAACGGATTCATCACGGCTATGCCTCGCGGCAGGTTGACTTTTAAATTCAGATTCGAATTGAATTGATTTATTTTCTCAGCCCAGTTCATTGAAGCAAAGTATTAAAACCGTTTCAATACATTTAATTTGAAGAAGAAAAATCTCATCTTAATTTAAGAGCTTAAACCGGATGTTATGAAATATGTAATGTTACTTCTTTGTGTGAATGTTGGTTTTGCCCAGCCGTTTGATGTGTTGATCAAAAACAGTAAAATAATTGACGGTTCTGGAAACTCCTGGTATTATGGAGACATTGGTATTAAAGACGGAAAGATTAATTCAATTGGGTTGATTGATGAGACCGATGGTGTTAAAATCATTGATGCAAGAGGATTAATGGTGGTGCCGGGATTTATTGATGTCCATACACACATCGAAGGTGGTGACTTTAGGGTTCCTACTGCCGATAATTTTATTTTTGATGGAGTTACGTCAGTTGTCACCGGGAATTGTGGCGGAAGTAATGAGGATATTGCACGCTACTTTTACCGTCTTGACAGCGTAAAAACATCCATCAATATCAGCACCTTGATTGGGCATAACACGGTAAGAAGAATGGTAATGGGAGATGCACAGCGAGATCCAACCCATGATGAGCAAAAGCAAATGGAAGCGTTAGTTGAGAAAGCAATGGGGGATGGGGCAGCCGGACTTTCTACCGGACTCATCTATGTGCCTGGCACCTATTCCAAAACTGAAGAGGTTATCGGATTGGCAAAAGCAGCAGCAAAGCATGGAGGTGTATATGCTTCACACATTCGAAGTGAAGGCAACCATGTATTGGACGCCATTGAGGAAGCTGTCAATATTGGACGGCAGGCGAAGATGCCGGTTGAAATCAGTCACTTTAAGGTGACCTATAAACCTAATTGGGGAAGGTCTATTCAGACACTTGAAGCAATAGAGAATGCACGTGCTGAGGGAATTGATGTTAATGTAGATCAATACCCTTATGTTGCCAGCAGTACAACACTGGATACCACATTACCTACCTGGGCATTTAGCGGAGGTCGCGATAGTCTTCATTACCGGCTGGACAATCCTGCAGAGCGAGCCCGTATAAAAGCTGCTATGCTGGATGAATTAAAGGGAAAGAAATTGAAAAATTATAGTTACGCACTGGTGGCTCGATACGCCTTGGATACATCCTTTAACGGCAAAACAATTTCTGAAATTAATGTTCTTAAAGGGAGGAAGCCAAAGGCATCTTTTGAAGTGGAAACAATATTGGAGTTGGTTAAATCAGGTCGCGTTCAATGGTATACTTTAGTATGAATGAAGATGACCTTATTCGGATTATGAAATATCCATTTAATATGATCGCTTCTGATGCCGGCATTATTGAATTCAATTCAGGAATGCCTCATCCAAGAGGATACGGAACCAACGCGCGGGTTCTGAGTCGTTATGTTCGTGAAAAGCAGATTATTAGTTGGGAAGAAGCGATACGTAGGATGACTTCATTGCCGGCTCAAAAATTTAATTTGAAAGATCGTGGATTGCTCCGTGAAGGAATGGCTGCGGATATTGTGATTTTTGATCCGGCTACTATTGCTGACCAGGCTACTTTTGAAAAGCCACACCAGTACACGACAGGTATAAAGTATGTTTTGGTAAATGGTTCAATAACAATAGAAAATGAAAAGCACACCGGGAGCAGAGCAGGAGTGGTATTGAAAGGACCAGGGTCTGCGAACTAGTTTTCAGATAACAGTCCAATCAATTTTTGAATTTGCTTCTTGTTATTTTCCGTTTTAATATTTGAAATAATATTTTGCTTCTCGCGTTCGGTCAATCTCCAGCTTAATGAAGCCCGCGCATTATTCTGCCGAAGGCTGTCCATTTTTTGAAGAATGGGCACATAGTTTTCTGTTTGATACTCTATATCAATCCGGTGAATTGTACCATTAAACCAGCTGCTGGCCTGACCCAGCAACACATCATTTTGAATATCCTGAAAATTTTCAAGGTTATTATAAACATTGCTGATCGGCTGGGTGATTTCATCCAGTATGGTTTCACCGGCACGCGCAGCAATTGATCCAAGTTTAGGTGAGTCGCGCACAGAAAGCATAATTACTCCGGAAGTGTTTTCAGCAATCCATTCTTTAAATGAATACAGAAAACGCACACTATTGGAAATTCCAAAATTATCCGATACTCCGGCATCCATAATTTCGATGGGAGGTGCGGTAGGCAATGTTGTATTAGGAGTGATGTATGGAAACGTTGCACTCATGCGCAAGGCAGATAAAAATCTGAGGCTGTCACCACCATGATTCCTGAAAAGCTCCCGAAAATCCACCCCGCTGATCTTGTTATTAAAATACCCTGGAAATCCCGAAATCTCATAGTTCATATAACTAACCGGTTGAGAGGATATATATAGTTTACGTCCATCATTGGTGATGATCGGAGATAAAATGAGCATTGGAATTTGAGCGTTAGCTTCAGCTTCATGGTAATCCGAAATTGATTTATCCATGAGGTGCTGAGTAATGTTGCTGAGTTCCTGATCAAAGGTATATCCCCTGTCTTTTACATACTTCTGTCCTTTGTATTCATATTTAGTTAGGCCAACGAAAACATCATTGGCCAGGAAACTAAAAATGAGGGGATTGAGATTGTCGGTAGAGATGGCTTGAGCATGATCAGCCGATAAAGGATTTACCGCCTCTCCGTTCATTTGCCGGAGTTTTAATTCCCGATAATAACTGGCTCCGATTATTCCTCCTGAAGCTCCGGTGATCATAAATGTATGATCAAAAAATTTTCCTCCAGTCAAACTATCTCCGGTTTGCATGGCATTGAGAGCCCATAGAGCAGCACGTTTACCGCCACCACTTACATTTAGGAAAACCATCATTGGCTTTTCATCATGAAATTTATTTTTCCAATTCTCTAATATTTGCAAAGTATGCTTCCGATCATTCTCAATCAGAGTGCTGTCAGAAAGTTTTTCGAGATGCTTGACCGAGTAGGGGGCAGGTGCACTTACGTAGTCCAGGCCGAATGCCTTGTCTTTGACAGTAAAAAATCTTCTCCGGCTAAATAATTTAAGATTAAGAATAACCCCATGGCCACTGTGGCAGACCACCCTCCAAACCAGTAGGAGAAAGCACCTGACAGCATAACGAAAATGGAAAGGAAGATAACAAAGCTGGCTGCGGCAGGTAATTGAAATGTTGGATGGTCTTTAAAAATACCCAACACCAGCACCATGGCAAAAATTAATAATTCAATAATAACGAGGTTGAAATGATTTTGATCAAACACCTGAACTATTGTTTGCTTGTCATAGAAATTTGAATCATCAACTTTCTTAAAACGAAAATCGTAATCCAGATAATTATCAACGCGCACTTGTTTTTTTCTGGCGATATCCAGTTTTTTCATGGCGCTGGCTCGCGTAACTCGTACGTTTTGCTTTATCTTTTCATCAAGACGGCATACCATGTACTTAAAAATATCCTTGTTGGTAATCCAGAAGTATGCGAAAAACAGCAATGTCATTACTACAAATCCTGAAACCAGCCCCAACAGATACATGAATAATTCTGATCGCGTAGTGTATTGGTTATTGATTTGAAAAACAGTGACTTGCTTTATGTACAAAGCGATAAAGGCAAGAGGAATTATACTGTTATTCATACTGAATTTTGTAAACGGCCTTGAAAGTGCCCCAACAAATGAAAACCGGTGGCCATCTGAAATATAACAGGTGATGTGGAATGCGGTTGTGAAACCGGCAAGGACAGCCCCTACAATAAAGAAGCTTGTGAAATTCACCTTATCAAGATACTCGGGGTCAAGGAAGAGGTAAGGAACCCCAAGGTATTTGCCAAACCCCCCCGTTATCATGGCGAAAAGTATGATCCAGCAAAACAGAATAATATGGTTGCGTCTCAGGTTGGTAAAGAAGAGTTGAATCGGGAAGGAGTAGATGAATGCGTTCCAAATTGTGGTCAACCTAAGCATAAAAACAAGTATACATTAAAAAATCAAGATTTATTAACCCTGGGATGAACTGAATGACATGATTCATTTTTTTTATTGCATGCATTTGATTACTTAGTGTTATGTCCTCCAACCTCTTTCGTATTTATCGTAGTTCTGCCGGCTCAGGAAAAACACGGACACTAGCCAAGGAGTATATCAAACTCGCCCTGCAGTATGACCCGTATTATTTCCGTCATATCCTGGCGGTGACGTTTACCAACAAGTCTACTCAGGAAATGAAGCAGCGTATCCTGTATTATCTGAATGAGTTTGCACTTGGAAAGGTAAATGATTTATCATCCGAAATTCAGGATGAACTTGGCTTGACGCGGGAACAGCTGGTTGAAAAAAGTAAATCTGCACAATCAGCGATACTCCATCATTACTCACAATTTTCCATCAGCACCATTGATGCTTTCTTTCAACGTGTTATCCGGTCTTTTACAAGGGAAGCTGGCTTGCTTGGCAATTTTAGGCTGGAGGTAGAAAATGATATCGTCTTACGCGATGTTATTGAAGAACTAATGGATGAGTTGGGAGAAAAAACGGA
>JAAUQD010000202.1 GCA_012032815.1 Flammeovirgaceae bacterium
CCATTATCGTTTCTTTGAGTTTTTAAAACAAAGGGCATAAGATTGTTCCGAGCGCTCCTTTAGTGCTCAAAAATGATCCAAGTCTGCTTTTTACGAATTCCGGGATGGTACAGTTTAAAGACTATTTTCTCGGAAATGCAGTTCCAAAGGACAGGCGTGTAGCCGATACGCAGAAGTGCCTTCGGGTGAGTGGTAAGCACAACGATCTTGAAGAAGTAGGAATCGACACGTACCACCACACCATGTTTGAGATGTTGGGTAACTGGTCCTTTGGTGATTATTTCAAAAAGGAAGCCATCGCCTGGGCGTGGGAACTGCTGACGGAAGTTTATCAACTCCCAAAAGAGAGATTATATGTATCTGTATTTGGTGGTGACAAAGTGGAGAAGTTGCCTATTGATGAAGATGCCATTTCGTTATGGAAACCCATTGTTGGAGAGGATCGGATAATTCATGGTTCCAAGAAAGATAATTTTTGGGAGATGGGAGATACGGGGCCTTGCGGACCATGCTCGGAGATTCATATCGATTTGCGAAGTGAAAGTGAAATAAAAAAGAAGCCGGGCAAAGAATTGGTCAATGCAGATCATCCGCAGGTCATTGAAATCTGGAACCTGGTGTTCATTCAATTCAACAGACTGTCTTCAGGTGAACTGAAGCCTCTTCCGGAAAAGCATGTTGATACCGGCATGGGCTTTGAACGTTTGTGTGTTGCTATTCAGGGCAAACATTCCAACTACGATACGGATGTATTCTCTCCGTTACTGGACTTCATTTCAAAAAGCGGTAAATGTGTATATGGCAAGAATGAAAAGAAAGATATCGCCATGCGTGTTATTGCCGATCATATCCGTGCGGTATCATTTGCTATTGCTGACGGTCAACTTCCTTCCAATACGGGAGCCGGTTATGTTATACGAAGAATACTCAGGCGTGCGGTCAGATATGGGTATTCCTATTTAGATTTTTCAGAACCCTTTATGTTCAAACTGGTACCCCTGCTTGCCGGGCAGTTCAAGGATGTTTTTCCTGAATTACAAAAGCAGGAAGAGTATGTTGGCCGGGTTATTCATGAAGAAGAAGCTTCCTTTTTACGTACACTGGAAAAAGGACTCAAGAGATTGGATCTGTTGGAAACTAAAGACAAAATTATTCAGGGGGAAGTAGCCTTTGAACTTTATGATACGTTTGGGTTCCCTTTCGATCTTACCTCCCTGATCGCTCGCGAACGTGGACTTTCAGTTGATGAAGCTGGATTTTTGGAAGAAATGGAAAAACAAAAAGTCCGGTCCAAAGCCGATGCAGTAAAAGAAACAGGAGATTGGGTGGAGGTTAAAAAAACCAACTCACCCCGGTTTGTTGGATATGATCATTTAGAGATCAGAAGTCACCTGGTCAAATACCGGGAGATAAAACAAAAGAATAAAACTTTTTATCAGGTAGTTTTTGAGCAGACTCCTTTTTATGGTGAGAGTGGTGGGCAGGTAGGGGATACAGGCACTCTTTCTGATGGCTCCTCAGCGATCCGGATTTTTGACACAAAAAAGGAAAATGATTTAATTGTTCATTATTGCGAAAAACTTCCTTCAAAATTGGATGGAGAGTTATTGCTGAGTGTGGATGAAAGTAAAAGAAGATTGACAGTGAGTAATCATTCGGCAACTCATCTTCTTCACGCTGCTTTGCGAACAGTTTTAGGAAAGCATGTTGAGCAAAAAGGATCCTTGGTTAATGATCAACTTCTGCGCTTTGATTTTTCGCACTTCGCAGCCATGACCAGTGAAGAGATGACGAAAGTTGAGAAGATAGTAAATGAGAAAATCAGGTTGAACATAGCGCGGGGCGAACAGCGGGAGATGCCTATTGCAAAAGCAAAAGAATAGGTGCAATGGCTTTGTTTGGGGAGAAATATGGAGATACCGTACGAGTGATTTTCCTTCGACTCTAAATTCTCAATTGAATTGTGTGGAGGAACACATGTACAAGCAACCGGTGAAATAGGCTTTTTTAAAATCCTTCATGAAAGTTCAGTAGCTGCCGGTGTACGAAGGATCGAAGCAGTAACATCACAAGGAAGCGAAGAATACGTGTCAGAAGAACTAGGGTTACTCAATGAAATTCGCTCACTTTTAAAAAATCCAAAAGACCTCATTGCATCAGCAAAGAATTTAATCGAGGAAAAGCACCAGCTGGAAAAGAGATTAAAGCAAGCAGACAAGGATAGGGCAAACCAGGTACGCAATGACCTCGCTCAACAAGTAAAAGAGGTGAATGGATTGCAACAGATAATCAGTAAAGTGAGTTTGCCGGATGCCGATTCCCTAAAGGACATTTCATTTGCTCTTCGTAATCAATTTGAGAATTTGCTATTAGTTCTAGCGGCTGACATTAATGGGAATCCGCAAATTGCTGTCATGATTGGGGATAAATTGATGGACACCAAGAAATATCATGCGGGTCAAATGATAAAGGAGTTGGCCAAAGAAATTGATGGTGGGGGAGGCGGCCAGCCTTTTTATGCAACAGCGGGTGGAAAGAAACTCGAAGGACTGGATGCCGTAATTAGAAAAGCAAAACAATTGGTTTCATAAACTTGGAAAACGAAAAAAACTGATGTTTGCAAAAAGTGAATCTGAATTGAATGAACCATTTGAAGATAATCGCGATTTTGAAGTATCCTTAGTAAAAGATATTATCAAGGAGTTTCCTTTAAAAGTGGAAGCTTATAAAAACGGAAAAAAAGGAATAGTCGGAATGTTCATGGGCGAGGCGATGAGAAGAAGTGGAGGAAAGATTGATGCTAAAAGAACAAATGAGATGATGGTAGAATTTTTAGATAATCAGGTATGAGATATTTCGTAATAATTGTATTGGTAATTGGGCTTGCCTCGTGTGGCACAAATGAAAAGTCAGCCGGATGGGAAATAACACTTTCCGGAAAAGTCGGTTTTCCACAAACCAATGGATTTATCGTGTTGGAAGAGGTAACTCAGGATGAAACTCCCAAT
>JAAUQD010000101.1 GCA_012032815.1 Flammeovirgaceae bacterium
TTCCACGGCAACTTGCCACACCAGCAGGTGCAGGAGGTCGCGGTGCGCGCCAATCTGTTGACCTTCCCCTCGATCCGCGAGTTTTGGCGGCGGCGTTTTTTGAACGCGATCACTTTACGGGCGCGGCCTTGTTCAACGATCTCAGCTGTTACCGTCGCACCTGATACAAGTGGCGCACCGATCTCGGCATTTTCGCCAGTGCCAACAGCTAGAACGTCTGAAAAGTGGATCAACTCACCAGGCTCACCGCCCAGCTTTTCAATTTCTAAAATTTTCTGATCAAGTTCGGCACTGATTTCCGTAAGTCGCTGAAGTGTGGTGGCCAGTTCCTCTTCGGTGGTTGAAAGCTGTTCCGTGACTTCTACATTCTCCTGATAGTCGAGATAGATCTTAATACTTTGGATCAGGATTATAATTAGAAGGAGGGCTACAATAATGCCCATTTTATTGCCCTTCTTGGGTGCAGGTGCTGTTGTTTCTGGCTTGGTTTGCTCGATCATCAAATTAGAATATCGGCAAAAATAGGTGTTCCTGGAATTATTACAACTCCAACTTTAAAATGACAAGGTGAAGTGCTGTTTGTTTATACGGGTATCAAAAAAGAGAATACCGCACCGATACAGATCAATGCTGCCATAAACCAGATCGTGTCGCCTTAATTCATTCCAGGCTTTTTCCATTTCGGGTGATCGATAGATATCATCTATAACCACAATACTTTTTTCGTCCAACCTTTTAACCAGCCATTTGAAATACCGAATCGTTGGTTCATACCGGTGGTTAGCATCCATCAGTACAAAAGAAAAATTTCCAGGCCGTTGCAGGAATTCCGGCAGGGTACTGTCAATCTTTCCTTCAATTAAGTGAATGTTCTTTTTTTCAAAATATTCAAAGTGAGTGAGTGCAATGTTGGCCAGTGTTTTGTTGCCTTCAAAGGTGTAAATCTGGCTGCCGGGGTATTGACTAAGATACAGCGCAGTCAAACCCATGGATGTTCCCAGTTCAAGAACCTTCGTTGCACTTTGGTAGTGAA
Source organism: Flammeovirgaceae bacterium (assembly GCA_012032815.1). Taxonomy (GTDB): domain Bacteria; phylum Bacteroidota; class Bacteroidia; order Cytophagales; family Cyclobacteriaceae; genus ELB16-189. Next base: position 1,034 of record JAAUQD010000101.1, read on the forward strand.
GAATCCGGTTATACAGTGCGGCAAATTTTTGTGGCGATAAGCTGGTAGACGCAACGGTCCCAATGGTCGGCTGAGTTCCATTAACCGGTGTTGATCCTAAATCCTCAATCGTTATTGGAGTAGTATTTTCAATCAGTTTGAGCCGAAGATCCTCAAATGGTTTGAAGGCACCTAAACCCGCAGTATTTCGAACTACATTTTTATAGAAATCAAAAAAGAAGGGGGAGTGAAGAGAATGGTCATCAACTTCATTGAGCCAATGCCTTACAAAAGTTTTTATCTGAAAAAAAAGAAGGCACTAGTTGAGCCGCGTTGGAGCGACCATCGTAAATTCAGGAACAGCAACTTCAAGCTGGCCACCATCGACAATTCGTTCCATCAGATAGGTACCAACCATCTTACCAATTCCGGATTTTAGGTTGCAGCCTGATACATATTGATGACTTTGACCGGGCTCTAATAAAGGTTGCTGACCAACAACTCCTTCACCTTCAACTTCGCGGGCAGAGAATCCGGCATCATGGATATTCCATCTTCTTCTGAGCAATTGAATCGTGTATTCACTTTGATTTTCAATCGTGATTCGATAGGTAAAACATAGTGGAACTGACTGGGACTGGAATAGGAGGGCTGATATTCCGTCTCAACACTTACTTTTATTCCTTGTGTAATTTCAGTAACCATCTGCTCAAAAATATGATTTTTTTCTATTTTACAACGATTAAGGTATAATGACAGTTCCTCAAATAATAGGGTAATGGATGTAAAGATTGCAGATAGCTGGAAGCATCAATTAAAAGATGAATTTGAAAAACCTTATTTTCAAGAACTTACTCAATTTGTAAAATCAGAATACAAATCACATACCATTTATCCCCCCGGCAGGGACATATTCAATGCGTTTGATCATTGTCCTTTCGATGAAGTGAAGGTGGTCATCATTGGTCAGGATCCATACCATGGTCCTGGTCAAGCCAACGGACTTTGCTTCTCCGTTCGTAAGGATATCAGGATGCCACCTTCACTGGTTAATATTTTTAAAGAGATTCAAAGCGATTTAGGGAAACCTATTCCACAGGATGGTGATTTACAACGCTGGGCAGGCCAAGGTGTGTTGCTGCTCAATGCAACCCTGACGGTTCGGGCTTCATCGCCCGGATCTCATCAGAAAAAAGGATGGGAAAATTTTACTGATGCGGTGATTAAGAAAATATCGGAGAAAAAGACGAATGTAGTGTTTCTGCTTTGGGGCGCTTATGCACAAAAGAAAGGCGAACTTATTGATCGCTCAAAGCATAGGGTGTTCGCATCAGCGCATCCATCACCATTTAGTGTTGATCGGGGATTTTTTGGAAACAAACACTTCAGTAAGACTAATGAGCACTTACGCAGCAAAGGGATTCAGGAAATAGATTGGTAGTTACCGGATCAGGTTGAAAAAGCGGCTCCATCTGATTTTATTGAAAAACCCTGCGTACTTATCAATGGACAACCATATGAAGAATCCTTTGCCTACGATGTGATCTTCAGGTACAAAACCCCAATATCTGGAATCCAGGGAATTGTGCCGGTTGTCACCCATCATGAAATAATAATTCTGATTAAAGGTATACTCCTTGACTTCAGCACCATTGATCAACAACTTACCTTCCTTGATTTCAGCACTTTCATTCAAGTCATAGTCGGTTATGGTTTCACCATAAAACGCCAGCGTTGAGTCATTAATTTGAATCTTCATGCCTTCTTTCGGAATGGTTAATGGTCCATAATTATCTCCGTTCCAGGGGGCATATTTTATTCCCGGAAAAGTACGCGGATCAACTCCTTCACCGGTACGGTAGTCCTGATCAACGGAAATAATGTATGGTTCTGCTTTTAGTGTACTTACCCGATCTTCGGTGATAAACATCTGGTAAATCGCTTGTCCCGTTTGATCTCTTCCAAGGAAATTGTAATCGTCAGGATCAAGTTCCAGTTTGGTGAAGTTCCGTAGATTGATTTCATCTTTAGAGGTAACCAGGTAGCTGAATTGCATTTTTTTAGGATTCGCTAGTGGCGTTCCGTTTACGATTACCTGCTTATCTTTTATTTCAAGGACATCCCCGGGTATGGCAACGCAACGCTTGATATAGTTCGTTTTTAAATCCACCGGGTAGTCTTTGCCTTCATTCAAATCTTTTGGAGGAATATTGAAGACTACCACATCTTCACGTTTTACACTGCTGAAGCCGGGAAGGCGGTATTGTTTCAATTGAATCCACTCTACATAGGATGGAATGTTGGTAAACCAGATTTTTTGATGTGTCAGTGGAATTTGTAGGGGCGTTTTAGGGGTGCGAGCTCCATAATGAAACTTGCTAACAAACAGGAAGTCACCAACCAGCATGGAATTTTCCATGGAGGGAGTAGGAATGGTATAGGCTTCCATGATCAGAAATCGAATTAATGTGGCTGCAATAACTGCAAATACAATGGCATCGACCCATTCACGAACCGGACCTTTCTTTATTTGTGGTTCTTTACTCTCTTTCTTTATCCAGAATTTCCAATTCATAATAATGTCTTCCTATCGGTTTTTAAAATAAGCCTGCAAATAAAAGGAATTTTAAACTAGCTCCATTCAGAAGTTTAAAAAATCGTCCATTGACAATACCCCCTTTTTATTTCGAATCCATTCAGCAACCAGAACAGCTCCTTTCGCAAACCCTTCACGGGAGTGAGCGGTATGCGTAATGTCGATATCATCGGTGGCGGAGGTGTATTTGACTGTATGTGTTCCTGGTGTTGGATCAATTCGTTTTGACTTTATTACGAGCGCTGATGGGTCATGGGTTTCAATATTGCTCCATTCTTTTTTGAATGGTAAAATGCCGGTTATCGTTTCGGCCAATGTAATAGCGGTGCCACTTGGGCTGTCCTTTTTTTGGGTATGGTGGATTTCACTAATTTCTACATCATATGATCCCTGGCTTTTCATTTTTTCAGCTAAAAACTGGTTGACTTTAAAAAAGATGTTGACGCCAATACTATAATTGGAAGCATAGAAAAAAGTGCCGTTTTTTTGGGTGCAATACAAGTCGATATCTTTTTTGTGAGAAAGCCAACCCGTGGTTCCACTGACAACTGGAATTTTATGATCAATGCAGAACATGATGTTTGCGACAGCCGATTCGGGGTTGCTAAACTCGATGGCGACATCCGCTGATGTAGGAATATTTGTGTTCGTTTTACTGGTAATCTTTCCGATGACCTCATGGCCGGAATTTAGTGCAATGGTTTCAATTGCCTTTCCCATTTTGCCATATCCCAGAATCAGAATTTTCATGGCTTCAAAATTTAATGATCAGAGATACGCCCTGCGACCGACCAAATATTGGTGATTGCTCCATCATGGGTTCCAGGCTGATCTTTAGTTGTGGGTTCACATCGAATTCTTTCAGGTGCGCATCAACATGGGCATCCACTATCTGTAATAAATACCATGCGCCACCCAGAATGATGTAAAAGTCGCGTTCGCGTTTTGCGCGATCAACAACCGTTCGGAGTTGATCTTCCGGCAGTCCACTGGGTGCTGTTTGTGTGGGATCGTTAATAATTAAAAACAATTCATTTTTATACCTCACGTATTCATCCTGATAAAAATTGATCAGATATCCAAAAATGAAGAAGCCTCCATATACGATGGGCACTTTCCAGTATTTCTTGTTGTACGCCTGGCCCATACCCGGAAGAACTGCCGAATACATTAGTGCTTTTCTGGGATTAAAACGGGCCGCATAGGTATCAATATCTACTACATTAGGTTGTCGTTTGAGGGTATCGCGTTGCACACGAAGACTGTCCAGTTGTGACCAACAGGTATAACTGCTGATTATTGTAATAACCAGAACCAATGCAATGCGTAGCTTCATTTAATCAGAGCTTCAGGAGATCCAGAATCCTGTTGAGGTCATTTACTGATAAAAACGGTATCCGGATTTCACCCTTTTTGCCATCGCTCTTTACATTAACTTTCGTGCCAAAGTGTGACGACAAAGTGTTTTGCAATCGTGAAATCTCCGAACTCTTCGAAGAAGCTGAAGTCGTGGATTTTAGATCCTCTTTACCTTTTGTGCCTCCAATAACCTGCCTCGCCAATTCCTCAACTTTGCGCACCGACAAATCTTCTTTTACCGTTTTCTTAAAAATAAACGAGCTGGGTCTCCTGATTTTCAATGTTAATGATAGCCCTGGCATGACCCATCGATAATTTTTGATCACGCAGAGCGATCTGTATGTCGGGAGGGAGTTTGAGCAGGCGCAAATAATTGGTCACGGTTGATCGGTTTTTTCCAACCCGGTCGCCAAGCTCTTCCTGCTTGAGATTGCATTCGCTGATTAATCGCTGGTAGCTCAACGCGATTTCAATAGGATTAAGATTTTCGCGCTGAATGTTCTCGATCAGCGACATCTCCAGCATCTGCTGGTCATCGGCAGATCGGATATAGGCGGGTATTGCCTTTAAGCCTGCCAGTTTGGATGCCTGAAAACGCCTTTCGCCTGAAATCAACTGATACTGATTCCTGGATAATTGCCGGACGGTTATTGGTTGTATTATACCATGAACTCTTATCGATGCAGCCAGTTCTTCAAGGGCTTCTTTATCGAATTGCTGCCGGGGTTGAAACGGGTTTACTTCAATTTCTGAAATTGAAATTTCATTGATAGGACTGCGGGCCGGTAATGCTTCTTCAAACTTTCCCGAATCGGTAGTATCACCCAGCAGTGCACTCAATCCACGACCCAACGCTTTCTTCTTACTCATTTCGGTTGTTCGTTTTTGTCTACAATTTCATGAGCCAGATTCAGATAGGCAATAGCACCTTTGCTTTCCGCATCATGAATGATAGCGGGCAGTCCAAAACTGGGCGCTTCACTCAATTTTACATTACGTGGCACGATGGTATCAAAAGCAATCTTTTTGAAATGAGTGCGAATTTCTTCCACTACCTGATTGCCTAAGGATGTTCTGGAGTCGTAGAGCGTCAATAAAATTCCTTCAATTTCCAATTTAGGATTCAAACGTGTTTGAATGATCTTTATCGTGTTCAATAGTTTTCCCAAACCCTCCAGCGCAAAGTACTCGCATTGAACCGGTATGATCACTGAATCGGCAGCCGTCAAAGAATTAATGGTTATAAGACCCAACGATGGTGAACAATCAATAATAATATAATCATAATTGTCTTTTATCTTCATCAGTGCATCCCGCATTTTCTCTTCTCTTCGCGCAATGTTCACCATCTCCACTTCAGCGCCAACCAAATCAATATTGGATGGAAGTACCTGAAGAAATTTTAAATCATTTTGTAAGATGGCACCGGTTGGGTCAGCTCCTTCAACCATACATTCATAAATACCCGTTTCTACATCATTCGGATTGATACCAAGACCAGAGGTTGAGTTGGCCTGAGGATCACCATCTACCAACAGTGTCTTTTTTCCAGTACGGCCAAACTAGCTGCCAGATTGATAGCCGAAGTAGTTTTTCCAACACCCCCTTTTTGATTTGCAATCGCAATTATTTTTCCCATGCTCTACTCAGATATCTTTCGTTTGTAAGATGCTTATTATGATCAGTTCCATTCCTTTTTGTAAAGACAGCTTTTTGCCTTGCAAAAACTTATTTATAAAATAATTTTACAAGGTTACAAATATAGAATTATGCAGCTATGGATGTATGACAACTGCCAGGTTGTAATAAATTATAAAAGCAGAATTTATCTTTACTTTCCCTTTTTGCGGGCTTCCTGGCTCGCTTTCATAGCGTCTTCCAGCCTCGCCATAAATCCCGATTTTTTCCCGGTCCCCGAGGCCATCTTCTTTTTGTGCTCATCCATTACGTTTTTGATTTTGTCCTCATCAACAAACTTTTTAATAATGGCTTGCTGGCCAAAGGTGACAAGGTTGGAAACGAAATAATAAAAGCTGAGACCTGCTGAAAATGAATTCAGGACAAACATAAAAATCACAGGCATAATGTATGACATGGATTTCATTGGTCCCTGAACAGAACTGATCTGGTTGTTTTGCCATGTATATATTATGGTGGAGGCAGTCATGAGCAACACAAATAAACTCACGTGACTTCCATACAAGGGAATAGTAAAAGGAAGCGTCATAATTGAGTCGTAGGTTGACAGGTCGTCAGCCCAGAGGAAAGGCTGCTGACGGAGTTCAATGGAGACAGGGAAGAAGTAAAACATGGCAAAGAGAATCGGCATTTGAAGCACAAGCGGTATGCAACCACTGAATGGATTTACTCCGGCTTGTTGATATAGTTTCATCTGCTCCTGCTGTACCTTTGACATGTCATCACCAAACTGCTCCTTAATAACATCCAGCTCGGGTTTTAGTAACTTCATTTTTGCCATTCCCATGTATGACTTGTACGACAGAGGAGTCAATAGAATTTTTACGGCTAATACGAGAATGATGATAATGATTCCGTAGTTGCCTATGAACCGTTCAAGAAATTTGAATATGGGAATGATGAGAAATTTATTTACCCAGATAACAGGCGGCCAACCCAGGTAAAGGTTCCGGGAAAACTCAGGAGCAACGCCTTTGAGAATCTTGTGATCCAGTGGTCCGAAATAATACCTGAACTGAGCCTGATTGGTTGCCAGGTGTTCTACGGGAATAAATAATTTTACTTTCGCGTCTTTTACCGTTGTTGTATCGGCCTGATTCACCGTTGTGGAAATTTCTCCTCCGGCAAAATTATTTTTCGCGATTATGGAATTGACAAAAAACTTTTGTTTGATGGCGATCCATTGAACGGGAGCTGCCAGTACTTCCGATTCCGGATCCATCGAGGTTTCCGACAACCCGTCAAAGTCATCATTGCCCGGCAGGTAGTAATTAACGGCCGTTTTATTGCGGGCATCGATAATATCTTTTTCCAATTTTGGAATCTTATCGCGCCATTGATAGGTAAGGTATTGTCCGTTAAGATTCAGGCCTGAAGTTTCAATCCAATAGTTAACCTCATATCCTGAATTTGGGATGGCATAGTGATGTTTTAAAGTGCCATTTCCAATCTTGGTAGAGTAGGTAACTATCATAGTGTCTGCAATACTCTTTGTTGTCACCTCATAAAAAATGTTGTATAAATCAATCTCATTACCCTGAAAAGATGCCAGCAATGAAAAACTGTGCGACTTCTCACTAGCCAGGATTAATGGTTGTTTTGAATACGACTTGAATTTTTTCAGTTCAATCTGATCGATCGTTGCGCCCAGGTTGCTAAATGATATGATCAGGTCTTCATTCTCAATTTGCTTCAGTTCTTTCTTGCCCTTCGCGACCATGGCCAATGATTCAGCTCCAGGTTGACCAAGTGAGTCTTTAGCGATTCCTTCCGGACTTTCAGGTGTTTCCTGAATTTGAGTTGGCACCTGCTGCTCGGTTAGTGCGGGAGACTCCGCTTCAGGTGGCGTTGGATTGAAGTAGTAGAAATAAACAAAGAGAATGAGTCCAATCAGAAGTAAGCCAATGGCTGAGTTTCTATCCATGATAACAAATCGAAATTATGAGTGCTGTTTTTTATGTACTAATGCCGCATCCACAAACCCTACAAATAAAGGGTGAGGATTCTGTACGGTACTTTTTAGTTCAGGATGATATT